>JAFEFZ010000313.1 GCA_018240325.1 Pseudomonadota bacterium
GCACGCATGAGCATCCGCACCGCCACCCTGAACGGCGTCGCGACGATCGAGATCGCGCGCCCCGAGAAGAAGAACGCGCTGACGATCGCGATGTACCAGGCGATGGCCGATGCGCTCGCCGCGGCCAAGGCCGACGCGGCGGTGCGCGCGGTGCTGATCACCGGCCAGCCGGGCATCTTCACTTCGGGCAACGACCTCGAGGACTTCATGAAGCGCTCGGCCGGCAGCGGCTCGGGCAGCGAGAGCAGCGAGTCGCCGGTGTTCGGCTTCATGCGCGCGCTGCTCGATTGCGACAAGCCGGTGGTGGCCGCGGTCACCGGCGCGGCGATCGGAATCGGCACGACGATGCTGCTGCACTGCGACCTGGTCTTCGTGGCCGACGACGCGCGTCTGGCGATGCCCTTCGTCGGCCTCGGGCTGGTGCCCGAGTTCGCGTCCAGCCTGCTGCTGCCGCAGCGCATCGGCCAGGCGCGCGCGGCCGAGAAGCTGCTGCTCGGCGATCCCTTCACCGGTGCGCAAGCCGTCGATCTGGGCATCGCCAACGCGGTGCTGCCGGCGGGCGAAGTGGCCAACCATGCGCGCCGCATCGCCGAGCGCTTCAACGCGCTGCCGCCGGGCGCGGTGCGTGCCGCGAAGAGGCTGCTGCGCGGCCCGCAGCGCGAGGCGGTCCTGCAGACGATCCGCACCGAAGGCGAGGTGTTCGCCCAGGCGCTGCGCAGCCCCGAGGCGCGCGAGGCCTTCCAGGCCTTCTTCGAGAAGCGCAAGCCGGATTTCACGAAGTTCTGACGGGGGCCGTCCGGTGGCGTTCGCGCTCAAGCTCGCGTTGGCGCCGCTGCTGGTGGCACAGGCGGCGGGCACGCGCCGGCGCGCCCCCGTGCTGCCCGAGCCCGACGGCGCGCGCGCCGGCGTGCTGCCCGGCCGCGGCAAGCCGTTGCGGGTGCTGATCGGCGGCGATTCGTCGGCCGCCGGCGTCGGCGTCGCGCACCAGGATCAGGCGCTGGCCGGCCACTTCAGCCGCAGGCTCAAGAGCGAGGCGAACCGGCCGGTGCACTGGCGGCTGCACGCGCAGACCGGGCTGACCACGCATCAGGTGCACGAGCTGCTGCGCCGCGACGCGGCCGGCGGCGCCGCGTCCGACTTCGCGGTGATCCTGACGGGCGTCAACGACATCATCGACCTGGTGCCGCCGCGGCGCGCGGTGGCGCACCGCGCCGCGCTCGCCGACTGGCTGCTGCTGTCGGGCTGCGCGCGCCACGTGGTGTTCGCGCCGCTGCCGCCGGTGCACCGTTTCCCGCTGCTGCCGCAGCCGCTGCGGCACATCATGGGCGCCGAGGCGCGCGCCCACGACGACGCGATGGCGCACTGGGCGGCCACGCGCGGCGACGTGTCGCACGTGCCGATTGCGATCGAGCTCGGCCCCGAGTCGATGGCCAGCGACGGCTTCCACCCGGGCGAACCGGTGTACCGCATCTGCGGCGAGGCGCTCGCCGTCCACGTGGCCCAGCTCGCCGCGATGAAAGATCCCGGATGAACCTGCACGGCAAGACCTTGTTCATCACCGGCGCGTCGCGCGGCATCGGCCTGGCGATCGCCAGGCGCGCGGCCGCCGACGGCGCCAACATCGTGGTCGTCGCGAAGACGGCCGAGCCCGACCCGCGGCTGCCGGGCACCATCCACACCGCGGCCGCCGAGATCGAGGCCGCCGGCGGGCAGGCGCTGCCGGTGGCCGCCGACATCCGCCACGAAGCGAGCGTGCTCGCCGCGGTCGCGCAGGCGGTGGCGCGCTTCGGCGGCATCGACATCCTGGTCAACAACGCCAGCGCGATCAGCCTGACCGACACGCCGGGCACGCCGATGAAGCGCTTCGACCTGATGCACGGCGTCAACGCGCGCGGCACCTACCTGTGCACCCAGGCCTGCCTGGGCGAGCTGATCAAGAGCGCGCAGACGGGGCGCAATCCGCACGTGCTGAACCTGAGCCCGCCGCTCGCGATGCGTACGCACTGGTTCCAGCACCACGTCGCCTACAGCATGGCCAAGTACGGCATGAGCCTGTGCACGCTCGGCCACGCCGGCGAATTCCGCCGCCACGGCATCGGCGTCAACAGCCTGTGGCCGCGCACCGCGGTCTACACCTCGGCGCTGCAGATGATCCCGGGCGTGGACATCGGCAAGTGCCGCAAGCCGCAGATCCTGGCCGACGCCGCCTACCTGATCCTGACCAGCGACGCGCGGCAGGTGAGCGGCAACTTCTTCATCGACGACGCGCTGCTGGCCGAGCACGGCGTGACCGACTTCGAGCCCTACAGCGTGACGCCGGGGACCAAGGATCTGATCCCCGACTTCTTCGTCGATTGACCGCGGCCTACCGCGGCCTACTGCGGCGGCAGCGGCCGCGGCTTGCCCTCGCCGTCGATCGCCACGTAGGTCAGGTTTGCCTCGGTCACCTTGACGACCTGCGGGTCGGCCGGGTTGCGCTCGGCGAACACTTCCACGTGCACCGTCACCGAGCTGCGGCCCACACGCAGCACGCGCGCATAGAAGCTCAGCAGGTCGCCGATCGACACCGGCTGCTTGAAGATGAACTCGTTGACCGCGACGGTCGCGATCCGGCCGCGCGCGATGCGGCTGGGCAGCACCGCGCCGGCCATGTCGACCTGCGCCATGATCCAGCCGCCGAAGACGTCGCCGTTGCTGTTGACGTCGGCCGGCAGCGGCATCACCCGCAGCACCAGCACGCTGTCGTCGGGCACACTCGGGGGCCGCGAGAGGGCGGCCGTGCCGTTGGGGTGGTTCATCGCCGTCACCTCGGGGCTGTGTTGAAAGCCGCCGATTCTTCCATCCCGACCCGATGCGCCGCCACGCCGCCGCCCTGAACCTGCCGCCGAGCGCCGCCGCTGCTGCCGGCGGCAGCCGCGCCGACTGGGCGACGCTGCGCCGGCTGCTGCCGTATCTGTGGCGCTACCGCTGGCGGGTGGGCGCCGCGCTCGCCTTCATGGTCGCGGCCAAGGCGGCCAACGTCGGCGTGCCGGTGCTGCTGAAGCACCTGGTCGATGCACTCGCGCTGCCGCCCGGCGACGCGCGCGCACTGCTGGTCGTGCCGGTCGGGCTGCTGCTCGCCTACGCCGGATTGCGCCTGTGCACCACGCTGTTCACCGAGGCGCGCGAGCTGATCTTCGCCAAGGCCACCGAAGGCGCGGCGCGCAGCATCTCGCTCGAGGTGTTCCGCCACCTGCACGGCTTGAGCCTGCGCTTTCACCTCGAGCGCCAGACCGGCGGCATGACGCGCGACATCGAGCGCGGCACGCGCGCGGTGCAGTCGCTGATCTCCTATTCGCTCTACAGCATCGTGCCCACGGCGATCGAGGTGGCGATGGTGCTGACGCTGCTGGCGGTCAAGTTCGACGCCGCGTTCGCGTGGATCACCGCCGCCGCGCTGGTGGTCTACGTCGCCTTCACCGTCGGCATCACCGAGTGGCGCACCCGCTTTCGCCGCCAGATGAACGAGCTCGATTCGACCGCGCACGCGCGCGCGATCGATTCGCTGCTGAACTACGAGACCGTCAAGTACTTCAACAACGAAGACTTCGAGGCGCAGCGCTACGACGAGAACCTCGAGCGGCTGCGGCGCGCGGCGCTGAAGAGCCAGAGCAGCCTGTCGCTGCTCAACGCCGGCCAGCAGCTGGTGATCGCCGCGGCGCTGGTGGCGATGCTGTGGCGCGCGACCGAAGGCGTGGTCGCCGGGCGGCTGACGCTGGGCGACCTGGTGATGATCAACGCCTTCATGATCCAGCTGTACATCCCGCTGAACTTCCTCGGCGTGCTGTACCGCGAGATCAAGCAGAGCCTGACCGACCTGCACAAGATGTTCGCGCTGCTCGAGCGCGAGCGCGAGGTGGCCGACGCGCCGGGCGCGCCGGACCTGCGCGTGCGCGCCGGCGTGGTGCGCTTCGAGCATGTGTCCTTCGCGTACGACCGCCCCGAGGGCGGCGCCGCGCGGACCATCCTGCACGACCTGAGCTTCGAGATCCCGGCCGGCCGCACGCTCGCCGTGGTCGGCCCTTCGGGTGCCGGCAAGAGCACGCTGGCGCGGCTGCTGTACCGCTTCTACGACGTCGCGGACGACGGCGGCCGGATCACGATCGACGGCCAGGACATCCGCGCGGTCACGCAGGCGAGCCTGCGCCGCGCGATCGGCATCGTGCCGCAGGACACGGTGCTGTTCAACGACACCATCGCCTACAACATCGGCTACGGCCGGCCGGGCGCGTCGGCGGCCGAGATCGAGGCGGCGGCGCGCGCCGCGCACATCCACGCCTTCATCGCCGCCACGCCGCGGGGTTACGGCACGATGGTCGGCGAGCGCGGCCTGAAGCTGTCGGGCGGCGAGAAGCAGCGCGTGGCGATCGCGCGCACGCTGCTGAAGAACCCGCCGATCCTGATCTTCGACGAGGCCACGTCGGCGCTCGACTCGGCCAACGAACGCGCGATCCAGGCCGAGCTGAAGAGCGCGGCTGCGGGCAAGACGGCGCTGGTGATCGCGCACCGGCTGAGCACGGTGGTCGATGCCTTCCGCATCGTCGTCCTCGACGGCGGCCGCATCGTCGAGATCGGCACGCATGCCGAACTGCTCGAGCGCGGCGGCCGCTACGCCGAGATGTGGCGCTTGCAGCGCAGCGGCGAGGCCGGCACCGCGCCGGCTGGCGCCGAGTTCGGTTTGGTGCGGCAGCGCCGCTAGTGCAGTGTTCCACTCTGTGCAGCACTGAAGAAAACCGATGGATTTGTCGTCCTGGCTAGGCGCAAACCGTAGCGATGCCCAGTGGCATCGCGAGGATTTGCAACGACGCCAGGGCGGCAAAGGCGCGGTTTCATGTGCTGCACAGAGTGGAACACTGCACTAGGCCGCGTCGGCGCAGGCCAGCCAGCGCGCGAGCGCGCGCGCGATCGGCTGGCCGGTGGCGTCCTCGTACCAGCTGTAGGCCGGGCTCGGGTTGACCTCGAAGCAGTAGCTGCGGCCGTCGTCGGCCAGCATCAGGTCGAGTCCGGCCAGCGGCAGGCCGAGTTCGTGCGCGGCGCGGATGCACAGCCAGCGGGTGCGGGCATCGAGCGTGGTCGCGCGCAGATCGGTGGCGAGGCCCTCGGTGCCGGCGTAGCGGTAGTCGAGGCCGTCGCTGTCGACCTCGGTGGCGAAGGCTTCGGTGCCGACCACATGCACGCGCACGTTCGTGCCCGTCAGCCGCTTCTGGAACAGCGTCGGGCAATGGCGGATGCGATCGAGCCGCGACCGGGCCCGAGCATCGAACGGCCGCACGATCGACCGCACCCCGCTGGCGCTCTTGAAGATCAGCGGGCCGTGCTCGCGCTCGAACTCGAGCACCTGCCCGGGGTCGTCGGTCAGCAGCATCGGCGGCACGTCGAAGCCCAGCGCCATCAGGCGCTGCGACTGGTAGGGCTTGCTGGCGTTGCTGGCCATCGCGCCGGGCCGGTTCGCGACGCGCGCCTCGATGCGTTCGGCCAGGTCGCACCAGGCCTGGGTCCACGCTTCGCAGGCCGATGCGCGCCCGGGGTCGGCCGCGAACAGCCGGCGCGCCTCGACGGGCCGCAGGTACAGGCCGCTGATCGCCAAGCCGCGCGGCAACTCGGCGAAGCGGCGCTGGTCGAGATGCAGCGCCGGCACGCCTTCGGCCTGCAGCGCGGCCAGCAGCATCCGGGTCGGCCCGTCGCGGTCGACGCCGAGCACTGCCACGCGGGGGCTGCTCATCAGGCAACCTCAGCGCCGCGCGCGCGCCGGCATCCGCCCTCGGGGCGGCGTGGCGGCCTCATGCGGGAACCGCCGGTGCGCCCGTCGGCAGGGCGTGCGCATCGGCCCGCTGCGGCGGGCGCTGCGCGGGCGCGGGCAACCCCAGGCGGCGTGCGAGCGCCGGGATCAGCAGCTCGTCGGCACCGCCGGCCCGGCGCAGGTCGGGGCAAGGATCCGCTGCGGTGAACCGCCAGCGCCCGCGCGCGTCGCCGGCACCATACAGCGCCAGGCAGGTGCAGCCCTCGCTTCGCGCCAGGCGCAGCACCGCCTGCTGCAGCGCAACCGCGGGCGCGGCTCGGTCGGTCGCGTCGCCGCAGCCGGCCTGCCAGCGGACGCAGTCGTCGACCACGAAGAGGGCCGGCGCGGCCTGCAGGCCTGCACCGGGGCCCACGGCCACGGGCAGGCCGCAGGCGGCAGCCTTTGCGCACCAGGTGGCGGGGCTCCAGGCCGGGCCGTTCAGCGAGTCGGCGCGCGGGCGGTTCGCGCACGCGGCGCCCAGGCCGTGCAGCCACGCCAGCAGCAGCGCGTGCCGCTCCATCGCCTGATACGACGCCTCGGCGGTGGGCAGCCTGCCCGGCGCGGGCATCCACACGGCGTGCGCGCGCCACAACACGCCGGCGACCGACGTGCTCTCGACGGTCTGCTCGGGCCGGCCCGGCAGGCGCAGCCGCACCGTCGATTCGGTTCGGCCGCCGGCGATGCGCAGGTCGAAGCGCGCGTGCAGCGTCAGTGCCGGCGCCGGCAGCACCAGCATCGCATCGGCGGCGTCGGCACGCAGGCAGGCCCGCAGCCGATTCCCGAGCCACACGCCGGCCGCGTCGTGCAGGTCGTGCACGACGAGCCAGCGCACGCGCCGCTCGGTCACGGGCCGTCTTCCGGGTCGCCCAGCCCGTAGACATCGCTGCCGACATCGGGCCGCGAGTCGGGCTCGATGAAGTGCGCGCCCTGCGCCTGGCCCTGCACCAGCGTGATCAGGCCGGTGACGGCGGCTTCCAGCGCCTCCAGGCGCTCCGCGATGCCGGCAGGCGGCGCGGCATCCGGCGCGGCCCGCCCGCGCAGCCCGCCGCCCTCCAGCCCCTTCTCGAGGCGCTTCTCGAGCTGCTTCTCGACGATCTCCTTGCGTTCCTTCTCCTTCAGCTCCTTGTGCTCCTTGACCAGCTCCTTGCGCTCCTTGGTGTCTTTCTCCTTCAGTTCCTTCAGTTCCTTGCGCTCCTTGAGGTCCTTCTCCTTCAGCTCCTTGACCTCCTTGACCACGTCCTTGGCGTCCTTGACGGCCAGCTTCGGATACAGGCGCGCGTGCAGCGCGCGCAGGTCGGGCCGGCGGCCGATGCGCTGCGTGGCCGGCCGGCCGGGCTCGTCCTGCTGGATCGAGCCGCAGGCGCGGAAGTGGTCGCGCGCGCCCACGCTCGTCAGCAGCGGCTTGCCGCTCGCGCGCAGCCATCCCTGCATCACCGCGCAGGCGCCGACCACGACCGGGCTGGCGCTCGAGGTGCCGGAGAACTGGTCGGTGTACCAGGCGTTGCCGCCGCCGTTGTGCAGGTCGGCCACGCCCCAGCTGCGGCCGGTGGTGGTCACCTCGCGGCCCCAGCCCTGCACGTCGACGGCTGCGCCGTAGTTCGAGAAGTCCAGCCGCGAGCGGTCGGCGCCGTGGCTGCGGCCGTGCGTGCCCGGCGGCGGTGCGCCGGCGCCGACCAGGATCGCGCCGCACTGCGCGTTGGCACGGTTGAACGGGTTGCGCCATCCGCTCGGGAACCCGGCGGGCCGGGTGCCGTAGACGGCAGCGTCCAGGTTCTGCGAACCGTTTCCGGCGGCTTCGACGACGATGATCCCGCGCGATGTGGCGTACAGGATCGCGGCGAAGTCGTCGGGCCACCACTCGATCGCGATGTACCCGAACTGCCCGCTGCCGGTGGCGGCCGGGCCCGGCCGGTGGATCTCGAGCAGGATGATGTCGCCGGCCCCGAGGCGGTCGGCGGCCTTGCGGATCGCCTGCGCGGAGCTGTTGCTCACGAACGATATCGACGACAGGTTCGCGTTGGGCGCGATGCCGGTCACGCCGAAGCCGTTCACGTCGCCGCCGATCACGCCCAGCACCGCCGTGCCGTGGTCGGTGTCGGCGGCGTTGGCGCCGTCGAGCAGGCCGCCGCTGGCGGCCAGCAGATCTTCGTGGCTGAAGTTCCAGCCCCACTCCAGGTCGATGATGCGCACGCCGTCGCCGCGGCCTCCGGTCTTGGTCCAGCCGAAGCGCGCATCGATGCCGCCGGGTGCGGCATCGAGATAGCCCTGGCGCGCTTCGAAGTTCGGCGTGGGCGCCGGCGCCATGTCCAGCGGCGCGTCGGGCATCGCGTCGCGCGGCTTGGGCCGCTCCATCTCGGGCGGCTCGCCGGGCGGCTTGTAGTACGCGCCCAGCACCGACGGCTCGTTGAGCAGGCCCTCGATCAGCTTCTCGTGGTTGCTCAGATCGCCGCGCAGCGCGTAGAACGTGGCCGGGTCGGGGTGCTCGGGCGCGGCGGCCCTGACGCCCGGGCTGACCCAGCTCGCCACGCGCTCCTCGGTGGCGCCGAAGAGCGGTTCGAGCGCGCACTTGGACGACTTCAGCAGGCGGCCGAGCGACGACACGCCCGCCGCGGCGGCGCCTGCAGGCGCGGCGCCGCGCGCGACGCGCAATTCGGCTTCGGGACGCGCGACCACGATGATCTCGGCGGCGGTCTGCAACTTGCTCATGGGGCCATCTCCCGATCGAAGTGCCGATGCCTCGCATCGGCGGGTGCTGCCGACGCAGGTCGGCGGCGTGCGGGACGGATGCTGCTACGGTGCGGCCCGTCGGCAACCACCTAGGCTTAGGGGATGCCGTCCCCCAGTTCCGAACCCGGCCGCACGCCGCGCGCGCAGCTCGATATGCTGCGCGCGATGGACGAGCATCTCGAAGCGGTCGTGGCGCTGCAGGCGGGCCGCGGCGTGGCCGGGTTGCAGGCCGTGATGCACGACGCGCCGGCGCGCCTGGAGCCGATGTTCCCGGGCGCCACCGATGCCGAGGGGTGCCGCTGGTACCTGCTGCGGCCTGCCGCGCATTGCACCCGGCAGCAGCTGGACGCCCTCGTGCAGCGGTTGCAGCGATGCGCCGACGTCGACGCCGCGTATCTGAAGCCGCGGGGCGAGCCCCCGCCGGCCGGCTGAGTTGCGGGCCGGCGCAGGGCGGCAAGCGCGGCCGCCGGCGGCAGCCGCGGGCCGCCGGCTTCGAGAAGGCCGATGCGACAATGCCGGATGCTCGAGACGCTGACGCTGACGCGCCCCGACGACTGGCACCTGCATTTGCGCGACGGCGCGGCGCTGCGCGCGGTGCTGCCGCACAGCGCGCGCCAGTTCGCGCGTGCGATCGTGATGCCGAACCTGCAGCCGCCGGTCGTGACCACCGCGCAGGCGCTGGCCTACCGGCAGCGGATCGTCGACGCGCGGCCGCAACAAGGGCCCGGCGCCGCGTTCGAGCCGCTGATGACGCTGTACCTGACCGACCGCACGCCGCCCGACGAGATCCGGCGCGCGCGCGCGGCCGGCATCGTCGCGCTCAAGCTGTATCCGGCCGGCGCGACGACGAACAGCGACGCCGGCGTCACCGACATCCGCAACACCCACGCGGCGCTGGACGCGATGCAGCGCGAGGGCCTGCTGCTGCTGGTGCACGGCGAGGTCACCGACCCGGCGGTGGACCTGTTCGACCGCGAGGCGGTGTTCATCGAGCGCGTGCTCGATCCGCTGCGCCGCCGCTTCCCCGGCCTGAAGGTGGTGTTCGAGCACATCACCACCCGCGACGCCGCGCAGTACGTGGCCGAGGCCGGCGCCACGCTGGCGGCGACGATCACCGCGCACCACCTGCTGTACAACCGCAACGCGCTGTTCCAGGGCGGCTTGCGGCCGCACTGGTACTGCCTGCCGGTGCTCAAGCGTGAAAGCCACCGCCAGGCGCTGGTGGCGGCCGCCACCTCGGGATCGCCGAAGTTCTTCCTCGGCACCGACAGCGCGCCGCACGCCGTGCACCTGAAGGAGCATGCCTGCGGCTGCGCCGGCTGCTACACCGCGCTGGCGGCGCTGGAGCTGTACGCGCAGGCCTTCGACGACGCCGGCGCGCTGGACAAGCTGGAGGGCTTCGCCAGCTTTTACGGCGCCGATTTCTACGGCCTGCCGCGCAACACCGCGCGCGTCGTGCTGAAGCGCGCGGACTGGACGCTGCCCGAGACGCTGGCCTTCGGCGAGCACCAGCTCAAGCCGCTGGCCGGCGGGCAGGTGCTGCGCTGGCGGCTGACCGACGGAGAGCCCACGTGATCGACAAGCAACCGCGCATCGCCCTGCTGATCGACGCCGACAACTCGCCGGCGGCCAAGATCGACGTGATCCTGGCCGAGCTGGCCAAGGCCGGCGTGACCAACATCCGCCGCGCCTACGGCAACTGGAAGAAGGACGGGCTCAAGGGCTGGGAGGCGGTGCTGCACGAATACGCGATCCGCCCGGTGCAGCAGTTCGACTACAGCAAGGGCAAGAACGCCACCGACATGGTGATGGTCATCGACGCGATGGACCTGCTGTACACCGACCAGCCCGACGCCTTCGGCATCGTGTCGTCGGACGCCGACTTCACGCCGCTGGTGATGCACCTGAAGGCCAAGGGCGCGCAGGTCTTCGGCTTCGGCGCCAAGAAGACGCCGCTGCCCTTCGTCAACGCCTGTTCGCGCTTCCTGTACCTGGAAAGCCTCGGCCAGCCGGCGGCGGCGGAAGAGCCCCGCGCGGCCAAGGCCGGCAAGACAGCCGTGGCCAAGCCCAAGGCGGCGGCCAAGGCCAACGGCGACGCGGCACCCACACGCATGGACACCGCCGCGCTGAAGCAGGATGCGCGCCTCGTGACGCTGCTGCGCAACGCGGTCGAATCGGCCGCCGGCGAAGACGGCTGGTCGCCGCTGGGCCGCGTGGGGCAGCAGATCGGCAACCAGGCCTCCTTCGACCCGCGCAACTACGGCTGGCGCAAGCTCAGCGACCTGATCGAGGCGACCCAGCTGTTCGACCTGGAGCGCCGCGAGACGCATGTGTACCTGCGCGACAAGCGCGCCGCCAAGGCGGCACGCAGTTGACGCGCGGCCGCCGGCACAATGCGCCGCCGGCCTTTAAGTCGGCGCGGTCGGCCCCACCTTCGCGCTGTTTGCCTACCCCGAGTTTCGCCAAATGAAAAGAATCCTGCTGTTCGTGATGACCAACCTGGCCGTGATGGTCGTGCTGGGCATCGTCATCAACGTGTTCGGCCTGAACCGCTGGATGGACGCCAACGGCCTGAACGTCGGCGGGCTGCTGATGTTCTCGCTGGTGATCGGCTTCGGCGGCGCGATCATCTCGCTGCTGATGAGCAAGACGATCGCCAAGGCCAGCACCGGCGCGCAGCTCATCAACGAGTCGCGCGACCCGACGCACGCCTGGATCGTCGAGACGGTGCGCCGCTTCGCCGGCCAGGCGGGCGTGAACATGCCCGAGGTGGCGATCTACGAAGGCCCGCCCAACGCCTTCGCCACCGGCGCGTTCAAGAACTCGGCGCTGGTGGCGGTGTCCACCGGCCTCTTGCAGAGCATGACGCGCGAGGAGGTCGAGGCGGTGATCGGCCACGAAGTCGCGCACGTGGCCAACGGCGACATGGTGACGATGACGCTGATCCAGGGCGTGATGAACACCTTCGTCGTGTTCATCTCGCGCGTGGTCGGCTACGTCGTCGACCGCGTGATCCTGAAGAACGAGCGCGACGGCGTCGGGCCCGGCTACTTCATCACGACGATCGTGATGGACATCCTGCTGGGCTTCGTCGCCGCGATGATCGTCGCCTGGTTCTCGCGCCAGCGCGAGTTCCGCGCCGACGCCGGCTCGGCCAAGCTGATGGGCAACAAGCAGCCGATGATCCACGCGCTCGCGCGGCTGGGCGGGCTGGACCCGGGCGAAATGCCGAAGACGCTGCAGGCGATGGGCATCAGCGCGCGCCCCAGCAAGATGATGGCGCTGTTCTCCAGCCACCCGCCGATGGAAGAGCGCATCGCGCGGCTGCAGCAGGCGGCCGGCTGACGCGACGCGCCGGAAGTCCGGGCCGGGGTCATTCGCGAGGCGCGAGGGAACTTCCCGCCCCATGTTTCTGGCCTAAGATCGTCCGATGCAATTCCCGCAAATCGAACGCATCGTCCTCGATCCGGCAGTCATGGGCGGGAAGCCTTGCATTCGTGGAACGCGTGTCACGGTCGGAACTATCACCGGCCTTCTGGCCAGCGGCGCGAGCGAGCAGGAGATCCTCGATCTCTACCCCTACATCGAAGCCGCCGACATCCGCGCCGCGTTGTCCTATGCGACTTGGCGCGCGGAAGAGAGGGAAGTGCCGTTGTCGGCGGGATGAAGCTCCTGCTGGACATGAATATCCCGCCAGCGTGGGTGGCACCGCTCGCGGCGGCGGGCATCGGAGCCCGGCACTGGAAGGATATCGGTCGCCACGACGCGGACGACCGGGAGATCATGGTCTGGGCACGCGATCACGGCTTCGCGGTGTTCACCCACGATCTCGACTTTGGCGCCTTGCTCCATGCCACCGGTGCGAGTGCGCCGAGCGTGATTCAGTTGCGCGATGAGGACGTTCGTCCCGCAAGCTGCGCCGCGTGGGTCATCCCCGCGCTGGCGGCCAGCGCTGCGGAGATCGAGCAGGGTGTCCTGATGACCTTGGATCCGCGCAAGCAGCGCATGCGGCTCTTGCCGCTCGTGCGCTGAGTGGCGGCGCGCGACGTCGCGCAACTCGAGGCCGAGACGATCGAGGGCCACCGTGGCAACGACGTGCTCGATGGCCAGGGCGGCAACGACACTCTCGCTGGCGGCAGCGGCAACGATTCGCTGATGGGCGGCGACGGCAACGACCACCTCTGCGGCGGCAACGGCAACGACACACTGGTGGGCGGCAAGGGCAGCGACCTGCTGGACGGCGGCGCAGGCAACGACAGCCTGAGCGGCGGCTCGGAGCTGGACCGGGTCTGATTCGATGCCCGTTGCGGCGCGACGGCCAAGGTCGACCGCATCTCGGGCTTCAGCGCCGACGACGATGCGTCCCCGCTCGACGACGCGGCGTTCGCCGGCGACGGGGCTGCTCCCGTCGATGCGGGCGGATCCACCCGCGGTCGAACCGCTGCCGAATGCCGGCCGATCGAGATCGGCGCCATCACGAGCGCCGGCGATCGAGCCGGCGATCGGGCCGGCTATGCCGGCAGGAAGCCTTCGACCGACAGGTAGCGCTCGCCGCTGTCGTAGTTGAAGCCCAGCACCCGGCTGCCGGGCGGCAGTTCGGGCAGCTTCTGCGCGATCGCCGCCAGCGCGGCGCCGCTGGAGATGCCCACCAGCAGCCCTTCCTCGCGTGCGCAGCGGCGCGCCATCTCGCGCGCCGGCTCGGCGTCGACCTGGATCACGCCGTCGAGCACGGCGGTGTGCAGGTTGCGCGGGATGAAGCCGGCGCCCAGGCCCTGGATCGGGTGCGGCCCGGGCGGCCCGCCGCTGATCACCGGCGACGCCGTGGGCTCGACCGCGTACACCTTCAGATCGCGCCACTTCGCCTTGAGCACCTGCGCGCAGCCGGTGATGTGGCCGCCGGTGCCCACGCCGGTGATGAGCACGTCCAGCCCGTCGGGGAAGTCGGCTGCGATCTCGGCGGCGGTGGTGCGCACGTGCACCTCGATGTTGGCCGGGTTGTCGAACTGCTGCGGCATCCAGGCGCCGGGCGTGGCCGCGACGATCTCCTCGGCGCGCGCGATCGCGCCCTTCATGCCCTTGTCGCGCGGCGTCAGCTCGAATGCGGCGCCGTAGGCCAGCATCAGCCGGCGGCGCTCGATGCTCATGCTGTCGGGCATCACCAGCACCAGGCGGTAGCCCTTGACGGCGGCCACCATCGCCAGCCCGACGCCGGTGTTGCCCGAGGTCGGCTCGACGATCGTGCCGCCGGCCTTCAGCAGGCCGCGCGCCTCGGCGTCC
Organism: Pseudomonadota bacterium; assembly: GCA_018240325.1. GTDB lineage: Bacteria > Pseudomonadota > Gammaproteobacteria > Burkholderiales > Burkholderiaceae_C > Rubrivivax. Next base: position 13,823 of record JAFEFZ010000313.1, read on the forward strand.
TCGATCATCGACAGCGCGATCCGGTCCTTGATCGAGCCGCCCGGATTGGCGCGCTCCGACTTGATCCACACCTCGGCGCCCGGAAACAACCGGTTGATGCGGATGTGCGGCGTGTTGCCGATGGTCTGCAGGATGTTCTGTGCCCTCATGTCCGCTGCCCGTCGTTGTCGAAACGCCGATAATCGCACAGTGAAGCAAGCCGGACCGCCGCTGGTGCATGGGCCGAAAGGCCGCACCGGAGGAAGGTCCGGACTGCGCAGGGCGGCGTAGCAGCTAACGGCTGTCCACCGCGAGGTGAGGATCAGAGCAACAGAGACGAGTCAGGTCGGGTCGCCCCGCCGCGGGTGGTCTGCGAGGTGCCGGCGCGAGCCGGCAACCGGGTGGCGCAAGCCGCCCGGCCACGGCGTCAGCCGGGGGCCGAGCAGCACCCAAGCCGGGCCGCGCGCAAGTGCGCGATCCGGCTTGGGTGAAACGGGCAATCTCTACGCGCAGCAACACCAAATAGGCACGTGCAGGGCCCCGTCTTCGGACGGGGCACGGAACCCCGGCCCGGGGCGAGCGTGCGGGTAGGTGGCACCGAGCCGCGCAGCGATGCGCGGCCCAGATGAATGGCGGTCACGCCGTGCCGCCGGCAACGGCGGCACGGTGCACAGAATCCGGCCTACAGGCTTGCTTCACCTTTCTTCGGCCCGCCGTGCGGCAGCCGCCGCGCGGCGGGCCTCCCCTGGACTTCCGCGTGCCGCGTGCAAAGTGCCGCGGCCTGTGTTCTGCGGCCTGCCGCCGATTGCCCCGCGATGAACCCCGACGCTGCGACCCTCTGGCGCGGCCCGCGCTGGGCGCTGGCCCTGCTGCTGGCCTGCATGAGCATGCTCGGGCCGTTCTCGATCGACACCTACCTGCCCGCCTTCGCCGGCATCGCGCAGTCGCTGCAGGCCACGCCGGTGCAGATGCAGCAGACGCTGTCGGCCTACCTGTTCGGCTTTGCCGTGCTCAACCTGTTCCACGGCGCGCTGTCCGACAGCCTGGGCCGCCGGCCGGTGGTGCTGGCCGGCTCGGCGATGTTCGTGCTGGCGTCGGTGGGCTGCGCGCTGTCGCAGACCATCGGCCAGCTGGTGGCCTTTCGCGCGCTGCAGGGCATGAGCGCCGGGGTCGGGATGGTGGTGTCGCGGGCGGTGATCCGCGACCTGTTCGCGCCGGCGGACGCGCAGCGCGTGATGGCGCAGGTGACGATCTACTTCGGCGTGGCGCCGGCGGTGGCGCCGCTGGTCGGCGGCTGGCTGCTGGTGGGCCTGGGCTGGCACTCGATCTTCTGGCTGCTGGCCTTGCTGGGCAGCGCGCTGTGGTTCGCCTGCTGGCGGCTTCTGCCCGAGACGCTGCACGCCGCGCAGCGCCAGCCGCTGCACCTGGGGGCACTGCTGCGCGGCTATGCGCAGCTCGGTGCCGACCCGCGCTTCGTGGCGCTGGTGTTCGCCAGCGGCGTGCCCTTCAACGGCATGTTCCTGTACGTGCTCAGCGCGCCGGCCTGGCTGGGCGGGATCCTGCATCTGGCGCCGACGCAGTTCTTCTGGTTCTTCATCGTCAGCGTCAGCGGCATCATGGGCGGCGCGGCGCTGTCGGGGCGGCTCGCGGGGCGGATCCCGCCGAAGCGGCAGGTGCGCTGGGGCTTCTACGTCATGCTGGCCACCTCGCTGGTCAACGTGCTGCTGAACCTGACGCTGCCGCCGCACCCGGCGTGGGCGATCGCCACCGTGGCGGTGTTCTCCTTCGGCTGGGCGCTGATGGTGCCGGTGATCACGCTGATGGCGCTGGACCACGTGCCCGAGCGGCGCGGCATGGCGTCGTCGATGCAGGCCTTCGTCGGCAGCATCGCCAACGGCCTGGTGGCCGGCGTGCTCGCACCGCTGGTCATGCATTCGGCGGAGGCACTGGCGCTGGCGTCGATCGCGCTGCTGGCGGTGGGCATCGCCGCCTGGACCTGGGTGCGGCCGCGCGTCGGCTGAAGGGCCGGTCCGGCTCAAGCCGGCGCCGCGCCGCGCCGATACCCCGGCCAACGGCGGCGCCTGCCGCCGCCCTTGGCCTGGATGCCCGCAATGAGCGCCGAACCCGCCCCTGCACCGGCTGCCGACGAGCCGCCGGCCCGCCGGCGCCTGCCGCCGCTGTCGCCCAAGTTGCTGCTGGTCGGCGGCGCCGCGATCGTGCTGCTCGCGGCGTCGGGAGCCGGTGCGGCCTGGCTGCTGGCGGGGCCGAAGCCGGCAGCACCGGCCGGCCGGAGTGCTGCGCACGAGGTCGTGGACGCGGCCGTGCGGACCGCCGCGCCGGCCGCCGTGCAGGAGGCGCCGCGGGCCGAAGCGGCGGCGTCGAGCCCGGCGCACGCGGCCGCATCGGGCGCGCAGGCGGCGGATGCGCCGGATGCCATTGCGGCGGCGGCCGGCACGGTGGGCGCGGCTGGCGGGGCGGCCGGTGGGGATGGAGCCGCCGACGCAGCGCATGCCGCCGCGGCCGAAGCGATGCGCCCAGCCGGCGCAGCCGCTGCAACGCACGCAGCCGATGCAGTCCGCCCGGCCGACGCCGCCGGCGCAACCGCTGCGGGCATCGCGGCCATTGCCGGCCTCTCGGGCGTCGCACCCGTCGCCGCAGCTCCCGCGGGCGAAGCTGCGCGCAGCCTACCGGCAGCGGGCGTCCAGGCGCCTGCCGAGGATCCGCTCGACCGGATCCGCCGCCGCCTCGGCGAAGTGCTGGGCAGCCGCGGGCGATTCGACGACGCCGGCGCGGGTGAGCTGCGCCTGGTGACCCGCGGCGCCGAGCTGCAGCCGGTCGCCACGGCACCCGAACCGGCGCGCCGGCCACCGCAACGCGGCGCGCGGCCGGCCGCTTCGCCGGCAGCCGCTGCGCCGGCGGCAGGCGGCGATGCGCCGCACTGGGGCTATGGCCAAGGCGCCGGCGGGCCGTCGCAATGGGGCCGGCTGCACCCGGACTTCGCCGCCTGCGCCAGCGGCCTGCGCCAGAGCCCGATCGACATCCGCGGCGGCATCGCGCTCGATCTCGAGGCGCCGCAATTCGACTACCGGCCGGGCCCGTTCCGCGTGGTCGATACCGGCCGCACCGTGCAGGTCGAAGTCGCGCCCGGCAACGCGCTGGTGCTCGGCGGCAAGCGCTACGCGCTGCAGCAGTTCCACTTCCACCGGCCGTCGGAGGAGCGCATCGACGGCAAGCGCCACGACCTGGGCGTGCACCTGGTGCATCAGGCGGACGACGGCGCGCTGGCGGTGGTGGCGGTGCTGATCGGGCACGGTGCGCCGCTGCCGGTGCTGCAGTCGGTGTGGAACCACCTGCCGCTCGAGCCGGGCGAGCCGGGCATGGCCGGCGCCGCGCTCGACCCGGCCGAGCTGCTGCCCGCCGACCGCGGCTACTACACCTACACCGGCTCGCTGACCACGCCGCCGTGCAGCGAAGGCGTGCTGTGGCTGGTGCTGCGCCAGCCGGTCGGCGCCGACGCGCGCCAGCTCGGGATCTTCGCGCGCCTGTACCCGATGAACGCCCGCCCGGTGCAAGCGCTGGCGGGCCGGCTGATCAAGCAGTCGAACTGAGAGGCTGAGAGGCCGCCGCCGCGCGCGCGGCCTTCGCAGGCGTGCCGGCAGCCGGTCGGCGCCGCCGAGCGCCGTCATCGAGCGCGGTTGTTCAGCGCCGTCGCCGACCCGAGCGCGATCAACGCCATTGGTCGATCCGGGAAAGTCCCGACTCGTGCGCTTGCCCGCCCGGGCCGCTCAACAGCGGCACTTTGTCACGCCTGTGTGGCGCCGCCGCACCTCCCGGATCTAAGGCGTCACTTTCATAGAATCACGCAAGTTCTTATTTTTCAAGGACTATTGCCAAACCGGTGTGAAAGATCGCGCGTAAGTAGTTGATTAGATTGATTTTTTGTGTCGTCGCGTTGACCACCCCCCGAACCTTGCGATACAGTGTCATTTCGTGGCGGCAGGTGGTGAAAAGTGTCGGAATGGGTGTTTCGGGGGACTTCCGCGTTGGCGCTTGACGCCAAGGGCCGGATCAATGTCCCTGTGCGCCATCGCGACCTGCTGTTGTCCGGCTGCAACGGCCAGCTGACGCTGACGCGCCACCCCGACGGCTACCTGCTGATCTACCCGCGCCCCACCTGGGACCAGGTGCAGGCCGAGCTGATGGCGCTGAAGACCGGCTCCGAAGGCTGGCGCCGGATCTTCCTGGGCAGCGCCGTCGACGTCGAGATCGACAGCGCGTCGCGCATGCTGATCCCGCCCGAGCTGCGCGAAGCGGCCGCGCTGAACAAGGAAGTGCTGCTGATCGGCACCGGCCGCCGCCTCGAGCTGTGGGACCGGCAGCGCCACGCCGAGGTCGAAGCCCGCGTCGTGGCCGCCGGCATGACCGACGAAGTGCTGGGCCTGAACCTGTGAGCGCCGGCGCCGATGTCCAAGGCCACACCCCGGTGCTGCTCGACGAAGCCGTGCAGGCGCTGGTGTGGGCGGTCGACGGCGTCTATGTGGACGGCACCTTCGGCCGCGGCGGCCATGCCCGCGCCATCTTGCAGCGGCTCGCGCCGCAGGGCCGGCTGGTCGCGCTCGACCAGGACCCGCAGGCCGTCGCCGCCGGTGCCGCGCTGGCGCAGCAGGATCCGCGGCTCACGCTGCGCCACGCCAGCTTTGCGGCGATGCGCGAGCTGCTCGCCGGCCTGGGGATCGGGCAGGTCCACGGCGTGCTGCTCGACCTGGGCGTCAGCTCGCCGCAACTCGACGACCCGGCGCGCGGCTTCAGCTTCCGCCACGACGCGCCGCTGGACATGCGCATGGACACCACCCGCGGCGAGACGGCCGCGCAGTTCCTGGCCCGCGCCGACGAGCGCCAACTCACGCAGGTGATCCGCGACTATGGGGAAGAACGGTTTGCTGTTCAGGTTGCAAAGGCGCTTGTGGCTTGCCGGCAGGGCGGCCGGCTCGTGCGCAGCACCGGCGAGCTGGCCGACGTCGTGGCTCGTGCGGTCCGCACGCGCGAGCCGGGGCAGCACCCCGCGACGCGCACCTTTCAGGCTCTTCGGATTCACGTCAATGCCGAGCTCGAAGCTCTCGAACAGGGGCTGAAGGCCGCGCTCGCGCTGCTGGTGCCGCAGGGGCGTCTGGTGGTCATCAGCTTCCATTCGCTCGAGGACCGGATCGTCAAGCGCTTCATCGCGCACGAAAGCCGCGCCGAGCCCGACCGCCGCGCGCCCTTCGCGCCGCCGCGGCCGCTGCGGCTGCGCGCGCTCGGCCGGGTGCGGCCGTCGGCTGCCGAGGCCGCCGCCAATGCGCGCGCGCGCTCGGCGGTGATGCGCGTGGCCGAGCGCAGCGCGGTGCCGCTGGAGGCCGCGCGATGACGCGCCTGAACCTGCTGCTGCTGGCGGCGCTGCTGGGCAGCTGCCTGGTGCTGGTGCGGGCCGCCTACGACTCGCGGCGCCTGTTCACCGCGATCGAGCGCGCGCGCGTCGAACAAGCCCGGCTCGACACCGAATACCGCCGCCTCGATGCCGAGCGCCAGGCGCAGGCGACGCACCTGCGGGTGGAGAAGACGGCGCGCGAGCGCCTGCGCATGCGCACCGCCACGCCGGCGGTCACCCAGTTCCTCGAAGACCCGGCGCTGGCGCACGCGCCCGCGGCCGCAGTCGAAGGCGAAGGCACGCCATGAGCACGCCGGGCCGCCCCAAGGGCGAATACCGCAGGGCGCAGCCCGAAGGTGCCCAAATGAGCACGCCGGGCCGCCCCAAGGGCGAATACCGCAGGGCGCAGCCCGAAGGTACCCAAAGGACCACCCCACCACCCCCCACCGCCG
>JAFEFZ010000314.1 GCA_018240325.1 Pseudomonadota bacterium
CGGTACTGGGCCAGCCGGCCCAGGAAGTGCACGTGCGGCTCGGCCTCGGCCAGGGCCTCGTAGCGCTTGAACAGCGCCTCGTTGTCGGGCCGGGGAATGGGGTAGTAGGGCTCGCCCTCGGCGCAGGGGTACTCGCGCACGATGGAGGTGCCCGGGTGCACTTGGCCCGTCAGGTGCTTGAACTCGGTGATGCGCGTGTAGGCGTGGTCGTTGGGGTAGTTCACCGTGCCCACCGCCTGCAGGCGCGGCGTGTGCGGCAGGTGCTCGTGCTCGAAGCGCAGCGAGCGGTAGGGCAAGGCGCCGTGGCAGTGGCCGAAGTAGGCGTCGATGGGCCCGGTATAGACGGTGAAGCGCCGCGGCAGGCGGTGCCGGACGTCTTCGAAGTCGGTGCCCAGGCGAAGGCGGATGCGCGGGTGGTCGAGCATGCGCTCGAACATGCGGTTGTAGCCCTCGGCCGGCATGGCCTGGAAGGTGTCGGTGAAGTAGCGGTCGTCGTCGTTGGTGCGCGTGGGGATGCGCGCCGCCACGCCGGCCGACAGCTCGGACAGCTCCAGCCCCCACTGCTTGCGCGTGTAGCCGCGGAAGAACGTGTCGCACAGGTGGCGGCCCACCGAGTTGAGCACCACGTCCTCCGAGGTGCGCAGCGGCTCGCGCGGCTCGCGGCGCGATTCGAGGAACGCGGCCACGCCGGCCTCGTCCAGGTCCAGCCCGTACAGCGCGTTGATGGTGCGCCGGTTGATGGGGATGGGCAGCTCCTGCTCACCCACCCGCGCCAGCACCCGGTGCTCATAGGGCCGCCACTCGGTGAAGCGCGACAGCCAGGTGAACACCTTCTCGCTGTTGGTGTGGAAGATGTGCGGCCCGTAGGCGTGGATCAGCAGCCCGGCCGCGTCCAGACGGTCGTGGGCGTTGCCGGCCAGGTGGTCGCGGCGGTCGATCAAAACAATCCGGTGCCCGGCTTCGGCCAAGCATCGCGCAGTAGTCGCTCCGGCAAATCCAGCGCCAACGATCAACACAGACATAGGCACTTCCGCTTCCTTGGCTGAACACGGCTGTCCCGGTTTGGGAAGCGTGGCACCCAGTCTAGGAACACAACTCACTGACGCATCGTGAGAAAAGGACTCGGAACCCTCGCCTACCGCTAGCCCCCTACGACCAAATCCAGGGCGTGCACTTCTACGACAGTGTGGTAGTCATCGAGAAAGCTCAGCGGCTGCGCTTCCAGCGCGTTAGGTGCTTCGGGTGTGAGCGTTCGGCGGATCCACATTGACGCCGGCGCACGGCACGACCACGAGGTTCGCGCGTGCGACCCGAGCGGGTGCCGAAGCTGCGGACAAGATCAGTGAGTCAGCTCGGCTGCGAGCGGTGCGGCAGCATCTCGTCGATTCGGCTGGCCGGGTGGGCGTGCCGGGTTTCCGGTTCCCACGAACGGCTCCAGAAGGTCACCAGGCTGGCCTGCGGAAACAGGGCCCGGCACTCGGCGACGGAGGGCTCGCTGCCCTGTGCACGTAGGCTCTGTCGGTAGAGCTGATGAATCGGGTCGGCCCAGTTGAACGGGAACCAGTCGGCTGGGGCGAGCGCGCAGACCGGAGAGTTGGGCCCGGGCCGTAGTGCCGGCGGCAGATTCGCGGCCAAGGCGGCAATCAGGTGCTCCGCTTGCTCCGGATGCATGGCCATCAGGTCAAAAGCTGCTTTCAGCACCACCGGACCGGTGAGGTATTCGGGGCGCGCGCCGGTTTGCTGGTGGGCGTCGATCAGCATCGCTATCACGAGCAGCCAGAATGAATGGCGCGGCGGTGAGGCCATCACGGCGTTGGGCAGCGAGTGTTCGAAGGTGGGATCTGCGCCCATGCGGCCGAGCACCACGTTCGGCAGGTCGACAATATCGTCGAGTGGCCTCAGGCAGAGCACGCCGAGGTCGGCGTATACGCCACCGAGGGCGTACAGAAAGAAGTAGCGCACCGCGTCGGCGCGGCAGATTTCCTGTGGGTAGGCATCGAACAGCGGCAAGAACCAGGGGAAGTGGCACTGCACGAAGCGGCGGTTGTCGGCGTCGTCCCAGATCGGTGCGGCGAAGTCGGGGTTTGCCAGCAGGAAGCTTGTGCGGCAGGCGGCAAAGAAGCGCGGCAGATCGTGGCGGCTCTTCCAGGTCTGGAACAGCACGCGCGGGATGACTGGTGCGCAGTCGGCGGTCGGCGCGAGCGGTAGTTCGGGTTCGAAGGCGGTCGTGGTGCATTCCGTCGAAACATGCCGGCGGAGCCGTTACAGGCTGCGGTGCGTCCGCGCTCGCTGCCGACATCGGCGTGCGCAACTCGGCGCGCTGAGTCGCCCGTACGGCGAGCAGATCCTGACCGAGCGGCTCGAGTGTGTAGCCTAGGTCGCACAGATGCTCGGCGACGTCGAAGGTGCGTATGGCCGCAGGCACGTTCATCGCGTCGAGTACTGCGGCCGGCAGTTGCCGGTCGGCGCGCTGCTCGAACAGCACGAGCGGATGATGCCGCTCGAGCAGACGCTGCGCGCCGTGGAAGACGAGGCGCTCGGCGCCCTCGACGTCCACCTTGAGATAGGCCACCGAAAGCTCGGCGAGTGCATCCAGCTGCAGGGCCTCGACGGCCTCGCCGTCGGTCGGCGCTTGCGACGAACCAGCGGGTTCAGGATGAAGACCTTGTTCACTATGCGGCACCCCGGGGGCGGCGCATTTCAGGGATCCTGGATGCCTGTTTCAACGCGGCGCATGCGTCGGTGTCGGCGTAGGTCACCGACTTTGTTCCTGTATGGCCCCGTGCCGCCCGCAACGCCCGCCGCTGCGAGGATCGGGCCGGCGCGGGCGGCGGCGGGTTGCGTGTGTCGGGGCCAACCGCCCCGCACCCGCCATGCAGCCGGCCGGCCGCAGGACCGATGTATCCTTCGCGCTGCGTCAGTTCCTTCGGGAGCGCGCGGGTGTAGTTCAATGGCAGAACGGCAGCTTCCCAAGCTTCATACGAGGGTTCGATTCCCTTCACCCGCTCCAAGTCAAGTTGCCGAAGGCCCCGTTCAGGGGCCTTCGGCGTTCCAGGGCCTTTTCCGCCCGAAGATCTTCTGGCCGCGGGTTTGCCGGCCGCGGGTTTGCCGGCCCCGCCGGCTGGAGCCGCGCCTCGCTGGGCCGGCATGATGGGCACGCCATGGCCGATGTTGAACCGAACCCCGCGCCGATCGCGGTGCTGACCGTGGGCGCAGTGCCCGCGGGCCTGGCCGCCACCGGCTGGGGCCAACTGGCGGTGCAGGCCTGTCGCTCGCTCGACGAGGCCGCCGCCGCGCTGGCGGGCCGGCGCGTCGACGCGCTGCTGCTGGCGCCCGCGCCGTCCGAAGCAGCTTCGCTCGAGCATTGGCCGGCGTGGCCGCAGGCGGTGCTGGATGCGGCGGTGGTGGTGGTGCTGCCGGGCACCGAGCCGGCCGTCGATCCGGCCGCCGAGCCGGCCACTGCGTCGGCGTCTGCGCCGGCGCTGGCGCGCCGGCTAATCGAGCGCGGCGCGCAGGACGTGCTGCCGGCCGCGGCCGCCGATGCCGACACGCTGGCGCGCGCGCTGCATCTGGCCGTGCAGCGCCGGCGGCTGGCACGGGCGGCGCTGCAGGCGCAGGCGATCGACCTGGCCACCGGGCTGCCGAACGCCGCGCAACTGCGCGAATACATGGTGCACCTGCTCGCGCTGCGCGAGCGCGAGCCGGCGCCGATGGCGGTGCTGGTGCTGCGCATCGAGGGCCTGGCCACCACCGAGGCCGCGCTCGGGCCGGAGGCGGCCAACGTGCTGCGGCGCAAGGCCGCCGTGCGCCTGCGCGCCGGCCTGCGCGCCAGCGACGTGGTGGCGGCGCTGGGCCCCGACAGCTTCGGCGTGCTGCTGGCCTACCTCGACGCGCCGGCCGATGCGGCGCGCGTGGCCGACAAGCTGGTGCAGTCGCTGCGCCAGCCCCTGCGCGTGGCCGGGCATGACCAGGCGCTGGCGGTCAGCGCCGGCGTGGCCGCGTATCCGCAGCAGGGGCGCGATGCCGGGCAGCTACTCCACGTGGCACTGGCTGCGGCCGCCGCGCTGCCGGCGGCCGGCCGCAGCGGCTTCGCCAACCGCGTGGAGCGCGGTGCGGCCGACGCCGCCAACGACGCCTGAGGCCGCGCCGCCGCAACGGCGCCACTGCGCTACTTCAGCACGTCACCCAGGCACAGGTACTTGACTTCGACGTAGTCGTCGATGCCGTGGTGCGCGCCCTCGCGCCCCAGGCCGCTTTGCTTGACGCCGCCGAAGGGCACTTCGGCGGTCGAGATCAGCCCGGTGTTGATGCCGACCATGCCGTACTCCAGCGCCTCGCCGACGCGGAAGATGCGGCCGATGTCGCGGCTGTAGAAGTAACTCGCCAGGCCGAATTCGGTGGCGTTGGCCAGCGCGACTGCCTCGTCCTCGGTCTTGAAGCGGAACACCGGCGCCACCGGGCCGAAGGTCTCCTCGCGCGCGCACAGCATGTCGGGCGTGACTTCGGCCAGCACGGTGGGCTGGTAGAAGCGCTCGCCGATGCGGCTGCCGCCGGCCACCAGCTTCGCGCCCTTGGCGAGCGCGTCGGCCACGTGCGCTTCGACCTTGGCCATCGCCTGCGCGTCGATCAGCGGGCCCTGGTTGACGCCGGTCTCGAAGCCGTTGCCGACCTTGATCGCCCGGGCCTTCTCGGCCAGCTTGGCGACGAAGGCGTCGTAGATGCCGTCCTGCGCGTAGAAGCGGTTGGCGCACACGCAGGTCTGGCCGGCGTTGCGGTACTTGCTTACGAGCGCGCCTTCGACCGCGCTGTCGAGGTCGGCGTCGTCGAACACGATGAAGGGCGCGTTGCCGCCGAGCTCGAGGCTGAGCTTCTTGATCGTCGGCGCGCACTGCTGCATCAGGATGCGGCCGACTTCGGTGCTGCCGGTGAACGACAGGTGGCGCACCGTGTCGCTGGCGCACAGCACCCGGCCGATCGCGATCGAGTTCTGCGCGTCGGCACTGAGCACGTTGAGCACGCCGGCCGGCATGCCGGCGCGCTGTGCCAGCTCGGCCACGGCCAGCGCCGACAGCGGCGTGGCCTCGGCCGGCTTGATCACCACCGGGCAGCCGGCGGCCAGCGCCGGCGCCACCTTGCGCGTGATCATCGCGATCGGGAAGTTCCACGGCGTGATCGCCGCGCACACGCCGACCGGCTGCTTGAGCACCAGGTAGCGCTTGTTCGCGTCGGTGGTGGGAATGGTCTCGCCGTAGATGCGCCGGCCTTCCTCGGCGAACCACTCGATGAAGCTCGCGCCGTAGACCGCCTCGCCGCGCGCCTCGGCCAGCGGCTTGCCCTGTTCGGCGGTCATGATGCGCGCCAGGTCGTCGGCATGCTGGTTCAGCAGCGCGAACCACTTCATCAGCACCGCGTGGCGCTCCTTCGCGGTCTTGGCGCGCCACGCCGGCCAGGCGCGGGCGGCGGCGGCGATCGCGGCCTGCGCCTCGCGTTCGCCCAGGTTGGCGACTTCGGCCAGCGCGAGGCCGGTGGCCGGGTCGGCGACCGCGAAGCGCGCTGCTCCGGCGATCCATTCGCCGCCGACCAGCGCGTCGGTCTTCAGCAGCGTCGGGTCGTTCAGCAGGGCGAGCGGGGAGGTCTTGGTGTCCATGGCAAGGTCCTTCGGGTGGGTGCCGGCCGCGGCTTCAGCGCAGCTCGATCTCGACGAACACCACCTCGTGGTCGGTGGGGTTGACGACGTTGTGCTCGACGCCCGCCAGTCGCGTGTACGACTGGCCGGGCACCAGCGCCGCGCGGCGTTCGCCTTCGGGGGTTTCCAGCAGCAGCTCGCCGCCGGTGGTGGGCACGACGACGTAGTCGTGCGCGTGGCGGTGCCAGCCGGTCTCGGCGCCGGGCGCGAAGCGCCATTCGGTGACGATCACGCGCGCGTTGTCGATCTGCACGGCGGGGACGGCCTGGGGGCGGTCGGGCATGGCGGTTCTCCAGGGCAGCCGGGCGGGGCTGGTCAGCGGCGGACGACGCCGGGCAGCACGCACAGCATCTCGTACAGCAGGTTGGCGCCGAGCAGCGCGGTGTTGCCGCTGGTGTCGTAGGGCGGCGAGACTTCGACCAGGTCGGCGCCGACCAGCTTCAGCCCGGCGCAGCCGCGCACGATCTCGAGCGCCTGCGGCACGGTCAGCCCGCCGACTTCGGGCGTGCCGGTGCCGCCGGCGAAGGCCGGGTCGATGCCGTCGATGTCGAAGCTGAGATAACAGGGGGCGTCGCCGATCGCGGCGCGCAGCTCGTCCATCAACGGCGCCAGCGGGCGGTGCCAGAGCGCGTGCGCCGGCACCACGCGAAAGCCCTGGCGGCGCGGCCAGTCGAGGTCGTCGGCGGTGTAGCCGCTGCCGCGCAGGCCGATCTGCCAGACACGGTCGCAGCGCAGCAGGCCTTCCTCGACCGCGCGCCGGAACGGCGTGCCGTGCGTGAAGCGCTCGCCGAACATCCGGTCGTTGATGTCGGCGTGCGCATCGACGTGGACCAGCGCCACCGGCCCGTGCCGTGCCGCCACTGCGCGCAGGATCGGCAGCGCGATCGTGTGGTCGCCGCCCAGCGTCAGCGGCACGCAGCCGGCGCCGAGCACCCGGCCGTGGAACGCGGTGATGAGCGCCAGCGACTTCTCGATCGAATAGGTGTTGACGGCGACATCGCCGAGGTCGGCGACCTGCAGCGCGTCGAAGGGCGCGGCGCCGGTGGCGAGGTTGTAGGGCCGGATCAGCGCCGATTCGGCTCGGATCTGGCGCGGGCCGAAACGCGCGCCGGGGCGGTGGCTGGTGCCGGCGTCCAGCGGCACGCCGATGAAGGCGGCGTCCAGGCCCTCGGGCGACGCCGCCATCGGCAGGCGCATCATCGTCGCGATGCCGCCGAAGCGCGGCATCTCGTCGCCGCCCAGCGGCTGGTTCGTCGTGCGCGCGGTCGGGCTCATCGCGGCGTCTCGGCCTCTCAGGCGCGCCGCCCGCGGATCCACTCGAGCACCAGCATCAGCGCGGTGGTGAAGATCGTCAGCAGCGTGGCCACCGCGGCGATCGTCGGGTTGATGTTCTCGCGGATGCCGGTGAACATCTGGCGCGGCAGCGTCACCTGCTCGGGCCCGGCGAGGAACAGCGTGACCACGACTTCGTCGAAGGACGTCGCGAAGGCGAACAGCGCGCCCGAGATCACGCCCGGCGCGATCACCGGCAGCGTGACGCGGAAGAAGGTCGCGATCGGCGTCGCGCCGCAGGCGAGCGATGCGCGCACCAGGTTCTGGTTGAAGCCCTGCAGCGTCGCGATCACGGTGGTCACGACGAAGGGCGCGCCCAGCGCCGCGTGCACCAGGATCAGGCCGGCGTAGGTGTCGGCCAGGCCGATCTGCGCGAACACCAGGTACGCGGCCACGCCGACGACGACGATCGGCACCACCATCGGCGCGATCAGCACGCTCATCAGCAGGCCCTTGCCGGGGAACTGCACGCGCGCCAGCCCGACCGCCGTGAGCGTGCCCAGCACGGTGGCGATCACGGTGGCCGCCGGCGCGACGATGAAGCTGTTCTTCGCCGCGCGCAGCCATTCGGCCGAGGTGAACAGGTTGTGGTACCACTGCAGGCTCCAGCCCGGGACCGGATAGGCGAGGAACGAGCTCGACGAGAACGACAGCGGCACGATCACCAGGATCGGCAGCAGCAGGAAGGCGAGCAGCGCCACGCCGAAGCCGCGCAGCGCCCACCAGCCCAGCTTGTCGAGCGTGGTGTAGTAGGCAGGGAAGGTCGGCAGCGTCATGCGCTTCACCCCAGGCTCAACTCGGCCTTCGCGAGCCGGCGGTAGGCCGCGTACAGCAGCAGCGTGGCCGCCAGCAGCACCGCGCCGAGCGCGCAGGCCATGCCCCAGTTGACGTCGACGTTGGTGTACTGGGCGATGTAGTAGCTGATCATCTGGTCGTTGGGGCCGCCCAGCAGCGCCGGCGTCACGTAGTAGCCGATCGCCAGGATGAACACCAGCAGCGATCCGGCGCCGACCCCGGCGTAGGTCTGCGGCACGTAGACGCGGAAGAACGCGGCCAGCGGCGGGCTGCCGAGCGAGACCGCCGCGCGCAGGTAGGTGGTCGGCACCGACTTCATCACGCTGTACAGCGGCAGGATCATGAACGGCAGCAGGATGTGCGTCATCGACACGATCACGCCGGTGCGGTTGAACAGCAGCTCCAACGGCTGCCCGACCACCGCCAGCCCGAGCAGCGCCTTGTTGACCAGCCCCTCGCGCTGCAGCAGCACGATCCACGCGGCCACGCGCACCAGGATCGAGGTCCAGAACGGCACCAGCACCAGGATCATCATCACGTTGGCGCGCCGTGCCGGCAGCGTCGACAACCAGTACGCCAGCGGGTAGGCGAGCAGCAGGCACAGCAGCGTGACCTGCAGGCTGATCTCGAAGGTGCGCAGCAGGATTCCGGTGAAGACGCGCTGGTCGGGGGCGACGCGCTCGATCCCGCCGGCCGCGCCGCGGCGCAGGTCGAGCGCGGTCAGCAGGTAGTCCGGCGTCCAGCGCGATGTGTTCTTCGCGATCGCCAGCCAGTAGTCGGTCTCGGCCCAGCGCAGGTCCTGGCCGAGCAGCCGTTCGCGCCACTGCGCGTCGTCGGCCGGGCCCTGCGCCTGCCACTCGCCCTGCACCGCGCGGTAGGTGCCCATCACCAGGCTGCGCGCGCCGGGCTGCTCGGAGTTCAGCCGGCGCGCCAGCGCGCCGGCCTGCGCGCCTTCGTCGAGCTGCGCCAGGTCGGCCGCGATCGCCGCGAAGGCTGCCGGCGGCGGCTCGCCCTGCCGGTTCCAGCCGGCGAGCGCCTCGGCGGTGCGCGGCAGCGCGTTCGCGACCTCGGGGTTCTGCACCGCGCGCAGCAGCAGCGCGCCGATCGGCACCAGCAGCGTCGCCAGCAGGAACACGAGCAGCGGCAGCGTCAACAGCAGCGCGGTGGTGCGCCGGCGGCGCTCGACGTTGCGCAGCGCGCGTGCCAGCGCGGGCGTGCCGATGGCCGGCGGCGATGCGACGGTGCTCGAGGCCAGGGTCATGGTCGCGGCAGGGGTGGTCGGGGTCGGGCCCGCGGCGCGCGGCGCCGCGGGCGGGCCTTACTGCGTGGCCCACGACGCGAAGCGCTTCTCCAGCGCCTCGCCCTGGTCGGCCCAGAAGTGGATGTTGAACTCGAGCGCGCCGGCCATGTTGGCCGGCGCGGTCGGCAGCCCGGCGAGCACCTTCGGGTCCAGCTTGGCCATCGCCTTGGTGTTGGTCGGGCCGTAGGCGATCGCCTTCGCGTACTCGGCCTGCGCGTCGGGGGCGAGCGCGAAGGCCAGGTACTTGTAGGCGGCGTCGCGGTTGGGCGAGCCCTTGACGATGCCGTAGTACTCCAGGTCGTAGATCTGGTTGGCCCAGTTGATGCGCAGGTTCTTGCCTTCGCGCTGCGCGGCGTCGATGCGGCCGTTGTACGCGGTCGTCAGCGCCACGTCGCCGGCCACCAGGAACTGCGGCGGCTGCGCGCCGGCCTCCCACCACTGGATGTGCGGCTTCAGCTCGGCGAGCTTCTTGAACGCACGGTCGGCGCCGGCCGGCGTGGCCAGCACCTTGTACACGTCCTCCGGCTTGACGCCGTCGGCCATCAGCGCGAACTCGAGGTTGTAGCGCGCGCCCTTGCGCATGCCGCGCTTGCCGGGGAACTTCTTCACGTCCCAGAAGTCGGCCCAGCTCTTCGGCCCTTCCTTGAACTTGTCGCCGTTGTAGGCCATCGCCGTCGACCACACGAAGATGCCGACGCCGCAGTCGGTGACCGCGGCCTTGGGCGCGAGCTCGCCCTTGGGCACGATCTTCGCGTAGTCGAGCTTCTCGTACAGCCCCTCGTCGCAGCCGCGGCCCACATCGGGCGACTCGAGCTCGACGATGTCCCAGGTGGCCTTCTTCGCCTCGACCATCGCCTTGACCTTGGCCTGCTCGCCGTTGTATTCGACCGGCACGATCTTGGTGCCGGTGGCCTTCTCGAAGGGCTCGTAGTAGGCCTTCTTCTGCGCGTTGCCGTTGGCGCCGCCGAAGTTGACGACGGTCAGCGTGCTCTGCGCCAGCGCCGCGGCGGCGAACGAGGTGCCGGCGACGGCCGCGAGCAGTTTCAGGACGGGTCTCATCACGGGTCTCCTTCGGTGGGTGAGGGCAGGACGGGCAGAAAGGGCAGGAAAGGGCAGGAAAGGGCTCAGGCGTACAGCCGCAGGTACGGCACCGGTACGTGCAGCCACACCGGCTGCCCGGCCACCGGCTGCTCGCCGGCGGCGAGCGGCAGCTTCGCGGTGGCCAGCGCCTGGCCGGCGACGTGGCAGCGCAGCCGCAGGTGGTCGCCGAAATAGATCACGTCGCCGACCGTGGCGCGCAGCACGTTGGCCGCCTGCTCAGGCGGCGTGAAGTGCGCCTCGATGCGCTCGGGGCGCACCGACGCGACCACGCCCTTGCCCGGGGCGGTGCCGTTGACGTTGATGCCCGCGAGCCGCTCGCCGGTGGGCAGCACGAACTCGGCGCTGCCGCCGTTGACGGCGCCGAGCGTGCCGGTCAGCAGCGTGCTGTCGCCGACGAAGCCGGCGACGAAGCGGTTGGCCGGCGTCTCGTACAAGCGCTCGACGGCGTCGATCTGCTGGATGTCGCCGTCGTTGAACACGGCGACGCGGTCGCTCATCGTCAGCGCCTCGCCCTGGTCGTGGGTGACGTAGACGAAGGTCACGCCGAGCTGGCGGTGCAGCTCCTTCAGCTCGATCTGCATGTGCTCGCGCAACTGCTTGTCGAGCGCGCCCAGCGGCTCGTCCATCAGCACCAGCTTGGGCTCGAACACCAGCGCGCGCGCCAGCGCCACGCGCTGCTGCTGCCCGCCCGACAGTTGCGCCGGGTAGCGTGCGCCCTTGCCGCCGAGCTGCACCATGCCGAGCGCGCGCTCGACGCGCTGCGCGACTTCGCCCTTGGGCAGCTTGCGCACGGTCAGCGGATAGGCGACGTTCTGCGCCACCGTCATGTGCGGGAACAGCGCGTAGTTCTGGAACACCATGCCGAAGTTGCGGCGGTGCGGCGGCGTGCGCGTGATCGGCTGGCCGTCGAGCAGGATTTCGCCGGCGGTGGGCGATTCGAAGCCGGCCAGCATCATCAGGCAGGTGGTCTTGCCCGAACCCGATGGCCCGAGCAGGCTCAGGAACTCGCCGCGGCGGATGTCCAGGTCGAGCGAGCGCACGACCAGGGTCTGGCCGTCGTAGGTCTTCTGCACGCCGCGAAAGCGCACCAGGGTGTCGTCGCTCATCGGTCGGTGGCTCGGTGGTGGCGGGGCGGCGTTGCGGCGGCGGGCATCGCGGCCTTCAGCTGAAGGCCTGGATCCCCGTGATCGCCCGCCCGAGGATCAGCGCATGGATGTCGTGCGTGCCCTCGTAGGTGTTGACCACTTCCAGGTTGACCAGGTGGCGCGCCACGCCGAACTCGTCGGAAATGCCGTTGCCGCCCATCATGTCGCGCGCCATGCGGGCGATGTCCAGCGCCTTGCCGCAGTTGTTGCGCTTGAGGATGCTGGTGGCCTCCACGCTCGCCGTGCCGGCGTCCTTCATCCGCCCGAAGGCGAGGCAGCCCTGCAGCCCGAGCGTGATCTCGGTCAGCATGTCGGCCAGCTTCTTCTGCACCAGCTGGTTGGCCGCCAGCGGGCGGCCGAACTGCTTGCGGTCGAGCGTGTACTGGCGCGCGCGGTGGAAGCAGTCTTCGGCCGCGCCGATCGCGCCCCAGGCGATGCCGTAGCGCGCGCTGTTGAGGCAGGTGAACGGGCCTTTGAGGCCGCGCACCTCGGGGAAGGCGTTCTCCTCGGGGCAGAACACCTCGTCCATCACCACCTCGCCGGTGATGGAAGCGCGCAGGCCCACCTTGCCGTGGATCGCCGGTGCCGAGAGGCCCTTCCAGCCCTTTTCCAGCACGAAGCCACGGATCTGGCCGCCGTCGTCCTTGGCCCAGACGACGAACACGTCGGCGATCGGCGAGTTGCTGATCCACATCTTCGAGCCGCTCAAGCTGTAGCCGCCGTCCACCTTCTTCGCCCGGGTGATCATGCTGCCGGGGTCGGAGCCGTGGTTCGGCTCGGTCAGGCCGAAGCAGCCGATCCACTCGCCGGTGGCGAGCTTGGGCAGGTACTTGCGCTTGGTCGCCTCGTTGCCGAAGGTCTCGATCGGCACCATCACCAGCGACGACTGCACGCTCATCATCGAGCGGTAGCCCGAATCGACGCGCTCGACCTCGCGCGCGATCAGCCCGTAGCACACGTAGTTCAGGCCCGAGCCGCCGTAGGTTTCGGCGATCGTGGGCCCGAGCAGGCCGAGTTCGCCCATCTCGCGGAAGATCGCCGGGTCGGTCTGCTCGTGGCGGAACGCCTGCTGCACGCGCGGCAGCAGCCGGTCCTGGCAGTAGGCGCGCGCAGCGTCGCGCACCGCGCGCTCGTCGGCGCTGAGCTGCGCGTCCAGTTGCAGCGGATCTTCCCAATCGAACTTGGGCGTTGCGGCCATGACGGATCCTTTCAGTCGAGGGTGTCGAAACAGGCCGCGATGATGCCAAGACCTTCGTCGAGCAGCGCATCGCCGGCCACCAACGGTACCAGCACGCGGATCACGTTCGCGTACGCGCCGCACGACAGCAGGATCAGGCCGCGCCGGGCGGCTTCCTTGACGATCGCGTTCGTCAGTTCGGCCGCCGGCTTCTTGCGGTCGCCGCCAACGAACAGCTCGATCGCCACCATCGCGCCGGCGGCGCGCACCTCGACGATGCTCTGGTGCCGGGCGGCGATCGCCTGCAGCCCCCGGCTCAGCCGCTCGCCGACCGCCTTGGCGCGCTCCAGCAGCTTTTCTTCCTCGAAGATGTCGAGCACCGCCAGCGCGGCGGCGCAGGCCAGCGGGTTGCCGGCATAGGTGCTGCCCAGGCCGCCCGGGCCGGGCGCGTCCATGATCTCGGCGCGGCCGATGATCGCCGCCAGCGGCATGCCGCCGGCCAGCGACTTGGCCATCGCGATCACGTCGGGCGCGACGCCCCATTGCTCGCTCGCCAGCCAGGTGCCGGTGCGGCCGGCGCCGGTCTGCACCTCGTCGGCGATCAGCACGATGCCGTGCTCGTCGCACAGCGCGCGCAGCCGGTGCGCGAACTCCTTCGGCGCGATGTAGAAGCCGCCTTCGCCCTGCACCGGCTCGAGGATGATCGCCGCCACGCGCTGCGGCTCGACGTCGTACTTGAAGATCGCCTCGATCGACGCCATCGCGTCGTCGACGCTGACGCCGTGCAGCGCGCACGGGAACTTCGCGTGGTAGACCTCGGCCGGGAAGGGGCCGAAGCCGGCCTTGTACGGCGCCACCTTGCCGGTGAGCGCCATGCCCATCATCGTGCGCCCGTGGAAGGCGCCGCCGAACGCGATCACCGCCGAGCGCCGCGTGTAGGCGCGCGCGACCTTGATCGCGTTCTCGATCGCCTCGGCGCCGGTGGTCATGAAGAAGGCCTTCTTCGCGAAGTCGCCCGGCGTCTTTGCGATCAGGCGCTCGGCCAACTCGACATAGGGCTCGTAGGCCAGGACCTGGAAGCAGGTGTGGGTATAGCGATCGAGCTGCGACGCGATCGCCTCGACCAGCTTCGGGTGGCGGTGGCCGGTGTTGAGCACGGCGATGCCGCCGGCGAAGTCGATGTAGCGCCGGCCTTCGACGTCCCAGACTTCGGCGCCCTCGGCGCGGTCGACGAAGATCTCGTGCGCCTGGCCCAGGCCCGAGGGCAGGGCGGCGCGGCGGCGCGCCATCAGCGCGGCGTTGTTCAGGTGCGGTTCGCGTTGCATCGCAGGTCTCCTCCAGACGGCCGTTGCAGGTGCGGGAATCTACGCCCGATCGGCCCGCGGCTACCATGTACAGCCGCGCCGCGGCCGGGGCGCACTGTGCAGGCCCGGCCACCGGTACACCCCGCCTTGCGCTGCCCCGATGCTCGTCCTTCATCCGCAGTCGTCGACGCCGCTGGTCGTGCAGATCGTCGAGGGGCTGCGCCGGCTGATCGACGAGGGCGCGCTGCGGTCCGGCACCAAGGTGCCGTCGATCCGCCAGTTCGCGCACGCGCACGACGTCAGCGTGTTCACCGTCGTCGAGGCCTACGACCGGCTGGTCGCGCAGGGGCTGCTGGTGTCGCGGCCGCATTCGGGCTTCTTCGTGCGCCGCCGCGCCCGCGGCCCCGGGGGCACGGCGGCGCTGCCCCCTGCGGGCGCCGCCGGCACCTCCTTCGACGCGATGTGGTACCTGCGCAAGGTCTTCGAGAACCGGCACCTGTCGATGAAGCCCGGCTGCGGCTGGCTGCCCGGCGAATGGCTGTTCGGCGAAGGCGTCAAGCGCGCGCTGCGCGGCGTGGCCGGCGACGAGCTGGACTTCGGCGGCTACGGCGACCCGAAGGGCTTCGCGCCGCTGCGCCGGCGGATCAGCGACGCGCTCGCCGAGCAGGAGCTGGGCGTGGCGCCCGAGCAGGTGCTGCTGACCCAGGGCTCGAGCCAGGCGCTGGATCTGGCGGCGCGCCGCCTGGTACGCCCCGGCGACGTGGTGCTGGTCGACGACCCGGGCTACGCGAACCTGCTGTTCGGGCTGCGCTTCCTCGGAGCGACGCTGGTCGGCGCGCCGCGCACCCCGCAGGGCTGGGACTTGGCCGCGCTCGAGGCGGCCATCGTCCAGCACCGGCCGCGGGTCTTCTTCACCCAGCCGCGGCTGCAGAGCCCGACCGGTTCGGTCGCCCAGCTCGCGCAGCTGCACCGCGTGCTGCAGCTGGCCGAGAAGCACGACCTGCTGATCGTCGAGAACGACATCTGTGCCGACCTGGACCCCGACCCGCGGCCGTCGCTGGCCAGCCTGGACCAGCTCGCGCGCGTGCTGCACGTCGGCAGCTTCTCGAAGACGATCTCGCCGAACCTGCGCGTCGGCTACGTCGTCGCCCACCCCGACCTGGTCGAAGACCTGGCCCAGCTCAAGATGATCGCCGGGCTGACCTCGCCGGAGCTGACCGAGCGGCTGGCCAATGGCGCGCTCACCGAAGGCCGCTGGCGCAAGCACCTGAAGGGGCTGCGCGAGCGGCTGGCGCGGGCGCACGAGCTGGTCGCGCGCCGGCTGGACGATCTGGGCTTCGAGATCTTCCACGAGCCCAAGGCGGGGCTGTTCCTGTGGGCGCGGCATCCCGACATGCCCGACGCCGGCCGCACCGCGCTCGAGGCGGCCGAGCACGACATCCTGCTCGGGCCCGGGCACCTGTTCGCCGCCGACCTGCAGCCGACGCCGTGGATGCGCTTCAACGTCGCCTACAGCAGCGACGAGCGCGTGTTCGCCTTTCTCGAAAGCCGGCGGCGCGCGGTGTGATGCCGCGCGCGGTCACGCGCCCGCAGCTAGAATCTGGTTGATTCAACCAATCTGGTGCCGCCATGCAAACCGTCGGCCTGTTCGAGGCCAAGACCCACCTGTCCGAGCTGATCGCCCGTGCCGAGCGCGGCGAGGAAGTGATCATCACGCGCCACAACAAGCCGGTGGCCAAGCTGGTGCCGATCACCACCGAGATCTCGCCCGAGCTGTACCGCAAGCGGCTGGAGATCCTGGACGAGCTCCAGGCCGTCGGCCGCGAGATCGCGGCCCGCGGCGGGCCGATCACCGTCGAGGAAATCCTGGCCTGGCGCGACGAGGGCCGCCGGTGATCGTGCTCGACTGCTCGTACACGCTGGCGATGGTGATGCCCGACGAGGTGCGGCCGGCCGGCATGGCCGAGACGGCGGCCGGGCGCATGCTGGTGCCGTCGCTGTGGCCCTACGAAGTGGCCAATGCGCTGCGCAACGGGTTGCGCCGGCGCCGGGTCGACGAAGAGCAGGTCGCGATCGTCTGCGCCCGGCTCGAAGGCCTGCGCATCGAGACCGTCGGCGCCGCCGATGCCGGCGTGCGCCAACGCTTCATCGCCGCGCACACGCACCAGCTCACGGCCTACGACGCCGCCTACATCGAACTGGCCCTGAACCTGCATTGCCCGCTCGCGACGCTCGACGCCACCCTGGCCGACGCCGCGCGCCGTATCGGACTTCGCATCGTCGCCTGAACACTCAGCACCTGCCGACCATGAAAGCCAACGACATCCGCTCCACCTTCCTGCGCTTCTTCGAATCGAAGGGCCACACCGTCGTCGCCAGCTCGCCGGTGGTGCCGGGCGACGACCCGACGCTGCTGTTCACCAACGCCGGCATGAACCAGTTCAAGGACGTGTTCCTCGGCTTCGACAAGCGGCCGTACACGCGCGCCGCCACCAGCCAGAAGTGCATCCGCGCCGGCGGCAAGCACAACGACCTCGAGAACGTCGGCTACACCGCGCGCCACCACACCTTCTTCGAGATGCTGGGCAACTTCAGCTTCGGCGACTACTTCAAGCACGACGCGATCAAGTACGCCTGGGAACTGCTGACCGAGGTCTACAAGCTGCCCGCCGACAAGCTCTGGGCCACGGTCTACGAAGAGGACGACGAGGCCTACGACATCTGGGTCAAGGTGATCGGCCTGCCCGCCGAGCGCGTGGTGCGCATCGGCGACAACAAGGGCGCCCGCTATCAATCCGACAACTTCTGGATGATGGGCGACACGGGGCCCTGCGGGCCGTGCAGCGAGATCTTCTACGACCATGGCCCGGAGGTGGCCGGCGGCCCGCCGGGGTCGCCCGAGCAGGACGGCGACCGCTACATCGAGATCTGGAACAACGTCTTCATGCAGTTCAACCGCACCGAAGACGGCGTGATGCACAAGCTGCCCAAGCCCAGCGTCGACACCGGCATGGGGCTCGAGCGGCTGGCGGCGGTGCTGCAGCACGTGCACAGCAACTACGAGATCGACCTGTTCGCCAACCTGCTGCAAGCCACGCGCGACGCGGTCGCGGCGGCCGGCGGGCAGGCCCTGTCCGACCTGCAGACGCCTTCGCTGAAGGTCATTGCCGACCACATCCGCGCCTGCGCGTTCACCGTGGCCGACGGCGTGATCCCGGGCAACGAAGGCCGCGGCTACGTGCTGCGGCGCATCGCCCGCCGCGCGATCCGCCACGGCTACAAGCTGGGCGCGCGCCGGCCCTTCTTCCACACGCTGGTTGCGCCGCTGGCCGACGAGATGGGCGACGCCTATCCCGAGCTGCGCCGCGACAAGCTGCGCGTGACCGAAGTGCTGCGCGCGGAGGAAGAGCGCTTCTTCCAGACGATCGCCAACGGCATGGAGATCCTCGAGGCGGCTCTCGGCGCCACCACCGGCGGCGGCGCGCGCGTGCTCGACGGCGAGACCGCGTTCAAGCTGCACGACACCTTCGGCTTCCCGCTGGACCTGACGGCCGACGTCTGCCGCGAGCGCGGCGTCGCGGTCGACGAGGCGGGCTTCAACACGGCGATGGCGCGCCAGCGCGAGCAGGCGCGCGCCAAGGCCAAGTTCAAGATGGCGCAGGGGCTCGAGTACGACGGCGCGGCGACTGCCTTCCACGGCTACGAGCACCTGGTGTGCGAGCACAGCAAGGTCAGCGCCATCTACCTCGACGGCACGCCGGTGCGCAAGGCGCGTGCCGGCGACGACGTGGTGATCGTGCTCGACCACACGCCGTTCTATGCCGAGAGCGGCGGCCAGGTCGGCGACGCCGGCGAGCTGCGCAACCAGCGTGCGCGCGTGCTGATCGACGACACCACCAAGATCCAGGCGAGCGTGTTCGGCCACCAGGGCCGCATCGTCGAAGGCGAGGTCGAGCTCGGCGACGAAGTCGTCGCGCGCGTCGATGCCGAGCGCCGCGCCCGCACGATGCGCAACCACAGCGCCACCCACCTGATGCACAAGGCGCTGCGCGAGGTGCTGGGCGCGCACGTGCAGCAAAAGGGCAGCCTGGTCGACGCCGAGCGCACGCGCTTCGACTTCGCGCACAACGCGCCGGTCAGCGACGAGCAGATCCGCCGGATCGAGCGCCTGGTCAACGCCGAGGTGCTGGCCAACACGCCGGTGATCGCCGAGCTGATGCCGATCGAGCAGGCGCAGAAGGCGGGCGCGATGATGCTGTTCGGCGAGAAGTACGGATCGGAAGTGCGCGTGCTCGACATCGGCTCGAGCCGCGAGCTGTGCGGCGGCACGCACGTGGCGCGCACCGGCGACATCGGCCTGTTCACGATCGTCGCCGAAGGCGGCGTCGCCGCCGGCGTGCGCCGGGTGGAGGCGCTCACCGGCGACAACGCGCTCGCCTACGTGCAGGGCCTGGAGACGACGCTCGGCGGCGTCGCCGGCACGCTGCGCGTGCACAAGCCCGAGGTGCCGGCGCGCGTGGCCGCGCTGCTCGACCAGGTGCGCGGGCTCGAGAAGGAGCTCGATGCGCTCAAGGGTCGGCTCGCATCGGCGCAGGGCGACGAGCTGCTCGGCCAGGCGGTCGACGTGGGCGGCCTGAAGGTGCTGGCGGCGACGCTGCCGGGTGCCGACGCCAAGGCGCTGCGCGAGACGATGGACCGGCTCAAGGACAAGCTCAAGAGCGCGGCGATCGTGCTCGCCGCGGTCGAGGGCGGCAAGGTGCAACTGGCCGCCGGCGTCACCGCCGACCGCAGCGCGAAGATCAAGGCCGGCGAGCTGGTCAACTTCGTCGCGCAGCAGGTGGGCGGCAAGGGCGGCGGCAAGGCCGACCTGGCGATGGCCGGCGGCAACGATGCGTCGCGGCTGCCGGCGGCGCTCGACTCGGTGCGCGCCTGGGTGGCCGAGCGGGCCTGAGGCGGCGGCTCGCGGCGGGTCTCGGCGCCGGCGCGCGTTCTTCAGCGTGGCGCCGAGGCTGCGGGTGCGGTCGTGCCCAGGCTGCGGCGCAGCTCGGCGCAGTGGTCGGCCTGCGGCGTCACCTCGGCCGCACGGTGCTCGTCGGCCACGCGCCCGTCGGCCGTATCGCCGAACATCACCACCCGCACCGGCAGCTGCGGGTCGGCTGCCGCCAGGTGCAGCGGCACGCCGCGGTCGCGCGACGCGTGCTGCGCGCCGGTCAGCAGCAGCACCGTCTGCTGCGGCTGCGTCAGGCGCGCGCGTTCGGCCACCGCCTGGGCGAGTGCGCGGTCGCGCGCGATCTGCACCCGCACCATGCCCGGCACCTGTGCCTCGGGCAGCAGATCGCAGTGGCCCGCGCGCACCGCCTGCGCCAGGCGCTCGTGCACGGCGGCCGGCACCAGCGCGTCGAGCGCGGCGTCGGCCATCGCGGCGGGCAACTGCGCGCGCGGCAGGTTGCCGCCGACCACTGGCACGCCGGCGCGCACCGCGTTCATCACCACGTCGGCGTAGGGCTCCCAGTCCCAGCCGCGCCAGGCCAGGGCGCTGCGCACCTCGGCCGGGGTCGCGCTGCGGCCGAGCGCGGTGGTGCTGTGCGGCTGCTCGGCCATCTCGAGCACCACGGCGGCGAGCCGGCCCTCGGAAGCCAGCCGTTGCACCTCGGCGGCGACCTGGCGCTGCTGGTCGGGCTGGTCGTGCAGCTCGCCGAAGATCAGCACATCGGCGGCAGCGGCCGGCGCCGCATCGGCGGCGGGCGCTGCGGCGA
>JAFEFZ010000315.1 GCA_018240325.1 Pseudomonadota bacterium
CGCCTGGGAAGAGGAGACCGAACGCCTCATCGATCTGGAAGCACCGCGCGAACCCTGATCCGACCCCCGCACAGCTCGGGGAAATTGCGCGCAAACGCGTTCAGCGACCTGCGGAAAGTAAGACCCGAAGATCGATGCGCTGGTCGACGCGATGAAGACCGAGACCGACGTCGCCAAGCGCAACGCACAGATCCGCGAGGCGCTGATCCTGACGCGCGACGAGGTGCACAGCATCCCGCTGCACCACCAGCTGCGGCCCTGGGCGATGAAGAAGGGCGTGACCACGCTGCACCGCGCCGACGACCGGCCGGAGGCGCGCTTCACCAGCGTGAACCCAGGCGGGATGTAGCCGCCCGAGGGCCTCGGTCGCGATGCGGCACTTCGGCCGCAGCCTGCCGCCGGCACGGTCGAAGGCCGGCGGCACGCTCGGGCGGGCAGCCGCCGGCCCGCGGGGCAACGCTCAGGCGGTGCAGATGCGCCGGCGCGCCTGGTCGTATTCGCGCTTCAGCCGTGCCACCAGTTCGGCCACCGGCACGACCTTCTTGACCGCGCCGATGCCCTGGCCGCAGCCCCAGATGTCCTTCCACGCCTTCTTCGCGCCGTAGTCGCTGCCGAAGCTCATCTTGCTCGGGTCGCTGTGCCCGAGGTTGTCGGGGTCCAGCCCGGCATTGCGGATCGACGGCGCCAGGTAGTTGCCGTGCACGCCGGTGAACAGGTTCGAGTAGACGATGTCGTCGCTGGTGGAATCGACGATGCACTGCTTGTAGGCGTCAGAGGCGCGCGCCTCCTCGGTGGCGATGAAGGCCGAGCCGATGTAGGCGAAGTCGGCACCGCAGGCCAGCGCCGCGAGCACGCCGGCGCCGGTGCCGATCGCGCCGGACAGCGCGATCGGCCCGTCGAACCACTCGCGGATCTCGGCCACCAGCGCGAACGGGCTCTTGACCCCGGCATGGCCGCCGGCGCCGGCCGCCACCGGGATCAGCCCGTCGGCGCCCTTGTCGATCGCCTTGTGCGCATGCGTGTTGTTGATGATGTCGTGCAGCACCACGCCGCCCCAGGCGTGCACCGCCTGGTTGACCTCGACGCGCGCGCCGAGCGAGCTGATGACGATCGGCACCTTGTACTTGGCGCACATCTGCATGTCGTGGTCGAGGCGGTCGTTGCTCTTGTGCACGATCTGGTTGATCGCGAAGGGCGCGGCCGGCTTGCCGGGGTTGGCGCGGTCGTAGGCCGCCAGCGTCTCGGTGATCTCGGCCAGCCATTCGTCCAGCTGCGAGGCCGGGCGTGCGTTGAGCGCCGGCATCGCGCCGATCACACCGGCCTTGCACTGCTCGATCACGAGCTTGGGGTTGCTGATGATGAACAGCGGCGAGCCGATGATCGGCAGCGGCGCGCTTTCGAGGACAGGAGGCAGCGGCACAGGGGTCTCCGGCAAGGGGTGGAATCGAACGAGTGTGCGAAGCGCATGCGCCCGGCGCTGTCACGCGCGGGACAAGCCCACGACAAGCGCGGGACAAGCGCGGGACAAGCGCGGGCAGCCTCGGCGTAGCGCGGGCCCTGCGGCGGGCCCGGCCGGGCAGGCGATCAGAACGCGTCGGCCGCCATCTCGGTGACGCCGGGCGCACCGTCGACGATCGCCTGGCGCAGCCCCGGCACGCGGCTGAGCACGTGGTCGGCGTAGAAGCGCGCGGTCGTCACCTTGGCCTGCATGAAGGCGGCATCCTCGCCGGCAGCCATCCGGTCTTCGGCGATCAGCAGCGCGCGCGCCATCTGCCAGCCGGCGACCAGGTTGCCGGCGAGCATCAGGTAAGGCACGCTGCCGGCGTAGGCGGCATTCGGGTCGCCCTTGGAGCCGGCGGCGATGAAATCGACCACCTCGACGAAAGCCTGCCGCGCCGTGCGCAGGCTGCGGTGCATCGCCTTCGCCGCGCCGCTGCCGCGCCCGGCCAGTTCGGCCTCGGTGGCCTCGATGCGCGCGGCGATCGCCTTGGCGGTGCTGCCGCCGTCGCGCGCCGTCTTGCGGCCCACCAGGTCGTTGGCCTGGATCGCGGTCGTGCCTTCGTAGATCGTCAGGATGCGCGAATCGCGGTAGTACTGCGCCGCGCCGGTCTCCTCGATGAAGCCCATGCCGCCGTGCACCTGCACGCCCAGGCTGGTGGCCTCCAGGCTCATCTCGGTGCTGTAGCCCTTGACCAGCGGCACCATGAATTCGTAGAAGGCCTGGTTCTGCTTGCGCGCCTGCGCATCGGGATGCGCATGCGCGGCGTCGTAGGCTGCGGCGGCCACCATCGCCATCGCCCTGCAGCCCTCGGTGAGGGCGCGCATCGTCATCAGCATGCGCCTGACGTCCGGGTGGTGGACGATCGTCGCCGCGCCCGGGGTCGAGCCGTCGACCGGCCGGCTCTGCACGCGCTCGCGCGCATAGGCCACCGCCTTCTGATAGGCGCGCTCGGCCACCGCAATGCCCTGCATGCCCACCGCATAGCGCGCGGCGTTCATCATCACGAACATGTAGGCCAGGCCCTGGTTTTCCTGGCCGACCAGATAGCCCACGGCACCGCCGTGGTCGCCGAACTGCAGGACCGCGGTCGGGCTCGCCTTGATGCCCAGCTTGTGCTCGATGCTGACGCAATACGCGTCGTTGCGCGCGCCCAGGGACCCGTCGGCGTTGACCATGAACTTCGGCACCACGAACAGGCTGATGCCCTTCACGCCTTCGGGCGCGCCGGCCACGCGCGCCAGCACCAGGTGCACGATGTTCTCGGCCATGTCGTGCTCGCCGTAGGTGATGAAGATCTTGGTGCCGAAGATCTTGTAGGTGCCGTCGGGCTGCGGCTCGGCGCGGCTGCGCACCGCCGCCAGATCGCTGCCGGCCTGCGGCTCGGTCAGGTTCATCGTGCCGGTCCAGCGGCCTTCGATCATCGGCGGGATGAAGCGCGCCTTCTGCTCGTCGGAGCCGGCGGTCAGCAGCGCCTCGATCGCGCCGTCGGTCAGCAGCGGACACAGCGCAAAGCTCAGGTTGGCGCTGTTCAGGATCTCGGTGCAGCCGGCGCCGATCGTCTTGGGCAGGCCCTGCCCGCCGAAGGAAACCGGGTGCTGCAAACCCTGCCAGCCGCCCTCGCCGAACTGGCGGAAGGCCTCCTTGAAGCCCGGCGTGGTCGTGACCGCGCCGTCCTTCCACGAGGACGGGTTCTGGTCGCCGTCCCAGTTCAGCGGCGCGACCACGCCTTCGTTGAACTTCGCGCATTCCTCGAGCACCGCCTGCGCCGTGTCGAAGCCGGCTTCCTCGAAACCGGGCAGCGCAGCGACGGCGTCGATGCCGGCCAGCTCCTTGATCGTGAACAGCATGTCCTTCAGCGGGGCGCGGTAGCTCATGGCGGTCTCCGATGGCATGCGGGCCCCTCGCGGGGCCCGGTGTGGGCGTGGGCGGCGTTGCGGCTACAGGGCCTTGACCAGCTCGGGCACCGCCGCGAACAGATCGGCCTCGAGGCCGTAGTCGGCCACCGAGAAGATCGGCGCTTCCGGATCCTTGTTGATCGCGACGATCACCTTGCTGTCCTTCATGCCGGCCAGGTGCTGGATCGCGCCGCTGATGCCGCAGGCGATGTACAGCTGCGGCGCGACGATCTTGCCGGTCTGGCCGACCTGCCAGTCGTTGGGTGCATAGCCGGCATCGACCGCCGCGCGGCTGGCGCCCAGCGCCGCGCCGAGCTTGTCGGCCAGCGGGGTCAGCACTTCGTTGAACTTCTCCGGGCTGCCCATCGCGCGGCCGCCGCTGACGATGATCTTGGCCGCGGTCAGCTCGGGCCGGTCGTTCTTGGCGATCTCGCTGCCCACGTAGGACGACAAGCCGCTGTCGGCCGCCGCGGCGACCGATTCGACCGCGGCCGCGCCGCCGCCGGCCGCCGCCGCATCGAAGCCGGTGGTGCGCACGGTGACGACCTTGACGGCGTCGGCGCTCTGCACCGTGGCGATCGCGTTGCCGGCGTAGATCGGGCGCTCGAAGGTGTCGGCGGACACGACCTTGGTGATGTCGCTGAGCTGCGCCACGTCGAGCTTGGCCGCCACCCGCGGCGCCACGTTCTTGCCGTGTGCGGTGGCGGGGAACAGGATGTGGCTGTAGTTTGCGGCGATCGCCAGCACCTGCGCGGCGACGTTCTCGGCCAGCTGCTCGGCCAGGCTCGCGCCGTCGGCGTGCAGCACCTTGGCCACGCCCTGGATCTGCGCGGCCGCCTGTGCCGCACCGGCGGCGTTGTGGCCGGCGATCAGCACGTGCACGTCGCCGCCGCAGGCCGCAGCCGCGGTGACGGTGTTCAGCGTGGCGCCCTTCAGGGTGCCGTGGTCGTGTTCGGCAATGACGAGTACGCTCATGTCAGATCACCTTGGCTTCGTTCTTGAGCTTGTCCACCAGCGTGGCGACGTCGGGCACCTTGATGCCGGCGCCGCGCTTGGGCGGCTCGGCGACCTTCAGCGTCTTCAGCCTGGGCGCCACGTCCACGCCCAGGTCGGCCGGCTTGACGACCTCGAGCGGCTTCTTCTTGGCCTTCATGATGTTGGGCAGCGTGACGTAGCGCGGCTCGTTCAGCCGCAGGTCGGTGGTGACCACCGCCGGCAGCTTGATGCTGATCGTCTCGAGGCCGCCGTCGATCTCGCGCGTGACCCGGGCCGCGTCGCCTTCGACCTCGACCTTGCTGGCGAAGGTGGCCTGCGGCCGGTCCAGCAGCGCGGCCAGCATCTGGCCGGTCTGGTTGCAGTCGTCGTCGATCGCCTGCTTGCCCAGGATCACCAGGCCGGGCGATTCCTTCTTCACCAGCGCCGCCAGCAGCTTGGCCACCGCCAGCGGCTGCAGTTCGTCGGTGCTCTCGACCAGGATCGCGCGGTCGGCGCCGATCGCCATCGCGGTGCGCAGGGTTTCCTGGCACTGGGTGACGCCGCAGGACACGGCGATCACCTCGGTGGCGGCGCCCTTCTCCTTCAGGCGCACCGCCTCCTCGACCGCGATCTCGTCGAAGGGGTTCATGCTCATCTTGACGTTGGCGATGTCCACGCCGGTGCCGTCGCTCTTGACGCGCACCTTGACGTTGTAGTCGACCACCCGCTTCACGGGCACCAGCACTTTCATCGGCAAGCCTCCTGTGTCGAAACCGATCGAAGCCCAAGCGGCGCATTCTAGGCACACGCCGATCCGCGAGCGAGAGTTGGCGGACGCAGGCCAGGCCCGCACCGGCACGGCTCAACCGGTGCCGGCCGCTCGCGCTGCGGCGACGCCGCGCCCCACGTCCACCGGAGCCAGCAACGCCAGTCCGGCGACGAAGAACAGGCCGGTGGACAGGATCGCGGCGCGGTGGTTGCCGCCGGTCGCGAGCGTCACCAGCCCGTAGGTCATCGGCCCGACGATCGCCGCCAGCCGCACCGCGAAGGTCCACAGCCCGAAGAACTCCGCCAGTCGCGCTTCGGGCGCGAAGGCACCGGCCATTGCGCGGCCGGCCGACTGGCTCGAGCCCATGCACAACCCGGCCAGCAGGGCGGCCAGCCAGAACAGCATCGCCTCGGTTGCCGCGGCGGCCAGCAGCGTCATCGCGATCCAGCCCGCCAGCGTGAAGCCCAGTGCGCGCTTGTGGCCGACGCGGTCCTGCCAGTAGCCGAACACGAATGCGCCCACGGCCGATGCGATGTTCACGATGAAGATCAGGAGCATCGTCTGCGTCTGCCGGAAGCCCAGCACCTGCTCGGCATAGACCGCCGCGAGCGCGATCACCACGGCGATGCCGGCCTGGTAGGCGACCGAGCAGGCCATCAGCCAGACGAAATCGCGATAGTCGCGGGCGTGGCGCCAAGTCTGCGCCAGCCGCTGCAGCGATGCGCGCACGCCGCCGCCGCGCAGCGCATCGGGCTGCGGCCGCGCACGCTCGCGCAACAGCCCGAAGGTGGCAAGCGACGCGAGGCCGTACACCGCCGCCGTGATCAGCATCGTCACCGGAACGAAGTGCGTGGCCGGCTGCCCCTGCGCCTGCGCCTGCAGCACGTAGGCGAGCGACAGCCCCAGCGTCAGCATGCCGCCGAAATAGCCGAAGCTCCAGCCCCAGCCCGACACGCGGCCGAGCGCGTCGCGCCGCGCCAGCTCGGGCAGGAAGGCGGCGATCAGCGATTCGCCGTACGTGTAGAAGACGTTCGACAGCACCACCGCGGCCACCGCGAGCCACAGATCGCCTGGGCCGGTGCGCGCGAGCAGCGCGGTGGCCAGCACGCAGCCGGCGGTGCTCAGCGCGAGCAGGCGCTTCTTCCCGGCACGCAGGTCGGCATAGGCGCCCAGCGACGGCATCGTCAGCATCACGATCGCGCTCGACGCCGCCAGCGCGCTGGTCCAGGCGAAGGTGGCCCATGCAGCGTCGCCGGCGACGACCCCGACGAAGTAGGCGTTGAACACCGCCGTGAGCACGACGGTCGTGTAGCCGGAGTTGGCGAAGTCGTACATCGCCCAGCCGAACACTTCGCGCTTGCGCACGCCCCCGTTGAGCGCAGCGGAATCGAAGATCGGCATGAGCGGCACCTGTAGCGTGGTGCCCGGGACGGGGCTCGAACCCGTATGCCCCGCGAGGGGCCGCGGATTTTAAGTCCGCTGCGTCTGCCGATTTCGCCACCCGGGCGGGCGCCGGGATTATGCGAGGCGGCCGGATGCTGCAAGCGCAGCGGCCCGCCATCGGCGGGCCGCTGCGGCACAGAGTTTGGAGGCGCGAGCCGGAGTCGAACCGGCCTCTACGGATTTGCAATCCGGTGCATAACCGCTTTGCTATCGCGCCCTGGCACCGCCCGGTTCGGGCGGACCGATGAAAAAGGGAAGCCCGCGGGCTTCCCGATTTCGCAAGACCTGGAGCGGGAGACGAGTCTCGAACTCGCGACCTCAACCTTGGCAAGGTTGCGCTCTACCAACTGAGCTACTCCCGCGCAAGCTCGCATTATAGCCACAGCCCAGCCGGCATCCGGCAGCTGCGACTGCCGCCGAACCGTGCACCATGCAGCACATGGCGCAGGCACGGCAGCGGTGCGGTCAGTGCGGCAGCACCTCGGCGGCCGCGGCGGCTTCCGGATGCGCCGGCTTCGCGTCGGCCTTGGCGGCTTCGTCTTCCGGCAGCGGCTGCGGCGGCCGCTCGAGCGCCACCTCGAGCACTTTCTCGATCCACCGCACCGGCACGATCTCGAGCCTGTTCTTCGCGTTCTCGGGGATCTCCTGCAGGTCCTTGACGTTCTCCTCGGGGATCAGCACCGTCTTGATGCCGCCGCGGTGCGCCGCCAGCAGCTTCTCCTTCAGCCCGCCGATCGCGGTGACCTCGCCGCGCAGCGTGATCTCGCCGGTCATCGCCACGTCGGCCTTCACCGGGATGCCGGTCAGCGCCGACACGAAGGCGGTGGTCATCGCGATGCCCGCGCTCGGCCCGTCCTTCGGCGTCGCGCCGTCGGGCACGTGGATGTGGATGTCGCGCTTCTCGAACAATTCGTCCTTGATGCCCAGCCGCGCCGCGCGCGAGCGCACCACCGAGCGCGCCGCCTCGACCGACTCCTTCATCACGTCGCCGAGCTGGCCGGTGCGCAGGATGTTGCCCTTGCCCGGCATCACCGCGGCCTCGATCGTCAGCAGGTCGCCGCCGACCTCGGTCCACGCCAGGCCGACCACCTGGCCGACCTGGTTCTTCTTGTCGGCACGGCCGAAGTCGAACTTGCGCACGCCGAGGAAGTCGTTCAGGTTGTCTTCGGTGACGACCACCTTGCCCGGGTACTGCTTCAGCTGCTGGCCCTTGACCACCTTGCGGCAGATCTTGCTGATCTCGCGCTCGAGGCTGCGCACGCCCGCCTCGCGCGTGTAGTAGCGCACGATGCCGCGCAGCCCGCCTTCGGTGACCTCGAGCTCGTCGTCCTTCACGCCGTTGTTCTTGCGCTGCTTGGGCACCAGGTAGCGCTGCGCGATGTTGAGCTTCTCGTCCTCGGTGTAGCCGGCCAGACGGATCACCTCCATCCGGTCGAGCAGCGCCGGCGGGATGTTCATCGAGTTGCTGGTGGCGACGAACATCACGTCCGACAGGTCGAAGTCGACCTCGATGTAGTGGTCGCTGAAAGTGTGGTTCTGCTCGGGGTCGAGTACCTCGAGCAGCGCCGAACTCGGGTCGCCGCGGAAATCCATGCCCAGCTTGTCGATCTCGTCGAGCAGGAACAGTGGATTGCGCGTGCCGACCTTGGTCAGGCTCTGCAGCACCTTGCCCGGCATGCTGCCGATGTAGGTGCGGCGGTGCCCGCGGATCTCGGCCTCGTCGCGCACGCCGCCCAGCGCCATGCGCACGAACTTGCGCCCGGTGGCGCGCGCCACGCTTTGGCCGAGCGAGGTCTTGCCCACGCCCGGCGGCCCCACCAGGCACAGGATCGGCGCCTTGACCTTGTCGACGCGCTGCTGCACCGCGAGGTACTCGAGGATGCGGTCCTTGACCTTCTCGAGCCCGTAGTGATCCTCGTTGAGCACCTGCTCGGCGTTGCCCAGGTCGTGCTTGATCTTGGTCTTTTTCGCCCAGGGCAGGTTGACCATCGTGTCGATGTAGTTGCGCACGACGGTGGCCTCGGCCGACATCGGCGACATCAGCTTGAGCTTCTTCAGCTCGTTCTCGGCCTTCTTGCGCGCCTCCTTGCTCATGCGCGCGGCCTTGATCTTCTTCTCGAGCTCCTCGAGGTCGGCACCCTCCTCGCCGTCGCCGAGCTCCTTCTGGATCGCCTTGACCTGCTCGTTCAGGTAGTACTCGCGCTGGCTCTTCTCCATCTGGCGCTTGACGCGGCCGCGGATGCGCTTCTCGACCTGCAGGATGTCGACTTCGTGCTCGAGCAGCTCGAGCAGGCGCTCGAGCCGCTTGTCCACGCCGAACAGGTCGAGCACCGACTGCTTGGCTTCGAGCTTCAGCGGCAGGTGCGCGGCAATGGTGTCGGCCAGGCGGCCCGGATCGTCGATGCCGGCGATCGAGGTCAGGATCTCGGGCGGAATCTTCTTGTTCAGCTTGACGTAGGCGTCGAACTGCTGGGTCACCGCGCGGCGCAGCGCCTCGATCTCGGGCGAGGCGTCGCCGCCGGGCGGCACCGGCTCGACGACGGCGGTGAAGTGTTCGCCGGCGTCGCTGATCGACTGTGTCTTCGCGCGCTGGATGCCCTCGACCAGCACCTTCACGGTGCCGTCGGGCAGCTTGAGCATCTGCAGGATGCTGGACACGCAGCCGATCTCGAACATGTCGTCGGCCTTGGGCTCGTCCTTGCCGGCGGCCTTCTGCGCGACCAGCATGATCTGCCGGCCGGCTTCCATCGCCGCCTCGAGCGCCTTGATGCTCTTGGGCCGGCCGACGAACAGCGGGATGACCATGTGCGGAAACACGACCACGTCGCGCAGCGGCAGCAGCGGCAGCGTCGTCGGCTCGGCAGGGAGAATCGGATGTCCTGACATCGGGAAACCTCACTTTCTCAGGCCGATGTGGGGCCCGCGCCTGCCATTGCAAGCCGCCGGCCGCACCGGACCGAGTCCGTCGGTGCGTGCGCGGCGGGCGCTGCTCAGGCGCTGGCCTTCGCCTTCGGCGGCTCGCGGTACACGAGCAGCGGCTTGGAGCCTTCGTCGACGATGTGCTCGTCGATCACCACCTTGGCCACGCCTTCCAGGTTCGGCAGGTCGAACATGGTGTCGATCAGCGCCAGCTCCAGGATCGAGCGCAGGCCGCGCGCACCCGTCTTGCGCGCCAGCGCCTTGCGCGCAATGGCGCTCAGCGCCGAAGCCCGGATCTCCAGCTCCACCCCGTCCATCGCGAACAGCTTCTGGTACTGCTTGACCAGCGCGTTCTTCGGTTCGGTCAGGATCTGGATCATCGCCTCCTCGGTCAGCTCGCCGAGCGTGGCCACCACCGGCAGGCGGCCCACCAGCTCGGGGATCAGGCCGAACTTGATCAGGTCCTCGGGCTCCACGTCGCGGAACAGCTCGGCCGCCTTCTTCTCGCTCTTGCCGTGCACCGTGGCGGAAAAGCCGATGCCCGACTTCTCGGTGCGGCCCTGGATCACCTTCTCCAGCCCGTCGAAGGCGCCGCCG
Organism: Pseudomonadota bacterium; assembly: GCA_018240325.1. Classification (GTDB taxonomy): domain Bacteria; phylum Pseudomonadota; class Gammaproteobacteria; order Burkholderiales; family Burkholderiaceae_C; genus Rubrivivax. The sequence goes on from JAFEFZ010000315.1 coordinate 10,100, forward strand.
CAGATGAACAGGATGTTGGTGGTGTCGATCTGCAGGAAGTCCTGGTTCGGGTGCTTGCGCCCGCCCTGCGGCGGCACGCTGGCCATCGTGCCCTCGATCAGCTTGAGCAGCGCCTGCTGAACGCCCTCGCCCGACACGTCGCGGGTGATCGAGGGGTTGTCGCTCTTGCGGCTGATCTTGTCGATCTCGTCGATGTAGACGATGCCGCGCTGCGCGCGTTCAGCCTCGTAGTTGCAGTTCTGCAACAGCTTCTGGATGATGTTCTCGACATCCTCGCCGACGTAGCCGGCCTCGGTCAGCGTGGTCGCGTCGGCGATCACGAAGGGCACGTTCAGCAGCCGCGCCAGCGTCTGCGCCAGCAGCGTCTTGCCCGAGCCGGTGGGCCCGATCAGCAGGATGTTGCTCTTGGTCAGCTCGACGTCGTCCTTCGCCCCGCCGTGCTTCAGCCGCTTGTAGTGGTTGTACACCGCCACCGACAGCGTGCGCTTGGCGACCTCCTGGCCGATCACGTACTGGTCCAGGCTCGCCTTGATCTCGCTCGGAATCGGCAGGTCCGACTTCGCTGCCTTGGCTGCGGCAGCGCTGTCGGCCGGCGCCTCGTCGCGGATGATGTCGTTGCACAGCTCGATGCACTCGTCGCAGATGAACACCGACGGCCCGGCGATCAGCTTCTTGACCTCGTGCTGGCTCTTGCCGCAGAACGAGCAGTACAGAACCTTCTCGCTCGAGGAGCCTTTCTTGTCGGCCATGACGGTGCGTGTGCGGTTGGCGGCGATAGTGCCGAACGATGATAGTCCAAGCACGCGCGCAGGCTCGGCACCCGCAAAGGCCGGGTCGAGCCGGCCCGCGCTGCCGGCTCAGCGGCGCTCGATCACCCGGTCGATCAGGCCGTAGCCCTGGGCCTCGGCGGCCGACATGAAGTAGTCGCGCTCGCTGTCGGCGCGGATCTTGTCCAGCGTCTGGCCGGTGCGCTCGGCCAGGATCGCGTTCAGGTTCTCGCGCAGCTTCAGGATCTCGCGCGCCTGGATCTCGATGTCGCTGGCCTGCCCCTGCGCGCCGCCCGAGGGCTGGTGGATCATGATGCGCGAGTTGGGCAGCGCCAGGCGTTTGCCCTTCGCGCCCGCCGCCAGCAAGAAGGCGCCCATGCTCGCCGCCAGGCCCATGCACAGCGTGGACACGTCGGGCTTGATGAACTGCATCGTGTCGTAGATCGACAACCCGGCGCTGACGCTGCCGCCCGGCGAATTGATGTACAGCGAGATCTCCTTGTCGGGGTTCTCGCTCTCCAGGAACAGCAGCTGCGCGACCACCAGGTTGGCGGTGGCGTCGTTGACCGGGCCGACCAGGAACACGATGCGCTCGCGCAGCAACCTCGAGTAGATGTCGTAGGCGCGCTCGCCGCGGCCGGACTGTTCGATGACGATGGGCACCATGCCCAGGTTCTGGGTGTCGAGAGCGCTCATGGCTTCCTTGGAGTGCGCGGGGGGCGGAGCTGGCGGGCAGCGGCGGCAGCGCTCAGGCGTTCATCAGCTCGTCGAAGGCCAGGGCCTTGTGCGCCACCCGGGCCTTGCCGAGCACGAAGTCGGTGACGTTCTTCTCCACGACCATCGCCTCCACGTCGGCCATGCGCTGGCGGTCGCTCAGGTACCAGCGCACCACCTCGGCCGGCTTCTCGTAGCTCTGGCTCATCTCGTCCAGATGCGCCTGCAGCTGTTCGGGCTTGGCCTGCAGCGCGTTGGCCTTGACCAGCTCGGCCACCACCAGCCCCAGGCGCACGCGGCGCTCGGCCTGCGGCTCGAACAGCTCCTTGGGCAGCGGTGCGCTGTCGGCGTCCTTGATGCCGCGCTGCTTCAGGTCGGCACGTGCCGCGGCCATCATCCGCTCGAGTTCGGCGCCGACCAGCGACTTCGGCAGATCCAGCTGCGACACGCCGATCAGCGCGTCCATCACCGCCGCCTTGTTGCGCGCGAGCACGCGCTGGCGCAACTCGCGCTCGAGGTTGGCACGCACGCTGGCGCGCAGCGCCTCGACGGTGGGCTCGGCGATGCCCAGGGTCTTCACGAAGGCCTCGTCCACCGCCGGCAGGTGCTGCGCCTCGATCTTGTTGACGGTGACGCGGAAATCGGCTTCCTTGCCGGCGACGTCGCTGCCGTGGTAGTCGGCCGGGAACTGCAGCGGGAAAGTCTTCGACTGGCCGGCCTTCATGCCGCGCACGGCCCGGTCGAACTGCTCGAGCATCTGGCCTTCGCCGATGACGAACTGGAAGCCTTCGGCCTTGCCGCCGGCGAAGGTCTCGCCGTCGATCTTGCCTTCGAAATCGATCGTCACGCGGTCGCCCTCGGCCGCGCCCTCGCCGGCCGGGCGCTGGGCGAAACTGCGGCGCTGCTTGCGCAGGATCTCGATCGTGCGGTCGATCGCCGCGTCGTCGACATCGGCGCTGACCGATTCGACCTGCACCGCGCCCAGATCGCCGATGCTGACCTCCGGGTAGACCTCGAAGGTCGCGTCGAATGCCATCTGGCCCTCGGGCGCTTCGTCCTTCGCGGCGATGTGCGGCGGCCCGGCCACGCGCAGGCCGGCCTCGCCGGCGGCCTCGCCGAAGGCGCGGCCGACCTCTTCGTTCATCACCTCGTACTGCACCGACTGGCCGTAGCGCTGCGCGACCACCGACATCGGCACCTTGCCGGGGCGGAAGCCGGCGGCCTTGACGGTGCGCGCCAGCCTGCGCAGGCGCGCCTGCACCTCGCTGCTGATCCTGTCGGCCGGCAGCGTCAGCGTGATGCGGCGCTCGAGCTTGTCCAGGGTTTCGACGTTCACGGGCATGGGAAGCTCACTGTTTCGATCGGAATGCTGGTGCGCGGGGCCGGACTCGAACCGGCACGCCGGTGAAGGCGTCAGGACCTAAACCTGGTGCGTCTACCAATTTCGCCACCCGCGCGGGTGTCCCCGCTGCGCCAGCGCGGTGTCGCGGCCTGGCGCCCGCCGCAGCGGCAGCGCGGCAAAGCGCGGATTCTACCGGGGCGCCGGCGCTGCCCGCCTGCACGGCCGCGCACAATTGCCCGGTGGCATCGATCGAGCACTACGAGAACTTCCCGGTTGCCTCCTGGGCCTGCCCACCGGCGCTGCGGCCGGCGGTGCTGGCGATCTACCGCTTCGCGCGCACCGCCGACGACCTGGCCGACGAAGGCCCGCAGCCGCCCGCCGCGCGGCTCGATGCGCTCGCGGCGTACCGCCGCGCGCTCGAAGCCGCGGTCGCCGGCCGGCCGCCGCGCGAAGCCTGGCCCGAGGTCTTCGGCCCGCTCGCCGCCGCGCTGCGCGCCGAGGCCCTGCCGCCGCCGCTGCTGCACGCGCTGCTCGACGCCTTCGTGCAGGACGTGCACAACCCACCGTATCCGGATCGCGCCGCATTGCTGGCCTACTGCGCGCGTTCGGCCGACCCGATCGGCCGGCTGCTGCTGCATCTGGCCCGCGTCGGCGACCCGCTGTCGCTGCAGCAGTCGGACGCGATCTGCAGCGCGCTGCAGCTGATCAACTTCTGGCAGGACCTGAGCGTGGACCTGGCGCGCCACCGGCTGTACGTGCCTGCGGCCGACCTGGCGCGCCACGGCCTGGATGCGGCGGCCTTGCAGCCCGGCCGCGACAGCCCGGCCAGCCGCGCCCTGGTGGCCGAGTTGTGCAGTTGGGCCGGCGCGCTGATGGCATCGGGCGCGCCGCTGGCATTGCGGCTGCCCGGGCGCTTCGGCTGGGAGTTGCGGCTGGTCGTGCAGGGGGGCCTGCGGATTCTTGAGAAAATCCGCGCGATGGACCATGCCAGCCTGAGCCGGCGGCCGACCTTGAAGCGCAGCGACACCCCCGTTCTGCTGTGGCGCGCGCTGCGCATGGGGCCACGGTGAGCCCGCCCGCGCCGCCCGCTGCGGCCGACCCGCAGCAGTACGTGCAGCACAAGGCAGCGGCCAGCGGCTCGTCGTTCTACTACGCGTTCCTGTTCCTGCCGCCGCGGCGGCGCGCAGCCATCACCGCGTACTACGCGTTCTGCCGCGAGGTGGACGACGTCGTCGACGAGATGCACGACGCGGGCGTCGCCGCCGCCAAGCTCGCCTGGTGGCGCCAGGAAGTGCACGCGGCTTTCGCCGGCCGGCCCAGCCACCCGGTGATGCGCGCGCTGGTGCCGCTTGCCGCCGAGTTCAGCATCGAGCCTGCGCACCTGACGGCGGTGATCGACGGCTGCCAGATCGACCTGCAGCAGTCGCGCTTCCTCGACTTCGCGGCGCTCGCGCACTACTGCGACCTGGTGGCCGGCGTGGTCGGCGAGGTCGCCGCCAACATCTTCGGCCGCACCGAGGCGGCGACGCTGCAGTACGCGCATCGGCTCGGCCTGGCGATGCAGCTGACCAACATCATCCGCGACGTCGGCGACGATGCGCGCCGCGGGCGCATCTACCTGCCGCTGAGCGAGCTGCAGCGCTTCGACGTCAAGGCCGCCGAACTGCTGAAGCGCGACTCGCCCTGGGGCTACAGCGAGCGCTTCGACGCGCTGATGCGCTTCCAGGCCGAGCGCGCGCACCGCAGCTACGACCAAGCCTTCGCGCTGCTGCCCGAAGCCGACCGCAGCGCGCAGCGCCCGGGGTTGATGATGGCCAACATCTACCGCACGCTGCTGCGCGAGATCGAAGCCGACGGTTTCCGCGTGCTGCACCAGCGCACCTCGCTGACCCCGCTGCGCAAGCTGTGGATCGCGATGCGCACGCACTGGCGCGGGCGTTGAGCACGCCCGCGCCGGCCGGCGCCAGTGCGCACCCGCCGCGGGTTGCAGGCGCCGGCGGGCCGGGCGGCAGCGCCGGCGGCTTGCGCGTCGCGGTGGTCGGGGCCGGCTGGGCCGGCCTGGCGGCGGCGGTGCATGCGCGCGCCGCCGGCCACGCGGTGCGCGTGTTCGAGATGGCGCCGCAGCCGGGCGGCCGCGCGCGCTCGGTCGCGGTGGACGGGCTGGAGCTGGACAACGGCCAGCACATCCTGATCGGCGCCTACACCGCCACGCTCGCGCTGATGCGCAGGGTCGGCGCCGACCCGGACGCCTTGCTGCTGCGCCTGCCGCTGCTGCTGCGCACGCCCGACGGCCGCGGGCTGGCGCTGCGGCCGGGTGCGCCGATCCCGGCCTTCGCGCGCGCGGTGCTGGCAGCCGACGGCTGGACGGTCGGCGAGCGGCTGCGCCTGCTGGCGGCGGCCTCGGGGTGGGCGCTGCGCGGCTTTCGCTGCGCGCCGGCGCTCGACGTGGCGAGCCTGTGCCGCCGCATGCCGGCGGCCGTGCGACGCGAGCTGATCGAGCCGCTGTGCGTGGCGGCGCTCAACACGCCGGCCGCCGAGGCCAGCGCACAGGTGTTCCTGCGGGTGCTGCACGACGCGCTGTTCAGCGGCCCCGGCGCCTCGGACCTGCTGCTGCCCAGGCACGGGCTGGATGCGTTGCTGCCGCGCCCGGCCGCGCGCTGGCTCGAGGCGCACGGCGCCGAGCTGCTGCCGCGCCGGCGGGTCATGCGCGTGGAGCCCGCGGGCGGCGGCTGGATGGTCGACGGCGAACGCCATGACCGCGTGGTGCTGGCCTGCAGCGCCGCCGAGTCGGCACGGCTCGCCGAGCACATCGCGCCGCAATGGGCGCAGACGGCCGCGGCGCTGCGCTACGAGCCGATCGTCACCGTCTATCTGCACTCGGCGGCCGGGGGGCTGGCCCATCCGATCACGGCCCTGCCCGCCGGCGCCGATGCGCCGGCCCAGTTCGCCTTCGATCTCGGTGCGCTGGCGGGCAGGATGGGGATATCCGCCTGGGTCGTCAGCGGCGCCGCCGAGTGGCTGGCGCAGGGGCTGCCGGTGCTGGCCGAACAGGTGCGCCGGCAGGCGGCAGCCGTGCTCGGCACCGCACCCGCGCTGCCCGCCACGGTGCACCTGGCGGCCGAGCGGCGCGCGACCTTCCGCTGCACGCCGCAGCTGCGGCGCCCGTCGATGGCGCTGGCGCGCGGCCTGCTGGCTGCGGGCGACTACGTGGCCGGGCCCTATCCCGCCACGCTGGAAGGCGCGGTGCAGTCCGGCCGCGACGCTGCCGCCGCGCTGGCCGCCGGCTGAAGCCGCTGTCCCGGCCGGCGGCCGGGCGCGTCGCAGCCGCTGCCGTCATGCAGATCCGTTTTTTGTAATGCAAGAATCGACGTTCCCGGCCAGAATCACACCCATGAAGGATCCGCTGTCGGCCAAGCCGGCGATCCAGGTGCTCGAGCGCAGCTTCGCGCTGTTCGACGTGCTCGCCGCGCACCAGCAGCCTGTGGCGCTGAAGCAGCTCAGCGCCGAGACCGGCCTGCACCCGTCCACCGCCCACCGCATCCTCAACGACCTGGTGACCGGCGGCTTCGTCGACCGCCCGCAGGCCGGCAACTATCGGCTGGGCATGCGCCTGCTGGAACTGGGCAACCTGGTGAAGGCGCGGCTGGACGTGCGCGAGGCGGCGCTCGGCCCGATGCGCGAACTGCACCGCCTGACCCACCAACCGGTGAACCTGTCGATGCGCCAGGGCGACGAGATCGTCTACGTCGAGCGCACCGTCAGCGAGCAGTCGGGCATGCAGGTGGTGCGCGCCGTCGGCGGGCACGCACCGCTGCACCTGACTTCCGTGGGCAAGCTGTTCCTGGCGGCCGACGACCCGCAGCGCGTGCGCGCCTACGCCACCCGCACCGGCCTGGCCGGCCACACCCGCAACAGCATCACCGACCTGGCGCGGCTGGAGCGCGAGCTCGCCGCGGTGCGGCGCCTGGGCGTCGCCCGCGACGACGAAGAACTGGAGCTCGGCGTGCGCTGCGTCGCAGCCGGCATCTGCGACGACGAGGGCAAGCTGGTCGCGGGGCTCTCGGTGTCGGCACCGGCCGACCGGCTGGAGGACAGCTGGGCCGAACGCGTCAGGGCCACGGCCCAGCAGATCTCGAAGGCGCTGGGCTACGGCGGCTGACGCCGCCGCGCGCGGTTCAGTGCGGCCGCCGCACGGCCGCCTCGACGATGCCGTGCATGTCCCCGTCGAGCCACTTGCGGATGCGCTCGGCGTCGCCGATGCGCGAATAGCGGCCAGCGGAATCGAGCAGCACCATGATCAGCTTGCGTCCGGCGAGTTGTGCCTGCATCACCAGGCAGCGTCCGGCCTCGGAGATATAGCCGGTCTTCTGCAGGCCGATGTCCCATGCCGGGTTGTGGACCAGGCCGTTGGTGTTGCGGAACTGCAGGTGGCGGTTGCCGACCGCGACCTGCGCCTGCGGCATCGTCGACAACTGGCGGATGATCTGGTGTTCGTAGGCGGCATCGACCAGGCGCGCCAGATCGCTCGCACTCGACTGGTTCTGGCTCGACAGGCCGGTGGGCTCCACGTAGCGGGTGCCGCTCATGCCGAGCAGGCGGGCCTTCGCGTTCATCGCGGCGATGAAGGCCGGCAGCCCGCCCGGATAGGTGCGGCCGAGCGCGTGCGCGGCCCGGTTCTCGGACGACATCAGCGCCAGATGCAGCATCTCGCCACGCGACAGGACCGTGCCCACGTTCAGGCGCGAACGGCTGCCCTTCTCGGTATCGACGTCGTCCTGGGTGATCGTCAGCGCCTCGTCCAGGGGCAGGCCCGCCTCGGTCACGATCAGCGCGGTCATCAGCTTGGTGATCGACGCGATCGGCAGCACCGCTTCGGGGTTCTTGCTGAACAGCACCTGGCGCGTGTCCTGGTCGATCACCAGCGCAACGCTGGATTTCAGGTCCAGCGGGTCGTCGGTCGCGTGTAGCCCGTTCAGTTGCCCGAACGACGGCCGCGCCGGCGCGACGCGCACGACCGACGCATGCAACGGCGCGCGCGCGCGCGGCCCGGCGGCCGCAGCCTTCACGGTCTTCATCGGTGCTTTCGCCCGGGTCTTCGCCGACACATGCGCCTTTGCCGACACGACCGCACTACGCCCATCGCGCTTGGGCGCCGCCTGCACCGGTACGGCGAGCGACAGCGCCAGCAGGCCGGCACCGACCAAGCCGGGATTGAACAACTCGAGGAAATAGCGAATCACCGGCTCAGCCCATCCATGCGAAAGCGTACGGCGCCAAGTCTATTGCAGCTGAAAAAGACATGCAAGATCAAAAACTTGGGTCTTTTTCCTCAAGTTCCGGTTTGCGAGCGGATGCCGGCCTGTTGCCGGCTTCGCCTCAGCCTTGCGCGGCGACCCGCTCGGCTTTGCTGTGCAGCTTGGTCAGCGCCGCCAGATAGGCCTTGGCCGACGCCACCACGATGTCCGGGTCGGAGCCCACGCCGTTGACTACCCGGCCGCCGTGCTGCAGCCGCACCGTGACTTCGCCCTGCGACTCGGTGCTGCCCGAGGTGATCGCGTTGACCGAGTACAGCAGCATCTCGGCGCCGCTGCCGACTGCCGACTCGATCGCCTTCAGGCTGGCGTCCACCGGGCCGTTGCCGTCGCTCTCGACGCGGTGCTCGACGTCGCCGGCGGCGAAGACCACGCGCGCATGCGGCCGTTCGCCGGTCTCGGAATGCTGCGCCAGCGCGAGCAGCCGGTAGTGCTCCTGTTCGCTGGTCACGCTCTCGTCGGCCATCAGCGCGATGATGTCCTCGTCGAAGATGTCGCTCTTGCGGTCGGCCAGATCCTTGAAGCGCGCGAAGCCGGCATTGATCTCGGCCTCGGAATCGGTCTCGATGCCCAGCTCCTGCAGGCGTTGCTTGAAGGCGTTGCGGCCCGACAGCTTGCCCAGCACGATGCGGTTGGTGCTCCAGCCCACGTCCTCGGCACGCATGATCTCGTAGGTGTCGCGCGCCTTGAGCACGCCGTCCTGGTGGATGCCCGAGGCGTGCGCGAAGGCGTTGGCGCCGACCACCGCCTTGTTCGGCTGCACGACGAAGCCGGTGGTCTGCGCGACCATGCGCGAGGCCGGCACGATCTGCGTGGTGTCGATGCCGACCTCGAGGCCGAAGTAGTCGCGGCGCGTCTTCACCGCCATCACCACTTCTTCGAGCGAGCAGTTGCCGGCGCGTTCGCCCAGGCCGTTGATCGTGCACTCCACCTGGCGCGCGCCGCCGATCGTCACGCCGGCGAGCGAGTTGGCCACCGCCAGCCCCAGGTCGTTGTGGCAGTGCACCGACCACACCGCCTTGTCGGAGTTGGGGATGCGCTCGCGCAGCTTGCGGATGAACTGGCCGTACAGCTCGGGGATCGCGTAGCCGACGGTGTCGGGGATGTTCAGCGTGGTCGCGCCTTCGTCGATCGCCGCCTCGAGCACGCGGCACAGGAAGTCGGGGTCCGAGCGGTAGCCGTCCTCGGGCGAGAACTCCACGTCGCCGCACAGCTTGCGCGCGAAGCGCACCGAGAGGCGCGCCTGCTCGAGCACCTGCTCGCGCGTCATGCGCAGCTTCTTGTCCATGTGCAGGTCGCTGGTGGCGATGAAGGTGTGGATGCGCGCGCGCGCCGCCGGCTGCAGCGCCTCGGCGGCGCGCGCGATGTCGCGGTCGTTGGCGCGCGCCAGCGAGCACACGATCGAGTCCTTGACGTGCGCCGCGATCGCGCGCACGCACTCGAAGTCGCCGTTGCTGCTGGCGGCGAAGCCGGCTTCGATGACGTCGACGCGCAGCCGCTCGAGCTGGCGCGCGATGCGCAGCTTCTCGTCCTTGGTCATCGAAGCGCCGGGCGATTGCTCGCCGTCGCGCAAGGTGGTGTCGAAGATGATCAGGCGGTCGGTCATGGTCGAGCCTCGGATTAGACAATCCACGCAGCTTGAAACGGCGACGGCCCGCTGCGTGAGCAAGCGGGCCGTCGATTCTGTGCGTCTGGATGCGTTTCGATCAGCAAGCCCGCGGCCCTGCTCCTAGAAGCAGCAGCGCGAGGGCGGCGGAACGCAACGACATGCGGCGCACTATAGCACGGCGGCCGCTCAGTGCAGCCCGCGCTCGTCGGGCTCGTCCTTGGAGATCGCGATCACGCTGACCGGCTTGCCCTTGGTCTTGCGCCAGGCATAGACGGCATAGCCGGATACGCCGTACACGCAGAACGCGCCGAACAGCACCAGCGGCGGATGCAGGTTGACCGCGGCAATGCCCAGCGCGATCAGCACCAGCACGACGAAGGGCACCGAGCGGCGCTGCCCCAGATCCTTGAAGCTGTAGAAGGGCACGTTGGTCACCATCGTCAGCCCCGCATAGAGCGTCACCGCCATGGCGGTCCAGGCCAGCCAGTCGATCCGGCCGGCGCCCTTGATGCCGGCATCGTCCATCACCCAGATGAAGCCGGTCACCAGCGCTGCCGCGGCCGGGCTGGGCAGGCCCTGGAACCAGCGCCGGTCGACGACGCCGACATTGGTGTTGAAGCGTGCCAGCCGCAGCGCGGCCGACGCGCAGTAGACGAAGGCGACGACCCAACCGGCCTTGCCCAGGCCCTTGAGCGCCCACTCGTAGACGATCAGCGCCGGCGCGGCGCCGAAGCTGACCATGTCGGCCAGGCTGTCCATCTGCTCGCCGAACGCGCTCTGGGTGTGGGTCATGCGCGCGATCCGGCCGTCCAGGCCGTCGAGCACCATCGCGCAGAACACGCCGATGACCGCGTTCTCGAAGCGGCCGTTCATCGCCATCACGATCGCGTAGAAGCCGCCGAACAGCGCCGCCAGCGTGACCAGGTTGGGCAGCACGTAGATGCCGCGCCGGCGCGGACGCGGCACGCCGAGCGGCGCGGCCGCCGGGTCGAAACCCGAGCCGGCGTCGTCCGCCGCCGGGCCGATGCGCGGCACCGGCATCAATTGCGGCTCTTGTCGACCAGCTTGTTCGCCTTGATCCACGGCATCATCGCGCGCAGCTTCTCGCCCACCACCTCGATCGAATGCTCGGCCGTCAGGCGGCGCCGGCTCAGCAGCGTAGGCGCACCGGCGCGGTTCTCGAGGATGAAGCTCTTCGCGTACTCGCCGCTCTGGATGTCGCGCAGCGCCTGGCGCATCGCCGCCTTGGTCTGCTCGGTGACGATCTTCGGCCCGGTCACGTACTCGCCGTACTCGGCGTTGTTGCTGATCGAGTAGTTCATGTTGGCGATGCCGCCTTCGTAGATCAGGTCGACGATCAGCTTGAGCTCGTGCAGGCACTCGAAGTAGGCCATCTCGGGCGCGTAGCCGGCCTCGACCAGGGTCTCGTAGCCGGCCTTGATCAGCTCCACGGTGCCGCCGCACAGCACCGCCTGTTCGCCGAACAGGTCGGTCTCGGTCTCCTCGCGGAAGTTGGTCTCGATCACGCCGGCCTTGCCGCCGCCGTTGGCCACCGCGTAGCTCAGCGCCAGGTCGCGCGCCTTGCCGCTCTTGTCGGCATGCACTGCGATCAGGTGCGGCACGCCGCCGCCGCGGGTGTAGGTGTCGCGCACGGTGTGGCCCGGCGCCTTGGGCGCGACCATCCACACGTCGAGGTCGGCGCGCGGCACGACCTGGCCGTAGTGAACGTTGAAGCCATGCGCGAACGCGAGCGACGCGCCGTCGCGGATGTTCGGCTCGACCTCCTCGCGGTAGACCGCGGCGATCTGCTCGTCGGGCAGCAGCATCATCACCACGTCGGCGCCCTTGACCGCTTCGGCGACACCGGCCACCTTCAGACCGGCCTTCTCGGCCTTGAGCCAGCTCGCGCCGCCGCGGCGCAGGCCGACGGTGACCTTGACGCCGCTGTCGGCGAGGTTCTGCGCGTGCGCGTGGCCCTGCGAGCCGTAGCCGATGATCGTGACCTGCTTGCCCTTGATCAGGCTCAGGTCGGCGTCCTTGTCGTAGTAGACCTTCATGCGGGTTCTCTCCTTGCTGTGATTGGGTTGAATGGGCGGCTACACCCGCAGGATGCGCTCGCCGCGGCCGATGCCGCTGGTGCCGGTGCGCACCGTCTCCAGGATCGCGGCGCGGTCGATCGCCTGCAAGAAGGCGTCGAGCTTGGCGGCGTCGCCGGTGATCTCGAGCGTGTAGCTCTTTTCGGTCACGTCGACGATGCGGCCGCGGAAGATGTCGGCCATGCGCTTCATCTCGTCGCGCTCCTTGCCCACCGCGCGCACCTTGACCAGCATCAGCTCGCGCTCGGTGTAGCTGCCCTCGGTCAGGTCGACCACCTTGACCACCTCGATCAGCCGATTCAGGTGCTTGGTGATCTGCTCGATCACCTCGTCGCTGCCGGTGGTGACGATCGTCATGCGCGACAGCGACGCGTCCTCGGTGGGCGCCACCGTCAGGCTTTCGATGTTGTAGCCGCGCGCCGAGAACAGCGCGACGACACGCGACAGGGCGCCGGGCTCGTTCTCGAGCAGCACCGCGATGATGTGTTTCATGTTTGCGTCGTCCTGCACGGCTCTTCCGGCTTCGGGGCGGTAACCCCGGGCCCTTGGCCGCGCGTTTCGAGGTTGGGAAAACGGCTCGCGAGACCGCGGCCCGCCGTGGCCGGCAGCGCGGGCAGCAGCGCGATAGCGCGGCCGTGCGCACCGGATCGGGCGGGGCTACAGATCCTCGCTGCCCAGCAGCATCTCGGTGATGCCCTTGCCGGCCTGCACCATCGGCCACACGTTCTCGGTGGGGTCGGTGCGGATGTCCAGGAACACGGTGCGGTCGCGCAGCGCGATCGCCTCGCGCAATGCCGGCTCCACGTCCGCAGGCTTCTCGACGAGCAGGCCGACGTGGCCGTAGGCCTCGGCCAGCTTGACGAAGTCGGGCAGCGCGTCGACGTAGCTGTGCGAATAGCGCCCGCCGTACATCAGCTCCTGCCACTGCCGCACCATGCCGAGGTAGCGGTTGTTCAGCGACACGATCTTCACCGGCGTGTCGTACTGCTTGCAGGTCGACAGCTCCTGGATGCACATCTGGATCGAGCCCTCGCCGGTGATGCAGAACACGTCGGACTCGGGCTTCGCGAGCTTGATGCCCATCGCGTACGGCAGCCCCACGCCCATCGTGCCCAGGCCGCCGGAGTTGATCCAGCGCCGCGGCTGCTCGAAGCGGAAGTACTGCGCCGCCCACATCTGGTGCTGGCCGACGTCGGAGGTGATGTAGACGTCGCGCTCGCGCGTCAGATCGCAGAGCTTGCGCACCACCGCCTGCGGCTTGATCACCTCGGTGCTGTCCTTGAAGGCCAGGCAGTTGCGCTGGCGCCACTCGTTGACCTGCCCCCACCAGGCCGACAACGCCGCCGCGTCGGGCCGTGCGGGCGCCGCGCTGAGCTGCGCGATCAGCTCCTGCAGCACGTCCTTCACGTCGCCGACGATCGGCACGTCGACGCGCACGCGCTTGCTGATGCTCGACGGGTCGATGTCGACGTGGATGATCTTGCGCTGCACCTGCGCGAAGTGGGCCGGATCGCCGATCACGCGGTCGTCGAAGCGCGCGCCCACCGCGAGCAGCACGTCGCAGTGCTGCATCGTCATGTTCGCCTCGTAGGTGCCGTGCATGCCGAGCATGCCGAGAAAGCGCGGGTCGCTCGCCGGCACCGCGCCCAGCCCCATCAACGTGTGGGTGCAGGGGAAGCCGAGCAGGTCGACCAGCTGGCGCAGTTCGGCCGACGCTTCGCCCAGGATCACGCCGCCGCCGGTGTAGATGTACGGCCGCTTCGCGCCCAGCAGCAGCTGCACCGCCTTGCGGATCTGGCCGCCGTGGCCCTTCTTCACCGGGTTGTACGAGCGCATCTCGATGCGCTCGGGGTAGTGGAACGCGCAGGTCTTCACCGACACGTCCTTCGGGATGTCCACCACCACCGGCCCGGGCCGGCCCGAGCGCGCGATGTGGAAGGCCTTCTTGAGCGTCAGCGCCAGATCGCGCACGTCCTTGACCAGGAAGTTGTGCTTGACCACCGGGCGCGTGATGCCGACCGTGTCGCATTCCTGGAATGCGTCCAGCCCGATCGCCGGCGTCGGCACCTGGCCGGTGATGATCACCATCGGGATCGAGTCCATGTACGCCGTGGCGATGCCGGTCACGGCATTGGTCACGCCCGGGCCGGACGTGACCAGCGCGACCCCGACATCGCCGGTGGCACGCGCATAGCCGTCGGCCGCGTGTACCGCGGCCTGCTCGTGGCGCACCAGGATGTGCTGGATCGCGTCCTGCTTGTACAGCTCGTCGTAGATGTACAGCACTGCGCCGCCCGGGTAGCCCCACAGGTACTTGACCTGTTCGGCCTGCAGGCAGCGCACCAGGATCTCGGAGCCGTTCAGCTCCTCGGGGTGCAGGGCGGAGGGGGCGGGGGGTTGCGCCGACGCGGCGCGCTTGACTTCCGCGGGGGAGATGTCCATTGAATGACCCTTTGCGAATTTCTCTGACGAAAAACCATCGGTGCCCCTCCTCGCGCCCTCGTGAGGCGGATTCGGAAAAGCAGCGCGGCACGCGTGCGGACCCCGGGTGCGGGCGTCCGGGCGATGCCCCGGGAGCTCTTTGTGCGAAGCAGCATTATGCAGCAAGCCCGCCGCCGCGGCGGCGCAGCCGCGCCGAGGGCCGATGCCATAATCGCCGCGGCCCAGCACGGGGCGCAACAGCCAGCCCGTGGCGACCGAGCAAGAACTGTCCGACTTCCTCGAGAGCGCCGAGCGGCGCGCCTTCAAGCGCACCGCCTACGCCGTTCGCGACGACGACTCGGCGCTCGACATCGTTCAGGACGCGATGATCCGCCTGGCCGAGCACTATGCCGACCGCCCGGCAGCCGAATTGCCGCTCATCTTCGCGCGCATCCTGTCGAACGCCACGATGGACTGGTTCCGGCGCCAGAAGGTCCGGCAAGCGGTCGTGCAGAATTTCTCCGACCTCGAGTCCGCCGCCGACGACGGCTTCGACCTGCTGGAGGTTCTGGAAGCCTCGCGCGACGGCGCCGAAGCACCGGGCCCGGCCGAGCTGCTGTCGCGCGAACAGACCTTGAGCCAGATCGAATTCGAAGTGGCAGCGCTGCCGGCGCGTCAACGCGAGGCCTTCCTGCTGCGTTACTGCGAGGACTTGGATGTGGCCGAGACCGCGGCGGTGATGGGCTGTTCGGAGGGCAGCGTGAAGACGCATTGCTCCCGGGCCGTGCATGCGTTGGCAAAGGCGCTGGCTGCGAAGGGCCTGAAACCGTGAATGCCGTCCCTATCATCGATCCCCGCCTCGACGCGCTGCGGGACCAGCTGGCCCGTCGCGTCGCCCTGCAACTCGACAGCCAGGCGCAGCGGCTGCCGCACGACATCGGCGAGCGGCTGCGCGTGGCACGCGAGCAAGCGGTGCGCCGGGCGCGCGAGTCGCGTCTGGTCGAGGCTGCGGCGCCGCACGCGGTTGCCGTCCGCACCGGGGCGGACGGCAGCGTGGCGCTGGGCGGCACACCGTCGTGGTGGGTGCGGATCGGGTCGGCATTGCCGCTGCTGGTGCTCGTCGTCGGGCTGCTGCTGATCCAGCACCTGCAGGAGAACGCCGAGATCAGCGCCGCCGCCGAGGTCGACTCGGCGTTGCTCGCCGACGACCTGCCGCCGGACGCCTATGGCGACCCCGGTTTCGTGGAGTTCCTGAAGCACGGCCAGCCGTGAGCAGCGCATCGATCGGGCGGTTGCGCCTGCTCCGGGTGGTCTGCGTTGCCGCGGCAGCCGCCGCCGCCGGGCTGGTGCCGCCATCGGCATCGGCCCAGCAGGCCCCGGGATCGGTGCCGGCCGCAGCGGCCGGCCCCGATTGGCAGGCGCTGAGCCCGGCGCAACAGCAGGCACTGCAGCCGCTGAAGCGCGACTGGGCCGGCATCGATGCGCCGCGCAAGCAGAAATGGCTGGAGATCGTGGCCCGGTTCCCGGCCATGCCGCCCGAGGAGCGCGAGCGGGTCCAAGCGCGCATGGCGGAATGGGCGCGCCTGTCGCCTGCCGAACGCGGCCAGGCCCGGTTGCAGTTCCAGGAAGTGCGGCAGATGAATCCGCAGGATCGTGCGGCTGCCTGGGACGCATACCTGGCGTTGCCGGCCGAGCAGCGGCGCGCCCTCGCCCAGCGTGCCAAGACCGTGCCGCGCGCCACGCCCGAGGCCCGCGCCGGCACCGCTGCGGCGCCGCCGAACCAGAAGGCCAACCCGACGGTCCCACCGGGGAAGCCGGTCACGGCAACCGCGGTTGCGTCGACGCTCGTGCACGCCAGTCCGGGCGCGACCACCACCCTGATCTCGAAGGCGCCGAAGCCGCCGGCGCAAGAGCAGCCGGGCGCGCCGAAGATCGCGGCGCCTTCGGACCGGCTCGACCGCAAGACGCTGTTGCCGCGCACGGCCGCGCTCGCCGCACCCGCGAGCGCGGCGCCGTCCGCGGCTGCTCCGGCCGCAGCGCAGCAGCAGCCGGCAGCCGCCAGCAGCACGGCGGCACCGCCCGCCGGCTCCCCCGCGGCAGCCGCCGAAGCCGCGCCCGGCGCGTCGGCCGAACCCTCCGGCACGAGCCAATGACGTCCGCGGCGCCGCCGGGCACAGCGTCCGAGTGGCAGGCGCCGTCGCTGCGGCGGCGGGTGGCCTGCTTCGTCTACGAGGGCGTGCTGCTGTTCGGCGTGGTCATGGCGACCGGCCTGGTGTACGGCATCGTGACTCAGCAGCGCCATGCGCTCCAGGGCCAGCGCGGCCTGCAGGCGGTGGTGTTCCTTGTGCTCGGGCTGTATTTCGTCTGGTTCTGGTCGCATGGCGGCCAGACGCTGGCCATGAAGACCTGGCAGATCCGCGTGGTCGGCCGCGACGGCCGGCCGCCCTCGCCCGCGCGCGCCGCGCTGCGCTACCTGGGCAGCTGGCTGTGGTTCCTGCCGGCGCTGCTGTGGGCCGGCGCGACCGGGCAGCACCACGGCGGCGCGATCGCTGCCGCCTTGACGGTGGGCGTGCTCGGCTACGCCGCGCTGACCCTGCTGAACCCGCAGCGCCAGTACTGGCACGACCTGCTGGCCGGCACCCGGCTGGTGCGAAGCCGCCAGCCGGACAAGCCGCGCTGATCGGCGCGAGCGGCCCCTGGCGCGGGCTGCGGGCACAATGCCCGCGCATGACACCCGACCCCGCCGCATTGTCGATTTGCGTGTTCTGCGGCTCGCGCACCGGCGCGTCGCCGGCCGACGCCGACGCCGCGCGCGAAGTCGGCCGCCTGATCGGCGAGCGCGGCTGGCGCCTGGTGTATGGCGGCGGGCACGCCGGCATGATGGGGCTGGTGGCCGATGCGGCGCTGGCCGCCGGCGCGCCGGTAGTCGGCGTGATCCCACAGTCGCTGATGGCGCGCGAGCACGGCCATACCGGCCTGACCGAACTGCACGTGGTGCAGACGATGCACGAGCGCAAGCGCCTGATGGCCGAGCGCAGCGACGCCTTCCTCGCGCTGCCCGGCGGCCTGGGCACGCTGGAGGAGCTGTTCGAGGTCTGGACCTGGCGCCAGCTCGGCTATCACGACAAGCCGGTGGGCCTGCTCAACACCGGCGGGCACTACGACGCGCTGCTGGCCTTCATCGGCCACGCGGCCGCAGCCGGCTACATCAGCGCAGCGCAGCGCGCGTTGCTGCAAGTCGACACATGTGCGGGCCCGCTGCTGCAGCGGCTGGCCGGGCTGGCGGCCGCCGCGACCGAGCCGGACGACTACGCGCTGACCTGAGAGCCTGTGAACACATTCCATTCACGGGCTCTGAGCCGCGCCGGCCGCAGGCCCTGGCGTCAGACCGCCGCTTCGTCGGTCTCGCCGGTGCGGATGCGCACCACCTGCTCGACCGGCGTCACGAAGATCTTGCCGTCGCCGATCTTGCCGGTCTTGGCCGCGCGCACCACCGCCTCGATGCAGCGCTCGAGGTCGGCATCGCGCACGACGACCTCGACCTTGACCTTCGGCAGGAAGTCGACCACGTACTCGGCGCCGCGGTACAGCTCGGTGTGGCCCTTCTGCCGGCCGAAGCCCTTGACCTCGGTGACGGTCAGGCCGGAGACGCCCACGTCGGCCAGCGCTTCGCGCACTTCCTCGAGCTTGAACGGCTTGATGACGGCAGTGATCTGTTTCATGTCCAGCGTCCCGGCAGGCGTTGCTTCGGGGGCCATTTAATCACGGAACGCGCAGCCTCCGGCACCCGCCTAGACTGCGCCGCCATGCACGCGGCGCCTGCCCCCGAGACCCTGGCGGTCCACGCCGACCCGGCCGCGGTCGACGCCGCACAGTGGAACGCGCTGCTCGCGCGCCAGGCGCAGCCGACGCCCTTCATGCGCCACGAGTACCTGCGCGCGCTGCACGACTCCGGCAGCGCAACGCCGCGCACCGGCTGGGCCTTGCAGTGGCTCACGCTGCACCGCGGCAGCACGCTGGTTGCCGGCTGCGCCGCCTGGCGCAAGGCGCATTCGTACGGCGAGTACGTGTTCGACTGGGCCTGGGCCGACGCCTACCGGCGCCACGGCCTGCGCTACTACCCGAAGCTGGTCGTGGCGGTGCCGTTCACGCCGGTCGCCGGCAGCCGGCTGATCGCCGCCGACCCGGCGGCGCAGCAGCGCCTGCTGCCGGCGCTGCAGGCATTGGCCGAGGCCGACAGCCTGTCGTCGATCCACCTGCTGTTCGGCGACGATGCCGACCTCGCGGCCGCGCAGGCTGCAGGCTGGCTGCAGCGCCGCAGCGTGCAGTTCCACTGGCACAACCGGCCCGGCACGCCCTACGCGGATTTCGACGATTTCCTGCGCGGCCTGCAACGCGACAAGCGCCGCAAGATCGCACAGGAGCGCCGCCGCGTCGCCGATGCCGGCATCCGCTTCACGGTGCTCGAAGGCGCGCAGATCGAGTCGGCGCACTGGGACTTCTTCCACCGCTGCTATACCAACACCTACGCCGCGCACGGCTCGACGCCGTACCTGACGCGCGCGTTCTTCGCAGCCATGCAGCGCGATCTGGCGGCGCACTGGGTGCTGTTCATCGCCAGCGGCGGCGGCACGCCCGTCGCGGCGTCGCTGCTGGCGGTGGACGCGGTGCGCGGCCACGCATGGGGGCGCTACTGGGGCTGCACGCGGCACGTGCCGTGCCTGCACTTCGAGGCCTGCTACTACCAGCCGCTGGCCTGGTGCATCGCGCGCGGCTTCCGGTGCTTCGAGGGCGGCGCGCAGGGCGAGCACAAGATGGCGCGCGGTCTGCTGCCGGCCGTCACGCCTTCGGCCCACTGGCTCGCGCATCCGGCCTTCGCCGATGCGGTGGCGCGGTATCTCGATCGCGAAGGTGCCGGCATCGGTGCCTACGTGGACGAGTTGCGCGAGCGCACGCCGTTTCGCGCGCCGGCAGCAGGCTGACGCGCGCCGGCCGAGGCGCCGCGGGTCCCGCTGCGCGGCGGCCCGGGCGCCTTCTTCCGGCGCGCGCCAGGCCCGAGCGGACTCATGCCGCCCGGCCGCCACCGGGCGCAAGGCCTTGACGTATCGCAGGAAAGCCCCGGGCCGGGGGGGCCGCGTTTTCCCGTAGCATTCGCGCCGCGTTTAGCGGCCCACGTCCGGCCAGCCTCGGCCGGCGCCCGCACGACAACAACTTCGGAACGCCCTCCCCTCACCGGTGTCCCTTCAGCGAAAAGGAACGATTCAAATGACGACCACGATGGCGCTGTACGCAGCGCTGCTCTGCGGCCTTGCGGCCGTGATCTACGGCTTCGTCCAGCGCGGCTGGATCCTGAGGCAGGACGCGGGTAATGCCCGCATGCAGGAGATCGCCGGCGCCGTGCAACAAGGTGCGGCCGCCTATCTGGCGCGCCAGTACCGCACGATCGCGATCGTCGGCGTGGTGCTCGCGATCCTGATCGCGGTCTTTCTCGGCACGACCACCGCGATCGGCTTCGTGATCGGCGCGGTGCTGTCGGGGGCCTGCGGCTTCATCGGCATGAACGTGTCGGTGCGCGCCAACGTGCGCACCGCGCAGGCAGCCACCCAGGGCATCGGCCCGGCGCTGGACATCGCGTTCAAGGGCGGCGCGATCACCGGCATGCTGGTGGTGGGCCTGGGCCTGATCGGCGTGGGCGTGTTCTTCCTGGCCATCGGCGGGCTGGCCGCGCCCGACTCGGCCACGCTCAAGCCGCTGCTCGGCCTGGCCTTCGGCTCCTCGCTGATCTCGATCTTCGCGCGGCTGGGCGGCGGCATCTTCACCAAGGGCGCCGACGTCGGCGCCGACCTGGTGGGCAAGGTCGAGGCCGGCATCCCCGAGGACGACCCGCGCAACCCGGCGGTGATCGCCGACAACGTCGGCGACAACGTCGGCGACTGCGCCGGCATGGCCGCCGACCTGTTCGAAACCTACGCGGTCACGCTGATCGCGACGATGGCGCTGGGCCCGCTGATGGTCGCCGGCGGCGGCGGCGCGGCGGTGGTGTATCCGCTGCTGCTGGGCGGCGTGTCGATCATCGCGTCGATCATCGGCTGCGGCTTCGTCAAGGCCAGCCCCGGCATGAAGAACGTGATGCCGGCGCTGTACAAGGGCCTGATCGTGGCCGGCGTGCTGTCGCTGATCGCGTTCTGGTTCGTGACCACGGCGATGTTCCCGAGCGGGCTGCAGCTCGCCGGCGGCGGCACGGTCAGTGCGACCGCGCTGTTCGGCACCTGCGTGGTCGGCCTGCTGCTGACGGCGGCGATGGTGTGGATCACCGAGTACTACACCGGCACCGACTACAAGCCGGTCAAGCACGTCGCGCAGGCCAGCACCACCGGCCACGCGACCAACATCATCGCCGGCATCGGCGTGAGCATGAAGTCCACCGCCTGGCCGGTGATCTTCGTGTGCATCGCGATCCTGGCGTCGTTCTGGCTCGCCGGCCTGTACGGCATCGCGATCGCCGCCACCTCGATGCTGAGCATGGCCGGCATCATCGTCGCGCTCGACGCCTACGGCCCGATCACCGACAACGCCGGCGGCATCGCCGAGATGGCCGAGCTGCCCGACAGCGTGCGCGACATCACCGACCCGCTCGACGCGGTGGGCAACACCACCAAGGCGGTGACCAAGGGCTACGCGATCGGCTCGGCCGGCCTCGCCGCGCTGGTGCTGTTCGCCGACTACACGCACTCGCTCGAGTCGCGCGGCATCATGGCCAGCTTCGACCTGTCCAACCCGCGCGTGATCATCGGCCTGTTCATCGGCGGCCTGATCCCCTACCTGTTCGGCGCGATGGCGATGGAAGCCGTGGGCCGCGCGGCCGGCAGCGTGGTCGAGGAAGTGCGCCGCCAGTTCCGCGAGATCAAGGGCATCATGGAAGGCACCGGCAAGCCCGAGTACGGCCGCGCGGTCGACATGCTCACCGGCGCCGCGATCAAGGAGATGATGATCCCGTCGCTGCTGCCGGTGGTGGTGCCGATCCTGGTCGGGCTGCTGCTGGGCGCCGAGGCGCTGGGCGGCCTGCTGATGGGCACGATCGTCACCGGCCTGTTCGTCGCGATCAGCATGTGCACGGGCGGCGGCGCCTGGGACAACGCCAAGAAGTACATCGAGGACGGCCACCACGGCGGCAAGGGCAGCGACGCGCACAAGGCCGCGGTCACCGGCGACACCGTCGGCGACCCCTACAAGGACACGGCCGGCCCGGCGGTCAACCCGCTGATCAAGATCATCAACATCGTCGCGCTGCTGATCGTGCCGCTGCTGCCCGCCGGCACGTCGACCAAGGCAGCCGCGCAGGCGCCGGGCGCTCCGGTGGCGGTCGTCGCGGTGCCGGTCCCGGTGCTGGTGGAAGTCGCGCGCGTGCAGGTGGTGCAGCCGGGGCTCGTGAAGTTCTACTTCGAGACGGGCAAGACCGACCTGGCCGGCGGCGCGACCGACGCGCTCGCCGACGTCGCCAAGGGCGTGGCCGAAGGCAAGACCGCGGTGATCAGCGGCTACCACGACGCCACCGGCGACCCGGCCGCCAACGAGGAACTGGCCAAGCAGCGCGCGCTGAAGGTCGCCGAGACGCTCAAGTCGATGGGCGTGCCCGACGACAAGATCGTGCTGAAGAAGCCCGAGCAGCTGACCGGCAGCGGCCCCGACGCCGAGGCGCGCCGCGTCGAAGTGCAGCTCGAGTAGGGCTGCGGATCGGCTTCGCCCAAAGAGGGCCCGGCACCGCGAGGTGCCGGGCCCTTCTTGCGCTTGCTAGGCTCCGGCTCAGACTGCGGCCGTCAGCCGCACCCGCGTGATCTCCGAAGGCGCACCCAGCCGCATCGGCGGCCCCCAGCAGCCGGTGCCCCGGCTGACGTAGACCCACAGCCCCTGCACCCGGTGCAGCCCGGCGGTGATCGGCTGCTGCAGCCGCACGAACCAGTTCCACGGCAGGAACTGGCCGCCGTGGGTGTGGCCCGACAACTGCAGCTGATAACCGGCACCGGCTGCCGCCAGCGCGCTGCGCGGCTGGTGCGCGAGCAGCACGCGCACCGCAGCCTGCGCGCTGGCCCCGGCGATCGCTGCGTTCGGGTCGCTGCGGTGGCGGTGGTCGAAGTGATGCGCGCCGTAGTCGGTCACGCCGGCCAGCGCCAGCACCGCGCCGTCGTGGCCCAGCAGCACATGCTCGTTCAGCAGCACGCGCAGGCCCAGGCGCCGCAGCTCCGCCACCCAGGCGTCGGCGCCGCTGTAGTACTCATGGTTGCCGGTCACGAAGAAGCTGCCGTGGCGCGACGCCAGCCCGGCCAGCGGCGCGACCTGCGCCGCCAGGTCGCGCACGCTGCCGTCGACCAGGTCGCCGGTGATCGCGACCACGTCGGCCTGCAGCGCATTGACCCGCTCGACCACTGCCCGCAGCCAGCCGGCGCGGATCGTCGGGCCCACGTGCACATCGCTGAGCTGCACGATCGTGAAGCCCTGCAAGGCCGGCGGCAGGCCCGCGATCGGCACCTCGACATCGCGCACGGCCGGGATCCTGCGGGCGTTGCGCATGCCCTTGAAGGTCAGCAGCAGCGCGCCCAGCGGCACCGCGACGGCGCTGCCCAGCGCGATCGCCGGCCGCCAGCCCGCGGCCGCGGGCAGCACCGCCCCGGCTGCCCAGGCGCCGGCCAGCAGCAGGCCGCGCAGCAGCGTCAGCACGAACACGGTCGAGAACAGGCCCATGAACCAGGCGCCGGCCGCCGACAGCCGATCGGCCAGCGGGCGCGGCCGGATGCGCGACGCCAGCAGCGGCATCGGCATCAGCAGCGCCGACGCCAGCAGCCCGGCGGCGACGGCCAGCTGCAGCGCGGGCCAGCGCGCCAGCGCCGGCAGCAGCGCCCAGCCGACCGCGGCGTGCACCGTGTACAGGGCGATCAGCAGCAGCGTCATGGATGCGTTGGGGCCTTGTGCAAGGGTTGCAGATGGGTGCGCAGCAGGCGTTGTGCAAGCCGCAACCGCGCGCCGCCCAGCTCAGGCTGTATGGGCATCCAGCCTACACTGTGCGCATGGTTGCTGCTGCCTTCGCCCCGGTCCGCCGCCGGCCCGCCGGCGCCGATCCCTTCGCGGCGCTGAACGAGGAGCAGCGCACCGCCGTCTTCCACGGGCCGGCCGAAGCGCCGCCGCCGCTGCTGATCGTCGCCGGCGCCGGCTCGGGCAAGACGTTGACGCTGGCCGCGCGCGTGGCGCGGCTGCTGCTCGAAGGTGCCGACCCGCAGCGGCTGATGCTGCTGAGCTTCTCGCGCCGTGCGGCGCAGGCGCTGCAGCAGCGCGCCGGGCGGATGCTGCACCAGGCGCTGGGGCTGGGCGCGGCGCAGCCGCCGCCCGAGCTGCCCTGGGCCGGCACTTTCCACTCGGTGGCGGCGCGGCTGCTGCGCGAGCACGCGGCGCCGATCGGCCTGGCCGAAGACTTCGTGATCGCCGACCGCGCCGACAGCGAAGACCTGCTCGGCTGGGTGCGCGACGAACAGGGCCTGGCGCGCACGCGGCGCCGCTTCCCGCTCAAGGGCAGCTGCCTGGCGATCCACTCGCGCGCGGTGAACGCGCGCGAGCCGCTGGCGCAGGTGCTGCACGCGCAGTTCCCGTGGTGCGCCCAATGGGAGCCCGAGCTGCGGGCGCTGTTTCGCGCCTACACCGCCGAGAAGCAGCGCCAGCACCTGCTCGACTACGACGACCTGCTGCTGTGGTGGCAGGCGATGCTCGACGACGACGCGCTCGCGCACGCGCTCGGGGCGCGCTTCGCGCACGTGCTGGTCGACGAGTACCAGGACACCAACCGGCTGCAGGCGGCGATCCTGCAGCGCCTGAAGCCCGACGGCCGCGGGCTGGCGGTGGTGGGCGACGACGCGCAGTCGATCTACGCGTTCCGCGCCGCCGAAGTGCGCAACCTGCTTGGCTTCGCGCAGCAGTTCGAACCGCCGGCGGCGCTGCTGCGTCTGCAGCGCAACTACCGCTCCAGCGACGCGATCCTGCGCGCCTGCAACGCGCTGATGGCCGACGCGCCCGAGGGCATCGCCAAGACGCTGTGGAGCGACCGCCGCGACGGCGCGTTGCCGCAGTGGGTGGCCCTGGCCGACGAGGCCGAGCAGGCCGGCTGGGTGGCCGACCAGGTGCTGCAGCAGCGCGAGGCCGGCACGCTGCTGCGGCGCCAGGCGGTGCTGTTCCGCACCGGGCACCACAGCGCCGCGCTCGAGCTCGAGCTGCTGCGCCGCGACATCCCGTACGTGAAGTACGGCGGGCTGAAGTTCCTCGAGGCCGCGCACGTGAAGGATCTGCTGGCGCTGCTGCGCTGGGTGCAGAACCCGCGCGCGCGGCTGGCCGGCTTCCGGGTGCTGCAACTGGCCGACGGCATCGGCGCGGCCGGTGCGCGCCGGCTGCTCGACGCGATCGCCGCCGCGGCCGACCCGGCGCAGGCGATGCAGGCCTACGCGCCGCCGCGCGCCGCCGCGGCCGGCTGGCGCGCGCTGCACGCGGCCTGCGGCGCGATCGCCGCCGCACCCTGGCCGCAGGCGATCGAGCAGGCGCTGGCCTGGTACCGGCCGCAGCTGCCCCGGCTGTACGCCGACGCTGCGGCGCGCGCCGCCGACCTCGATCTGCTCGAGCACCTGGCCGCGCGCCACCGCTGCCGCGAGGATTTCCTCGCCGATCTGACGCTCGACCCGCCCGAGGCGAGCAGCGACGTCGTGCCGCCGCAGCGCGACGACGACTACCTGATCCTGTCGACGATCCACTCGGCCAAGGGCCAGGAATGGGCGGCGGTGTACGTGCTCAACGTCGTCGACGGCTGCATCCCGTCGGACATGGCGGCCGGCAGCAGCGCGGAACTGGAAGAAGAGCGGCGCCTGCTGTACGTGGCGATGACGCGCGCGCAGCACCGGCTGCAGTTGCTGGTGCCGCAGCGCTTCCACGTGACCCAGCAGCGCGCGCTCGGCGACCGCCACGTGTGGGGCGCGCCGAGCCGCTTCCTCACGCCGGCGGTGCTCGCCTGTCTGGATGCGGTGGTACCGCAGCCGCCGGCTCGCGCTGCGCCGCCGCAGCCGCAGCCATTCGCCGGCGGCGGCATCGCGGCGCGGCTGCGTGCGCAGTGGGACTGAAGGGCTGAAGCTCGGAAGGGGCCGGGCGCCGCCGGCGCTGCGGGTGCCTCCCGTATCATCGATCGGCGCACACCCGACAGAACAAGACGACGCAGGCATCCATGGTCAAGTGGCTCAAGCGGGCGGCAGCGCTGCTCGCAACCCTATTCGTGCTGGTGCTGGCGTGGCGCGTGTACGACGCGCTGCGCGCACCGCACCTGGAACTCTGGCACACCGTCGTGCCGCACGAAGCCACGGCCAAGCAGATCGCCAAGCTCGACTGGGCCGGCTACGTCGCGCTCGAGAACAAGCTGTTCGACGAGGTGCGCACCGAGGTCACCGACAAGCTCGCCCCCGAAGACCAGGTCGAGGCCAACCGCTACTTCAGCGGCAGCCCGCTGTACCCGGGCCGCTTCGAGCACGACTGGAACCGCTCGTACATCATGAAGCCGGCGGGCACGCCGGTCGGCGCGGTGGTGCTGCTGCACGGCCTGACCGATTCGCCCTACAGCCTGCGCCACGTCGCGCGCCACTACGTGCGCAACGGCTATGCCGCGGTGGCGATCCGCCTGCCCGGCCACGGCACCGTGCCCGCCGGGCTGAGCACGGTCGAATGGGAGCAATGGATGGCCGCCACCCATCTGGCGGTGCGCGAGGCGCGGCGCCTGGCGCCGGCACCGGCGCCGCTGCACCTGGTGGGCTTCTCCAACGGCGGCGCGCTCGCGATGAAGTACGCGCTCGAGGCGCTCGACGACCCGGCGCTCGCGCAGCCCGAGCGCATCGTGCTGTTCACGCCGATGATCGGCATCACCAGCATGGCGCGCTTCGCCGGCGTGCTCGGCTGGCCGGCACTGCTGCCGCGCTTCGACAAGGCCGCGTGGCTGGGCATCGTGCCCGAGTTCAACCCCTTCAAGTTCAACAGCTTCCCGGTCAACGGCGCGCGCCAGTCGTCGCTGGTGGCGCGCCGGCTGCAGGCGCAGATCGACCGGCGCGCGGCCGACGGCAGCCTGCAGCGCCTGCCGCCGGTGCTGACCTTCCAGTCGGTGGTGGACTTCACCGTGAGCACGCGCGCGATCGTCAACGCGCTGTACGGGCAGCTACCGGCCAACGGCAGCGAGCTGGTGCTGTTCGACCTGAACCGCAGCGCGCAATTCCGGGTGCTGATGCGCCCGAGCACCGAAACCATCCTGACGCGGCTGCTGCCCGACCCGCCGCGCAGCTTCCGCACGACGCTGATCACCAACCGCAACACCGGCACCGACCAGGTGGTGGCGCGCACCATCGAGGCCGGCAGCACCACCGAGACGGTGCGCGAGCTCGACATGGCCTTCCCGCCGGGCGTGTTCTCGCTGTCGCACCTGGCGATCCCGTTCCCGCTGAGCGATTCGCTGTACGGCATGCGGCCCGACGCCAGCGACGAGTACTTCGGCGCCCACCTGGGCGAGATGGCCACGCGCGGCGAGCGCGGCACGCTGATCGTCAGCATCGATACGCTGGCGCGCATGTCGTCCAACCCCTTCTTCGATTACCTGATGGAGCGCATCGATGCCGGCATCGGCGTGCGCGCGCAACCCAAGCCCTGAACCGCGGCGTGCCGCCGCAGCCGCACGCCGGGCCGCCGCCCGGCCGGCAGCGGCCTGACCGGCAACCCAGCCGATGCCCGGGCAAGCCCGCGAGACCTCGGCCGAGCATGTGGTCGCGCCGGCGCTGGTCGCGCGCGCCGACGACACCGCCGGGGCGCTGCGTGCGCGCCTGCAGCGCGAGGCGCGGCACGACTGGTCGCTGGTGTGCGTGACCGACGCCGCGCAGCGGCTGCTCGGCACGCTCGGCGCGGCCGAACTGCTCGCGCTGCCCGACGATGCCCGCCTGGGCAGCGCCGCCCACCCGCGGCCGCCGAGCGTGCCGCCCGGCGCCGACCAGGAGCGCATGGCTTCGGTGGCGCTGCACCACGGCGCCACCGCAATGCCGGTGGTCGATGACGCCGGGCGGCTGGTCGGCGTGGTCGGCCCCGAGCGGCTGATGCAGATCCTGCGCCGCGAACACGTGGAAGACCTGCACCGCCTGGCCGGCATCCGCCGCGAGACCGCGAGTGCCCGCCAGGCGCTGGAAGAGCCGCCGCTGCGGCGTGCGCGCCACCGGCTGCCGTGGCTGCTGGTGGGCCTGCTCGGCAGCATCGTCGCGACCGCCGTGGTCGCCGGCTTCGAATCGGCGCTGGCGGCCAAGCCGGCGCTGGCCTTCTTCGTGCCCGGGCTGGTCTACCTGGCCGACGCGATCGGCACGCAGACCGAGGCGACGGCCGTGCGCGGGCTGTCGCTGAGCCACGCCGGCCTGGGCCGGCTGATCGGCGGCGAGCTGCGCACCGGCGCGCTGATCGGCGGCGTGCTGGCGTTGCTGGCGCTGCCGATGATGTGGATCGCCTTCGGCGAGCTGCGCTTGGCGCTGGCGGTGGCGCTGGCGCTGGCCGGCGCCAGCCTGGTGGCGTCGCTGCTCGGGCTGATGCTGCCGTGGCTGCTGAGCCGCCTGGGCACCGACCCGGCCTACGGCAGCGGGCCGGTGGCGACGATCATCCAGGACGTGCTCAGCCTGCTGATCTACTTCGGCTGCGTCAGCTGGATCGTGCTCTGAACCGGCGAGCGCCCGGCCCCACCCCGCACGCGATGGACTTCGTCCCCGCCTTCCGCCCGCCCGAACACGGGACCCCGCAGGCCTGGTGCCTGGGCTTCGTCGGCGGCCGGCTGCTGCTGCCGGGCGGCGACGCGCAGCGCCTGCAGCCGACCGACGCCGCGGCGATGGCCGCATGCGCGCAAGCGCGCCACTACCTCGGCCGGCTGGACGGGGCCGACTGCTGGGCGCTGACGCTGCCGGCGCCGCCGCCGGGCTGGCTGGCGGTGGGCTTGCGCGACGCGATGATGCGGCTGCCCGAGCCGCTGATGGCGCTGGCCGGCCGCGCTGCGCAGGTGGTCGAATGGGACCGCACGCACCGCTTCTGCGGCGTGTGCGGCCGCGCCACCGAGCCGCTGGCGCACGAGCGCGCGCGCCGGTGCTCGGGCTGCGGCCACACCGCCTACCCGCGCATCAACCCGGCGATGATGGCGCTGGTCTGGCGCCGCCGCGGCGGCACCGCCGAGCTGCTGCTGGCGCGCTCGCCGCACCACCCGCCGGGGCTGTACAGCGCGCTGGCCGGATTCGTCGAACCGGGCGAATCGCTCGAGGACTGCGTGCACCGCGAGATCGCCGAGGAGGTGGGCGTGCGCGTGCACGCGCTGCGCTGGTACGGCAGCCAGAGCTGGCCCTTCCCGCACAACCTGATGCTCGCGTTCAGCGCCGAGTGGCTGGCCGGCGAGATCGTGATCCAGCAGGACGAGCTCGAAGCCGCAGCCTGGTTCGCGCTCGACGCGCTGCCGCCGGTGCCGCCGCTGTTCTCGATCTCGGGCCACCTGATCCGCGACACCGTGGCGGCGCTGCGCCGCGGCGGCCTGGGCTGAAGGCCTGCGGCGCGCGGCGGCGCTCAGCGCACGACCCAGCCGCCGCTGACGGGGAAGACCTGGCCGACGAAGCAGCCGGCAGCGTCGCCGCACAGGTGCGCGGCGAACTCGGCCACTTCGCGCGCCTGCACCAGCCGGCCCAGCGGCACCTCGCGCCGCAGCCGCTCCTGGAAGCGCGGATTGGCCTGGACCTCGCTCGGGAAGTAGGTCGGCGTGTCGACGAAGTTGCACGCCAGCGCATTGACCTGCACGCCGTGGCGCGCCACTTCCACGCCCACCGCCTGCGCCCACGCGATCTGCGCGCCGCGCGCGGCGCTGTAGGTCGAGCTGCGGTTCTGCCCGCGCAGCGCGGCCGCGCTGCCCAGCACCAGGATGCGGCCCGAGCGCCGCTCGATCATCGCCGGCAGCAGCACGCGCGCCAGCCGCGGCAGCGGATCGACCATCGCGGCGAAGGCGTCGCGCCATTCGGCATCGCCGACCTCGGCCGCCGGCGTGGCGGCGGCCGGGATGCCGAGGTTGGCCATCAGCACGTCGACCCGGCCGGCCGCGCGCGCGACCCGCTCGGCCGCGCCCGGCTCGGCCAGCAGTTCGGCACTGGCGACCACCTCGGCGCCGCGCCCGGCCAGCACTTCGCACAGCGCGCGGCCGATGAAGGTGTCGGCCTGGGTGACCAGCACGCGCTGGCCCTGCAATGGCTTCGGTTGCGTCATCGGGCTTCTGCGGCGCCGTCGAGCAGCCGGCACAGCCGCTCGGCGGCGGCGTCGCACTGTGCCGCCGACACGTCCAGGTGCGTGACGGCGCGCACCGTGCGCGGCCCGAAAGCCGCGACCAGCACGCCCTGCGCGCGCGCGCGCGCGACCAGCGCCGCCGCGTCGGGCGCGCCCGGCCGCAGGTGAAAGACGACGATGTTGGTCTGCACCGTCGCCAGGTCGAGCGCCACCGCCGCGCTGCGCGCCAGCCGCTCGGCCAGCCGGCGGGCGTTCGCATGGTCTTCGCCCAGGCGCGCGCGGTGGTGCTCGACGCCGTGCAGCGCCGCCGCAGCCAGGATGCCCACCTGCCGCATCGCGCCGCCCAGGCGCCGGCGGTTGCGGTTGGCACGCGCGATCACCTCGGGCGTGCCCGCGAGCAGCGAACCGGCGGGCGCGCCCAGGCCCTTGCTGAAGGCCACCGACACCAGGTCGAAGGGCGCGGCCAGCTCGGCTTCGCTGCGGCCCGACGCGACCGCCGCGTTCCACAGCCGCGCACCGTCGAGGAAGCTGGCGATGCCGCGCGCGCGCGCCAGCGCGCAGATGCGCACCGCCTCGTCCTGCGGGAACACGACGCCGCCGGCGCGGTTGTGCGTGTTCTCGATCTCGACCACCGTCGTCGCGGGGAACACCGGCAGGCCTGCGGGCTTGATCGCCGCCTCGAACTGTTCGGCGCTGAACACGCCGCCGCTGCCGGCCTCGACGATCTGCACGCCCGCATTGGCCGCCGTGGCGCCGATCTCGTGCCAGCCGGCGTGCGCCTCGCGCGCGGTCACGATCTCGTCGCCGGGGCGCGCCAGCGTCATCGCCGCCACCTGGTTGGCCATCGTGCCGCTGGGCAGCCACAGCGCCGCCGGCTTGCCGAGCAGCGCGGCCATCTGCTCCTGCAGCCGATTGGTGGTGGGGTCTTCGCCGTACTGGTCGTCGCCGACAGGGGCAGCAGCCATCGCCTCGCGCATGGCCGGCGTCGGCCGGGTGACGGTGTCGCTGCGCAGGTCGATCGGGAACGCGACGGTCATGACCGCTCCTTCAGACGATGCGCGACTGGTGCCCGGCCCAGTACTTGTCGCGCAGCGGCTTCTTGTACAGCTTGCCGGTGGGCAGCCGCGGCAGCGCGTCGGTGAAATCCACGGTCCTCGGGCACTTGAGCTTGGCCAGGTGCTGGCGGCAGAAGGCGATCAACTCGGCCTCGAGCTCGGGCCCGGGATGCACGCCCGCCATCGGCTGCACCACCGCCTTGACCGCTTCGCCCATCTCCTCGTCGGGCACGCCGAACACGGCTGCGTCGGCGATCTTGGGGTGCGTGATCAGGAGGTTCTCGCATTCCTGCGGGTAGATGTTGACGCCGCCGCTGATGATCATGAACGACGAGCGGTCGGTCAGGTACAGGTAGCCGTCGTCGTCGACGTAGCCGATGTCGCCGACCGTGCTCATCGTGCCGTCGGCCGAGCGGGTCTGCTGCGTGCGCACCGGGTCGTTGAAGTACTCGAAGGGCGACGCGGTCTTGAACCAGATCTCGCCGGGCGTGCCCTTGGGTGCCGGCTGCATGTGCTCGTCGAGGATGTGCAGGTCGCCGATCATCACCTTGCCGACCGAGCCCTTGTGCGCCAGCCACTGCGGGCTGTCGCAGGCGGTGAAGCCCAGGCCCTCGGTGGCGCCGTAGTACTCGTGGATGATCGGGCCCCACCAGTCGATCATCTGCTCCTTGACCTGCACCGGGCACGGCGCGGCCGCGTGCACCGCGATCTCGAGCGTCGACAGGTCGTACTTGCGCCGCACCTCCTCGGGCAGCTTGAGCATGCGGCTGAACATCGTCGGCACCAGCTGGCTGTGCGTGACCTTGTACTTCGGGATCAGGCTCAGGTAGTGCTCGGGGTCGAAGTGCTCCATGACGATCACGGTGCCGCCCACGCCCAGCGCGAGCGACACCGCGGCGTTGGGCGCCGAGTGATACAGCGGCGCCGGCGACAGGTAGATCATGTCCTCGCGGTAGCGCCACAACTGGTGCAGGAAGTGGAACAAGGGCAGCGGCTGCGACGGCGGCTGCTCGGGCAGCGGCCGCACGATGCCCTTGGGCCGGCCGGTGGTGCCCGATGAATACAGCATCGACGTGCCCAGGCTTTCGTCGGCGATCGGCTCGGCCGGGTATTGCGCGACGGTCGCCGCGTAGTCGCGGCAGCCTGCGGGCAGATCGGCGCCGCCGTCGACCACCAGGCACAGCGCCACCTTCGGGCAGCTCTTCAGCGCTTCGGCCGCGACCGCCAGCTTCGCGCGCGACGTGATCAGCAGCCGCGACTCGCTGTTGTTGACGATGTAGGCCAGTTCCTCGGGCGTCAGGAAGCTGTTGATGCAGGTGAAGTACAGCCCCGCGCGGTAGCCCGCGGAGCAGGCCTCGAGGTAGCGGTTGTTGTTCTCCATGAAGACCGAGTAATGGTCCAGCCGCTTCAGCCCCTGCGCACGCAGCAGGTGTGCGAGGCGGTTGCTGCGCGCTTCGAACTCGCGCCAGCTGACCGCTTCGCCGGTGGCCGCCATGATGAAGGCGGCGCGGTCGGGGTGCATCGTTGCGTACTTGCCGGGGTACATCGCGGGTCTCCTGGTTGGGGTCGATCAGGCTGGGCTGCAAGGGTCGCGGGCGCCACGGCATTCAGCCGCTCTTGCCCAGCCCCATCGAGCGCGCGATCACCTCTTTCATGATCTCGCTGGTGCCGCCATAGATGCGCGACACGCGCGTGTCGGCGTAGGCGCGGGCGATTCCGTATTCCCACATGAAGCCGTAGCCGCCGTGCAGCTGCAGGCACTCGTCGATCACGCGGCCGGCAGTCTCGGTGCAGGTGAGCTTGGCCATCGCCGCCGTCGGCGCATCGAGCTCGCCCGCCAGCAGCAGCTCCATGCAGCGGTCGACGAACACGCGCGCCATCTGCACCTGCGCCTGCAGCTCGGCCAGCTTGAAGCGCGTGTTCTGGAAGTTCGCCACCGGGTTGCCGAAGACCTTGCGTTCGCGCACGTAGGCCATGGTGTCGTCGATCGCCTGCTGTGCCGACGCGGTGGTGCCGATCGCGATCTGCATGCGCTCCCAGGGCAGCTCCTGCATCAGGTAGACGAAGCCCTGCCCTTCGGCGCCGAGCAGGTTGGCCGCCGGCACGCGCACGTCGGCGAAGAACAGCTCGGAGGTGTCCTGTGCCTTCAGGCCGAGCTTCTTCAGCCGCTTGCCCTTGTCGAAGCCGGCCATGCCGCGCTCGACCAGCAGCAGGCTCGTGCCCTTGGCGCCGAGCGCCGGGTTGGTCTTGGCGACCACGATCACCAGGTCGGCGTTCCAGCCGTTGGTGATGAAGGTCTTGGCGCCGTTGAGGATGTAGTCGCCCGCGGCGTCCTTCACGGCGCTCGTCTTCACCGCCTGCAGGTCGGAGCCGACGCCGGGCTCGCTCATCGCGATCGCGCCGATGACCTCGCCGCGCGCCATGCGCGGCAGCAGCCGCTGCTTCTGCTCGTCGCTGCCGTACCTCAGGATGTACGGCGCGACGATCTCGGAGTGCAGCGAGAAGCCCAGCCCCGAGGTGCGCGCCTTGGCCGTCTCTTCCATCATCACCAGGCTGTACAGCCGGTCGGCGCCGGCGCCGCCGTACTGCTCGGGCATGCTCGGGCACAGGAAGCCGTTGGCGCCGGCCTTGGCCCAGACCTCGCGGTCCACGTAGCCGCGCTCCTCCCAGGCCTCGTGCTGCGGGATCACCTCCTTCTCGAGGAAGCGGCGGAACGAGGCGCGGAACTCCTCGTGTTCAGGCGCGAACAGGCGGCGCGGAATCATGGCGGCGCCCCTGCTCAGAGCCGCTCGATGATCGTCACGTTCGCCTGGCCGCCGCCTTCGCACATCGTCTGCAGCCCCCAGCGCTTGCCGCGCGCGTGCAGCGCGTGCACCAGCGTGGCCATCAGCTTGGTGCCCGATGCGCCCAGCGGGTGCCCGAGCGCGATCGCGCCGCCGTTGACGTTGAGCCGCTCCGGATCGGCCCGGGTGTGCTGCAGCCAGGCCAGCGGCACCGACGCGAAGGCCTCGTTGACCTCGAACAGGTCGATGTCGTCGATCTTCATGCCGGCCTTGGCGAGCGCGTGGTCCGTCGTCTGCAGCGGCGCCTCGAGCATGATCACCGGGTCGCCGCCGCGCACCGTCATGTGGTGCACGCGCGCCAGCGGCTTCGCGCCGATCGCCTTCAGGCCCTTGTCGTTGACCACCATCACGCCGGAGGCGCCGTCGCAGATCTGGCTGGCGTTGGCCGCCGATACGAAGCCGCCCTCGCGCAGCGTCTTGACGCTGGCGATGCCTTCGAGCGTGGCGTTGCTGCGCAGGCCCTCGTCGGCGACGTGCATCTCGCCGAGCTCGCCGCCTTCGGCCGCCTTCGCGGCCAGCGGCACGATCTCGGCCTTGAACGCGCCGGCCTGCGTGGCCGCCGCGCCGCGCTGGTGGCTTTGCAGCGCGAAGCGGTCGAGCGCGTCCTTGCTCAGCTTGTACTTCGCCGCCAGCATCTCGGCGCCCATGAACTGGCTGAACTCGGGGCCGGGGAAGCGCCGGCGGATCGTCGGGCTCATGTAGTGGCCCAGGCCCGCCTCCTTGTAGACCTTGCCCAGGCTGCCCATCGGGATGCGGCTCATGCTCTCGACGCCGGCGGCGATCACGCAGTCCATCGTGCCCGACATCACCGCCTGCGCGGCGAAGTGCAGCGCCTGCTGCGACGAGCCGCACTGGCGGTCGATGGTCACGCCGGGCACGTCCAGCGGCAGCTTCGACGCCAGCCCCGCCATGCGGCCGATGCAGCCGCTCTGCTCGCCGGCCTGCAGCACGCAGCCCATGATCACGTCCTCGACCAGCGCCGGGTCGGCGCCGCTGCGCTCGACGAGCGCGTCGATCACCTGCGCCGCCAGGTCCACCGGGTGCCAGCCCGACAGGCGGCCCCCACGCTTGCCGCCGGCGGTGCGGGCGGCGGCGACGATATAAGCTTCGGCCATGATGCGCTTCCTTTGCTGCGGGCCCGGCACGGCCGGGCGGTAGAGGGGACGGCGCAGCATAGCGCGGCGCACGCGTCGCATGGGCGACAGACCACCATCCCTTCAGGACGATCCCGATGAAGCTTTCTTCCGACATCAGCGCCGTGATCACCGGCGGCGCCTCCGGCCTGGGCGCGGCCACCGCGCGGCGGCTGGCCGCGCACGGCGTCAAGGTCGCGCTGTTCGACCTCAACGAAGCCGCCGGCGAGGCGCTCGCCCAGGAACTCGGCGGCGTGTTCTGCAAGGCCGACGTCACCAACGAGGCGCAGGTCGACGCCGCCTTCGCCAAGGCGCGCGCGGCCGTGGGCCAGGAGCGCATCCTCGTCAACTGCGCCGGCACCGGCAACGCGATCAAGACCGCCAGCCGCGACAAGGCCACCGGCGAGATCAAGTCTTTCCCGACGGCCAACTTCGACCGCATCATCCAGATCAACCTGGTCGGCACCTTCCGCTGCATCGCCAAGAGCGCGGCCGGCATGCTGACGCTGCCGGTGCTGGCCGAAGGCGACCGCGGCGTGATCGTCAACACCGCATCGGTGGCCGCGCAGGACGGCCAGATCGGCCAGGCCTCGTACTCGGCGTCGAAGGCGGCGATCGTCGGCATGACGCTGCCGATCGCGCGCGACCTGATGGGCGAGGCGATCCGCATCAACACGATCCTGCCGGGCATCTTCAAGACGCCGCTGCTCGCCGGCCTGCCCGACAACGTGAAGGACGCGCTCGCGGCCTCGGTGCCCTACCCCAAGCGCCTGGGCGAGCCCGACGAGTACGCGCAACTCGCCGAATTCATGATCACCTGCGGCTACATGAACGGCGAATCGGTGCGCCTGGACGGCGCGATCCGGATGGCGCCGCGCTGACCCGGCACCACGGCTTGCCGGCCGGGCAGGTGCTTCGGCCCGCTCCGGGTGCCCCCGCCGGGCCGAAGCACGCGAAGGCCCGGCGCCATAACGATTCCACCGATGACCAAGACCTCCAACGCAGTTCCGCGCGAGCGGCTGGACAAGCCCGTGCTCGTGTACCCCTTCGAGGCGCCGCCGCCGCCGGGTGCGTCGCTCGAAGTCGCGCCCGGCGTGCTGTGGCTGCGCATGCCGCTGCCGCTGCAGCTGGACCACATCAACCTGTGGGCGATCGACGACGGCGCCGACGGCTGGGCGCTGGTCGACACCGGCATGCGCACCGAGGAGACGGTCGCCGCGTGGCGCCGGCTCTTCACCCAGGCCACCGACGGCCGCCGCCTGAGCCGCGTGTTCGTCACGCACATGCACCCCGACCACGTGGGCATGGCCGGCTGGCTGGTGCGCAAGTTCGGCTGCCGCTTGTGGATGACGCGGCTCGAGTACCTGAACTGCCGCGTGCTCACCGCCGACACCGGCCGCGAGGCGCCCGAAGATGCCACCCACTTCTACCACCGCGCCGGCTGGAGCGACGGCGCGATCGAGAACTACCGCGCGCGCTTCGGCAACTTCGGCAAGCGCATCCACGCGCTGCCCGACAGCTACCGCCGGTTGCGCGACGGCGAGACGATCACCATCGGCGGCCACGACTGGCGCGTGATCGTCGGCACCGGCCACTCGCCCGAGCACGCGTGCCTGTACTGCCCGGCGCGCAAGCTGCTGATCAGCGGCGACCAGGTGCTGCCGCGGATCTCGTCGAACGTGTCGGTGCACCCGACCGAGCCCGACGAAGACCCGATGAGCGACTGGCTCGCGTCGCTCGCCAAGCTCAAGGCGCAGGTGCCCGACGACGTGCTCGTGCTGCCGGCGCACAACGAGCCCTTCCGCGGCCTGCACGCGCGCCTGGACTACCTGGCGCAGGGGCAGGAGCGCACGCTGGCGCGGCTGCGCAAGACGCTGGCCGAGCCCAGGCGCGTGGTCGACGTGTTCGCCGCGCTGTTCGGCCGCGCGATCGGCGAGGCCGACCCGGGCCTGCTGAACCTGGCCAGCGGCGAAAGCCTGGCCTGCCTGAACCACCTGATGCAGCGCGGCCAGGTCAGCCGGCGCTTCGACGACGACGGCGTCGCCTGGTACCAGGCGGCCTGAACAGCGGCCCCTCGGAGAACCCGCGATGGAACCCGTTCAAAGCGCC
>JAFEFZ010000316.1 GCA_018240325.1 Pseudomonadota bacterium
CCACCGCGTACCCGTCGGCCAGCAACGGCAACGCGCTGGCCTTCGTCGACCTGCGCGATGCGCGCATCGTCGGCGGCTCGCCCGCAGGCGGCGGCGCGACGATCACCGATGCCTATGCGTCGGTGCTGGCCGGCGTCGGCGTGCGCGTGCAGGGGGCCGGCACCACGGCCAGGACCTCGGCGGCGGCGGCGGCGCAGGCCGAGCAGGCGCGCAGCGCCGTCAGCGGCGTCAACCTCGACGAAGAGGCGGCGCGGCTGATCCAGTTCCAGCAGAGCTACCAGGCGGCCGCGAAGATCCTGCAGGTCGCGCAAAGCGTGTTCGACACGCTGCTCCAGTCCACCGGATCCTGACGATGCGCATCAGCACCGCGAACGCCTACGCGACCACGATCGACACGCTGCAGCAGCGCCAGCAGCAGCTCAGCCGCACGCAGGAGCAGCTGACCAGCGGCAAGCGCGTCGCGCGCGCCAGCGACGACCCGGTGGCGGCGGCGCGCATCGAGCGCGCGTTGGCAACCGCCGCGCGCAGCGATGCCGACCAGCGCGCGCTCGAAGCCAGCCGCAGCGCGATGCAGCAGTCCGAGGCCGCGCTCGGCGACGCGGGCGAGCTGCTGCAGCGCGTGCGCGAACTCGTGGTCGCCGCGGGCAACGGCAGCTACATCGACAGCGACCGCGCGAAGATCGCGCAGGAGATCGCCGGCCTGCGCGCGCAGCTGCTGGCCGTCGCCAACCGCGGCGACGGCGCCGGCGGCTTCCTGTTCGGCGGCCAGGGCTCGGCCGAGCCGCCCTTCAGCGACGGCATCGGCGGCGTGCAATTCAACGGCACCGCAGGCCGCACCGAGGTGCAAGGCGGCGATCGGCTGCCGCTGACGATGGACGGCGCTGCCGCGTGGCTGGGCGCCGGCAGCGCCGCCGACCCGTCGGCGCCGGCGCCGTCGGTGTTCGACGTGCTCGACCGCACCGTCGCCGAGCTGCGCAGCGCCAACCGCAGCAGCGCGCAGATCACGCAGACGGTGCAGACGGGGCTGCGCGACATCGACGCCTCGCTTTCCAACCTGCAGCAGCAGCGCACGACGGCCGGCGAGAGCCTGAAGCACATCGACAACGCCGAGAGCCGGCTGGCCGACACGAAGCTGCACGCGCAGACGCAGCGCTCGCTCGCCGAGGATCTGGACCTGGTGCAGGCGCTGTCGGACTTCCAGAACCGGCAGACCGGCTACGAGGCGGCGCTCAAGGCCTATTCGATGGTGCAGCGGCTGTCGCTGCTGCAGTACCTGTGACGACCCCTTTGAACCTGCGATGAACGAGCATCCGGCCCTGGGCCAGGTGGCGCTGGGCGTGGCGCCGATGATCGACCGCCAGCGCGCGGTGAGTGCGACCCGGCTGACGGTCTTCCCGCTGCGCCCCGACGCGCCGCCCGACGCGGCCGCGCTGATGGCCGCGCTCGCCGAGACCTGGCCGGCCGCCGCGCCGCAGCGCCTGCTGCTGAACCTCGCGAACGAGGCGCTGCTGCGCGGTGCGCTGGCGCTGGTGCCGCCGGCGCAGGTGATGCTCGAGGTGCCGGCCTTCCTGGCCGCCGATCCGCAGCTGGAGTGGGCGCTGCGGGCGCTGCACGCGCGCGGCTGCACGCTGCTGCTGTCGGGGCGCGCGGCGCAGCCGCTGTCGGCCACCGTGCTCGGCTGCTTCCGCCAGACGATCGTCGAGCTGGACGACGAGCGCCGCGGCCTGCACACGGCGGGGCAGCCGGGTGCGCGCAGCATGGGCTTCGTGCAGGCCGGCGTGACGCGCTTCTCCGAGGTCGAAGAGGCCTTCGGCCGCGGTGCGGCCGCGGTGCTGGGCTGGCCGCTGGAAGAGCCGCTGGGCCAGGGGCGCGGCAAGGCCGCGGCACCCGACCTGAAGGTGATCGTCGAGCTGATGAAGCGCGTCGACCGCATGGAGGCGATCGACCGGCTCGAGGCGGTGCTGAAGAACGACCCGACGCTGGCCTTCCGGCTGGTGCGCTACATCAATTCGGCCGCCTTCGGCCTGCGCGTGGAGATCGGCTCGTTCCGCCACGCGATCATGATGCTCGGCTACGAGAAGCTCAAGCGCTGGCTGGCGCTGCTGCTGGCGTCGGCCAGCTCCGACCCGAACCTCAAGCCGGTGCTGTTCGCCGCGGTGCTGCGCGGACTGTTCATGGAGGAGCTGGTGCGCGCCTCGGGCGACGAGCAGCGGCGCAGCGAGCTGTTCATCTGCGGCGTGTTCTCGCTGCTGGACTGCCTGCTCGCGCAACCGCTCGAGCAGCTGATGGCCAGCATCCCGGTGCCGCAGCACGTGGTCGACGCGCTGGTGCACGCCAGCGGCCCGTACCGGCCCTATCTCGAGATCGTGCAGGCGGTCGAGCAGGCGTCGGCCTTCGACCTGCGCGAGGCGGCCGAACGGATGATGCTGTCGATCGCCGAAGTCAACCGCGCGCTGCTGCGCGCGCTGGCCGCGGCGCAGCAGTTGGATTGAGCACCACGCGCGCCGCGGGCCGTGCCCGTAAGGCAACCTGCGGGCTGCGCCCTGCGGTGTTCGCCCTTGGGGCGGCCCGGCGGGATGATCGTGGAACCTGCGGGCTAGCGCCCTGCGGTGTTCGCCCTTGGGGCGGCCCGACGGGCTCACAGGCTGAAGTCGCGGCGGTGGCGCAGCAGGTAGTGCGCGAGCCCGGCGAAGGCCAGCGCCCACGCGGCCAGCGCCGCATACACGAACAGGCGCGGCAGGAAGACCAGGAAGTCGAAGCCCATCGCCGCGATCATCTGGTGCGTGCAGGTCGCGTACATGCCCAGCGGGAACACGGCGCCCCAGTACTGCGGGTCGTAGCGCAGCGGGAAGCGCCGCCAGCCGTGGCGCCACACGCCCAGGATCAGCAGCATCGGGATCCACCAGGTGCCGGTGGCCCAGTAGAACACGGTGAAGCCCTTGATGAAGGGCAGCAGCGACTGCAGGTAGGGCGCATCGGGCGAGTTCAGGATCAGCAGCGAGCCGGCCAGCGTCGAGATCGCCATCGCGCCCATGTTGATCCAGTACGGCGGCGACAGGTCGCCCGGCGAGAACGGGAAGAAGGCGTAGCGGTAGAAGATCAGCGACATCATCCAGATGTAGAGCATGCCGCCCCACAGCCACATCGACAGTGCCAGGAAGTTCATCTCCAGCCGGATCGGCTGCCCTTCGCGCACCGCCAGCAGCGCCGCGAGCACCGCGATCGACTGCGTCGCCACCACCGCCAGCAGCCAGGCGCCGCTGATGCCCTGGTCCAGCGCCGGCTTGTGCTGCTTGACGGTGAAGCCGGTGAAGATGGTGTAGGTCAGCACCACCCACAGCGCCGCCCCCAGTCCCCACAGCAGCGTGGCGCTGCGGTAGTCGGCCGCCAGCAGCACGAACTGGCTGCCGAGCACGCAGGTGCCGGCCACCAGCGTGAAGAAGCCGGGGCCGCGCAGGTGGTCGATCAGGTCGGCGCCGAAGCGGCGCGGGTGGCGCGCGATGCGCAACCCGGTCAGCAGCCACAGCACGCCGTAGAAGACGCCGTTGAGCACGAACAGCGCCTGCGCGACCGCGGGCATCCCCAGCAGGTGCGCGGCGATCGAGATGATGCCGGTCGCCATCACCATGCCGAAATAGGCCGGCGACATCCCGGCCAGCTCGGCGCGCGCCGGCCCGGGCCGGGCGGCGCCTGCGGGTCCATCCGAAGGGTTGTGCATCGCGACAGCAGCGCCGAAACGCCCGCGCCGGGGCCTGGGCGGCGGCCCGGGCGGGCGGCGCGCATCGTAGCCTGCCCGCGCCGCGCACGGCGGCCTGCGCGCGCTGCGCGCGCCGGGTGCGCCGGCCGGTCATAGCGCACGCGCCGCGCGGTCCGGCGGGCGCGGCCGCAGGCTATCCTGCGGCCGATGGCCGCGCCCACCGCCGCTTCTTCGTCTGCCTTGCCGCCGCTGCCGTCGCGCGCCGGCATGGCGGCGCTGCTCGACGGTGTGGACGATGCGCTGCTGCTGATCGACGAGGTCGGCAACCTGGGCTTCTGCAATCGGGCGGCGATGCGGCTGCTCGGCGCCGAACCGGGGCAGGGGCTGGTGCGGCTCGAGGCGGCGCTCGGGCCGCAGGCCGGCGCCTGGCTGCGCGCGCGCCGGCAGGATCCGGAGCCGGCGCGCCGCGACCTCGACGCGCGCCTGGCCGATGGCCGCGGCGTGCGCCTGAGCGCGTGGCGCGAGGCCCGGCAGCTGGCGCTGCGCGTGCTGCTGCTGCCGGGTGCGGCGGCGGCCGGTGCCGGCGCCCGGGCCGAAGTGGCCGAGCTGCCGCTGGCGCCGGGGCCGACGCAGCAGGTGCTGGCGCTGCTGTGGGCCTCGCCGTTCCCGGCGACGCTGCAGGATGCGCAGCACCGGCTGGTCGCGGTGAACGACGCCTACCTCGACTTCACCGGCCGCACCCGTGAAGCGCTGCTGGGCACCGATCCGCTGCTGCTGATGCCGCCGGAAGATCGCGACGCCGATCGGCCGCAACACCGGGAGCCGCCGCCGCGGCACGGCTTCGGCGGCCCGCTGCTGCACGAACAACGCCTGGTCGACGCCGCCGGGCGCGAGCGCTGGTGCCGCGCGGTGCGCTATGCGGTCAGCGGCGACGGCGGGGCGCGGCTGGTGCTGAGCGTGCTGCAGGACACCACCGCCGAGCACGTGGCGCGCGCGCAGGCCGACCGCTCGCTCGACGAGCTGGCGCAGTGGTTCGACCTGAGCCCGACCGGCATGCTGGTGTTCGACGACACCGGTCTGATCCTGCGCTCGAACCGCGCCTTCGAGGCGCTGGCAGGCCAGCTGCCGGTGGCCCTGGGCGATGCGCCGGCCGAGCTGCAGGCGCTGCTCGGCTTCGACGCCGGCGCGCCGCGCGAGGCGCTGCGCAACGACGCTGCGCTGCCCGAGCAGCAGACGCTGCTGGCGCTGCCCGACGGCCGGCTGCAGCGCCTGAGCGCGCGCGTGCGCAGCCTGCCCGCCGGCGGCGGCCGTGCGCGCTTCATGGCGGTGGTCGAAGACCGCAGCGCGGAGGAGGAGCGCGACCTCGCGCAGCTCGAGATCGGCGCGCTGATGGATGCCGCCGGCGTCGGCGTGGCCACCTTCGACGGTGCGCGCGGCTGGCTGCGGCCGCGCCCCGAGCGCCGGCGTGCGGCGGCGCGCCAGCCGGGGCTGCAGGCGATCGCGCGCGAGATGGTCGAGCCCGAATCGCTGGCCGCGTACGAGCAGCTGCAGCAGGCGCTGCGGCGCGGCGAGCGCACCGAGGTGCGCTATGCGGTGCGCCACGGCGAGCTCGGCCGGCGCTGGCTGCTGACAAGGGTGGAACCCGACGATGCCGCCAGCGGCAGGCGCACCGTGGTCACGGTCGACGTGACCGAGCAGGAAGCGGCGCGCGCCGCGCTGCAGCAGCAGGCCGAGCGCACCCGCGCGATCCTCGATTCGGTGCTGGTGGGCATCGTCACCGTCGGCCCCGACGGCATCGAATGGATGAACCGCTCGGCGCGGCGCATGTTCGGCGGCGACCTCGCGCACTTCCAGGGCCGGCCGCTGGCGGTCGTGGCCACCGCCGAGCCGGACCATCCGCTGCGCACGACCGCGTTCCCGTCGTCGCTGGTGGTGGGCCAGTCGCGCAGCTTCGAGTGCCGGCTCAAGGCGCGCGACGGCCGCGAGTTCTGGGTGGTCGGCAACGCGGTGCTGACCGTCGGCGACGGCGGCACGCCGCAGATCACGGTGGCGCTGCTCGACATCGAACGCCGCCGCCAGGCCGAAGTCAGCATCGCGCAGGCGCAGGCGTCGCTGCAGCGGATCATCGAAACGGCGCCGCTGGCGATCGCGCTGTTCGACGCGGCGAGCCAGCGGCTGCTGCAGCTCAACCAGATGGCGGCAGCCTTCTTCGGACGGCCGCTGGCGGCGCTGGCCGGGCGCACGCTGCTCGAGGCGCTGGGCGACGACCCGGTGGTGCGGCTGGGGGCCGACCTGTCGGCTGCGCGCGCCGACGCCGAGGTGCTGCGCCGCGAGCTGCAGCGCCCGGGGCGCGGCGGCAGCGTGCGCTGGTGGGACATCCGGGTCGTGTCGCTGCCCGGCAGCGCCGCCGGCGGCGAACAGGTGCTGCTGGTGGCCAGCGACGTGACCGAGCAGCGCGCCGAAGCGGAACGGCGCTTCGAGGCCGCGATCGCGCAACGCGAGATGCTGGTCAAGGAAGTGCACCACCGGATCAAGAACAACCTGCAGGGCGTGGCCGGCCTGCTGCAGCA
Source organism: Pseudomonadota bacterium (assembly GCA_018240325.1). Lineage (GTDB taxonomy): Bacteria > Pseudomonadota > Gammaproteobacteria > Burkholderiales > Burkholderiaceae_C > Rubrivivax. The sequence continues at coordinate 6,268 of JAFEFZ010000316.1, forward strand.
CCACGCCGCGCGCCGCCCCGAGGTGGCGGCGGTGCTGACCGAATCGGTCGGCCAGGTGCAGGCGATCGCGCAGATCCACGGGCTGCAGGTCGGCGCCGGCGGGCCGCTGCGCCTGGCCAGCGTGCTCGAGGCGATCGCGCAGACGGTGCAGCGCACCTTCGGCCGGCCGGTGGCGGTGCAAATCGACGGCGACGCGCCGCGCGCCTTCGTGCTGCCCGAGGCCGAGTCGATCCCGATCGCGCTGACCGTCAACGAGCTGCTGACCAACGCCGTCAAGCACGGCGGCGAAGGCGAGGTGCGCTGCAGCCTGCAGGCCGAGGGCGACGCGGCACGGCTTTCGATCCTGAGCCCGGGCGCGCTGCCGCCCGGATTCGACCTGGCGCTGGTGCCCGGCGGCGTCAGCGGCCTGGGGCTGGTGCGCGCGCTGCTGCCGCGGCGCAGCGCGACGCTGACCCTGTGCACCCAAGGCGCACAGGTGCAGGCGCAGGTGCTGCTGCGCCCGCCGGGCGTGGCCCGCGCCGAAGGTTGATCGCCCGCGCCGCGGGCTTTGGGCGAGAATGCGGGCATACCGAGAACGCGATCCGCGTCGCCCCGATCACCGCACCATGGCCGCCAAAGGCAAGATCCTCGTCGTCGATGACGACCGGCTCGTGCTCGCCACCGTCACCCACGGCCTGAAGCAGGCGGGCTACGAGGTGGTGGACGCCGACAACGGCGACGACGCGATCCTGCTCGCGCACCAGCACCGGCCCGACCTGGCCTTGCTCGACATCCGGATGGAGGGCAAGAGCGGCTTCGACGTGGCCGCCTACCTGCGCGAGTCGCTGCGCGTGCCCTACATGTTCCTGTCGGCGTTCGCGGATCCGGCCACGGTGGCGAAGGTGGCCGAACTGGGCGCGGTGGCCTACCTGGTCAAGCCGCTGGACGTCAGCCAGATCGTGCCCACCGTCGATGCGCAGTTCGAGCGCATCCGCGCGCAGCGCGGTGCCGCGGCCACGCCGCCGGCCGTGCCGGCGGCGCACGGCGCCGACGTGGTCGCGCTCGCCGCGGGGGTGCTGATGCACCGCTATTCGCTGCAGCGCGGCGATGCGATGCAGCGGCTGCAGCGCATCGCCGATGCCGCCGGCGTCGGCCTGGCCGAGCAGGCCGAGCGGCTGGTGCGCGCCGTCGAGGAACTCGCCCGGCCCGGCGCAGCGTAGCGCGGCCGCGCCCGGCTGCCGCGCTGCCGCGGCTGAAGCGCAGCGCCGGCGGCGCCGGGCGGTGTCGCCCGGGCGGGCGCGCGGCAGGGCGCGGCTGGCTGCCGGCTATCCCTGAAGCGTGAAGTGGAACCGGGCGCCGCGCCCGGGTTCGGCCTCGGCCCAGATGTCGCCGCCATGGCGGCGCACGATGCGCTTGACCGAAGCCAGCCCGACGCCGGTGCCGGGGAACTCGTTGGCGCTGTGCAGCCGCTGGAACACGCCGAACAGGCGTTCGGCGTTGCGCATGTCGAAGCCGGCGCCGTCGTCGGCGACGGTGTACACGCGCCGGCCGTCGCGCTGCGCGGCGCCGAAGCTGATCTGCGCGTGCGGCACCTGCGCGCTGTACTTCCACGCGTTGCCGAGCAGGTTCTCCAGCACCAGGCGCAGCAGCGTCGGGTCGCCGTCGACCACCAGCCCCGGCTCGATGCGCACCGTCGCCTGGCGCTGCGGCGCGGCGCGGCGCAGGTCGTCGACGACGAAGCCGGCCAGCTGCGACAGGTTGACCGGCTGGCGCGCCAGCGGCTGCGCCGACAGGTTGGCCAGCGCGAGCAGCGCATCGATCATGCTGTTCATCCGCGCCGCGGCGGCGAGCACGCGGTCGAGGTGGTCGTTGCCGATCTTGTCGAGCGCGCGGCCGTAGTCCTCTTTCAGGATGCGCGCGAAGCCTTCGACCACGCGGATCGGCGCGCGCAGGTCGTGCGTGACGGTGTAGCTGAAGGCCGCCTGCTCGCTCAGCGCTTCCTCGGCGGCCGCGGCAGCGGGCACGGGCGGCAGGGGTTCGGCCGGCGGGCCGCCGGCGCGCGCGGTGCCGACGTAGCCCTCGAACCGGCCTTCGGCGTCGAAGCGCGGCACGCCGCGCAGCAGCCAGTGCGCGCCGCCCGCGCCGCCGGGGCTGCGCACCGCCACGTCGCGCAGCGGCGCCATCGATTCGAGCTGCGCGCGCAGGCCCGCGTGCGGGTCGCCGCTGGCGTCGAAGCGCTCCCACAGCGGCTGGCCGCCGCCCGCGGGTGCGGCCCAGGCGGCGGCGGGGGCATCGGAGGGCGGCTGCAAGCGCAGCAGGCGGTGGTTGCGGTCGGTCTGCCACTGCCATACGTCGAGCAGCTGGTCGAGCAGTTGCTGGCGCGCGCGCGTGGCCCGCAGCGTCTCGGTGTCGTCGCGCAGCTGTTGCAGCCGGCCCAGCCGGAAGGCCACGACGGCCATGGCGCCGAGCGCGACCATCGCGAACAGCCAGGGCCATCCATCCGCGGCAAGGCCGGCAACACTGGTGGCAGGCATGCAGTCATTGTAGAAGTGCGCTTTGCGGCGCTGCGCTGCGGGCGCCGCGCGGCGCCGGGGGGCGGCACCGGCGATGCCACGGCTGCGCCGGCGGCCGAAGCGGCGCGTGCCGGCGCCGATCGCGTGACTTATTCAGGCCCGCTGCAGCGGCCTGCTTCGTATCATCCGCGCGTGAATCCGCTTCAGCCCTCGGCACCGGACGCCGACGCATCGGCGCCGGCCGTGCTCGATGCGGCTGCGCTGCAACGGCTGCAGGCGCTCGATCCCAGCGGCGAGAACCGTGTCGTCGAGCGCGTGCTGCGCGCATTCGAAGGCTCGCTGGAGCGGATGCTCGGCCAGGCCAGCGCCGCCCAGGCCAGCGGCGACCACGCGACCGTGCGCCATGTGGCCCATACGCTGAAGTCGTCGTCGGCCAGCGTCGGCGCGCTGCGGCTGTCGCAGCACTGCAGCGAGATCGAGCATCGGCTGCGCCGCGACGAATCAGCGGGTGTCGAGGCGTCGCTGCACGGGCTGCAGTCGGAAGGCTGGCGGGTGCTGGCCGCAGTGCGCCGGATGCTGGCGCCGTGACGCTCGCGCGATGAGCAGCAGCGATCCCTTGCGCGACGACCGCGGCATCCGCGCGACCGAGGTCCTGCTGGTCGACGACGACGAGGTCTACCTGCTGCTGACCGCGATCGCGCTGCGCGAGCGCGGCTTCGCGGTCACCGAGGCCGCCGGCGGCGAGCAGGCGCTGCGGCAGCTGGCCGAGCACACCCCCGACCTGGTCGTGCTCGACGCGATGATGCCGGCGCTGGACGGCTTCGACACCTGCCGCCGGCTGCGCGCGCTGCCCGGCGGCGAGAACGTGCCGGTGCTGATGCTGACCGGGCTGGACGACGACGCGTCGATCCAGCGCGCCTACCAGGCCGGCGCGACCGACTTCTTCGTCAAGTCCAACCAGTGGAGCCTGCTCGCCGGGCGGCTGCAGTACCTGATGCGCGCGTCGCGCACGCGGCTGGAGCTCGAGCGCAGCAAGGCCACGCTGGCGCGCGCGCAGGACCTGGCGCGCATGGGCAGCTTCGACTGGCGGCGCCAGGGCGGCAGCACCGGCCGGCTGATCCTGTCGACGCAGGGCCAGCGGGTGCTCGGCTTTGCACCGGGCCGACGCGCCGGGTTGCGGCAAATGCTGCATCTGATCGCCGCCGACCGGCGCAAGGGCGTGCTGCGCATGCTGCGCGAGGCCGACCAGCACGCATCGGTGCTGGCCACCGACCTGCCGGTGCGCCTGCCCGACGGGCGCGAACGCATCATCCACGTCGAGGCCGAGCCCGAATTCGACGAGCAGGGCCGCGGCACCGGCTACACCGGCATCGTGCAGGACGTGACCGACCGGCGCCTGGCCGAGGACCGGATCCGCCACCTCGCCAACTTCGACTCGCTCACCGGCCTGCCCAACCGGCGCCACCTGGTGTGGCGGATGGAGCGCGCGATCGAGCATGCGCGCCGGCTGGGGCACCAGTGCGCGTTCCTGCTGATCGACCTGGACCGCTTCAAGCTCGTCAACGACACGCTCGGCCACGCCGCCGGCGACGAACTGCTGATGGAAGTGGCCGCCCGGCTGCGCGACTGCGTGCGCCATTGCGACCAGGTGTTCGAGGGTGCGCTCGAGGCCGCCGGCTCGCGCGCGCACCGCTCGCTCGAGGCGGTCGGGCGCCTGGGCGGCGACGAGTTCATCGCGCTGCTGCCCGAGGTCGGCGACGAGGCCGACGCGCAGCGCGTGGCGCAGCGCGTGCTCGAGAAGATGCGCGCGCCGATCCTGGTGGGCACGCAGGAGTGCTTCGTGACCGCCAGCGTCGGCATCGCGCTGTACCCGCGCGACGGCCAGTCGGTGGCCGACCTGCTGCGCAACTCCGACGTGGCGATGTACGCGGCCAAGGCGCAGGGCAAGGACGCCGCCGCGCTGTACAGCCCGATGCTGGCCGGCAGCGGCCGCGACCGGCTCGAGCTCGAGAGCGCGCTGCACAAGGCGATCGAACGCGGCGAGCTGGTGCTGCACTACCAGCCGATCATCGACGTGCGCTCGGCGCGGATGATCGGCGCCGAGGCGCTGATGCGCTGGCAGCGCGGCCCGGTGCTGGTGCCGCCGGGCGAATTCATCCCGCTGGCCGAGGAGACCGGGCTGATCGTGCCGATGTCGATGTGGGCGCTGCGCGAGGCGGCGCGCCAGGCGCGCGCGTGGAAGGCCAGCTTCGGCTTCGACGAATCGATCGCCGTCAACCTGCCGAGCCGGCTGTTCGAGCGCAGCGACCTGGTCGACCACATCGACGAGTTCGCCACCGCGGCCGGCGTGCCGCACCGCTCGCTCAAGCTCGAGATCACCGAGAGCGGGCTGATGAAGGATCTGCAGGCGCTGACCCCGGGCCTGTACAAGCTCAAGGACCTGAACGTCGAGGTCGCGATCGACGACTTCGGCACCGGCTACTCGTCGCTGGCCTACCTGACGACGCTGCCGATCGCCGAGCTCAAGATCGACCGCTCCTTCGTGCAGAGCCTGGGCGTGTCGCCGCAGAGCGCGGCGGTGGTCACCGCGATCATCGCGCTGGCGCGCTCGCTCGGGCTGCGGGTGATCGGCGAGGGCGTCGAGAACCTGCGCCAGATGGAAGTGCTGCACCGGCTGGGCTGCGGCGCGATGCAGGGCTACCTGTTCAGCCGCGCGATTCCCGCCGACGAGATCGAGCGCTGGCTGCAGCAGACGGTGCTGCCGCGCAAGGCGCCGTGGATCGCGCGCGCGGCCGGCCAGGAGCCCGGCGGCGACGGCCTGCGCGCTGCCGGCGGCCGCCCGGCCTGATCGCCGAAAGGACCCCTCGGATGGACATGGCCCAGGGCACGGCGCAGCTGGCGGCCGCGGCGTCGCCGGTGCAGCTGGCCAAGGCCGCGCTGCGCCGCATGGCGCTGGACAAGGTCGAGCCCACGCCCGAGAACTATGCGCGCGCCTATGCGGCCGAAGGCGGGCCGGCCGCTGCCGCCGCGCCGCCGCCGGCGCCGCGCGCGCTGCTGCAGCGCATCGCCGCGCAGCTCGACGACAGCGGCGGCGACGCATTGGCGCAGGCACTGACCGGTGCGCGCTGGGACACCGCCGCCGCGGCGCTGGACCGGCTGGCGGCCGACTCGGCGGCGCAGGCGCAGGACTGGGCGCTGCTGATCGAGCGGCTGGCGCATGGCCTGGATCGCGGCAGCCGCAGCTGGACCCCGGCGCGCAAGCGCGACAGCCTGCTGCGCGTGCTGGGCGGCAGCCGCGGCGACGAGCGCCGGCTGCGGCTGCGCATCGATCACCTGCTGCACGCCTGGGCAGGCGAGGGCGCGGATGCGCCGGTCGAAACCGCCGGCCCGGCGCCGCAGGCGCTGGCGAAGCCGGGCGATGCGCCGCCGGCCGCGGCGGATGCCGCCGTGCAGCCGGCCGCTGCCGGGGCCGTTGACTGGCTCGCACTGGTGGCCCATCTCGAAGGCGCGCTGCGTGCGGCGCTGCCGGGCGGCGAGCCGCGCGCGCAGGAGCTGGCCGGGGCGCTCGAGAGGCTGGCGGGCGAGGTCGCCGCTGCCGGTGCGACGCCGGCGCTGGTGGGCGAGGCCGACGCGTTGTGCCTGCGCGCGCGCCGGCTGCTGGCGCACCGCCAGCACCTGCTCGACGAGCTCGGCAAGCTGTGCATCGAGCTGACCCGCGGCCTGACCGAGCTGGCCGAGGACGACAGCTGGGCGCGCGGCCAGTGCGAGGCCGTGCAGGCGCGGCTGACCGAGGGCCTGAACGTGCGCAGCGTGCGCGCCGCCGCCGACCTGCTGGCCAACGCGCGCAAGCGCCAGGCGGCGCTGCGCGGCGAGCGCAACCAGGCGCGCGACGCGCTCAAGGAACTGATCCAGGGCATGCTCGGCGAGATCGGCAGCTTCGCCGAGCACACCGGGCGCTTCCACGACAACGTCGGCCGCCACGCCGAGGCGATCGCCAAGGCCGATTCGCTCGACAGCCTGGCCGGCGTGGTGCACCAGATGCTGCACGACAGCAGCGAGGTGCAGGTGCTGGTGCAGCAGACGCAGGGGCGGCTGCGCGCCGAGCAGGAGCGCGCCGGCGCGGCGCAGCTGCGGGTGCGCGAGCTCGAGGGCGAGTTGCGCCGCCTGTCCGACGAGGCCTGCACCGACGCGCTGACCCAGGTCGCCAACCGGCGCGGGCTGGCGCAGGCCTTCGGTGCCGAGCGCGCGCGCATGCAGCGTGCCGGCGCCGGGGCGGGGCTGGCGGTCGGGCTGATCGACATCGACAACTTCAAGAAGCTCAACGATTCGCTCGGCCACGCCGCCGGCGACGTGGCGCTGCAGCGCCTGGCGGCCGAAGTGCGCGCGCGGCTGCGGCCGCAGGACACGGTGGCGCGCTTCGGCGGCGAGGAATTCGTGCTGCTGCTGCCCGACACCGCCGCGGCCGATGCGCAGCGCGTGCTGACGCGGCTGCAGCGCGAGCTGACCGCGAGCCTGTTCATGCACGATCGGCAGGAGGTGTTCGTGACCTTCTCGGCCGGCGTGACCGCCCTGCGCGGCGACGAGCCGCTCGAGGCCGCGCTCGAGCGCGCCGACGAGGCGCTGTACGAGGCCAAGCGCAACGGCAAGAACCGCACCTGCGCCGTCTGATCCGATCCGGTACGCCGCGCGCGCCGTTCCTCGCTATGCTCCCGTGTCCGACGGGAGAGCCGCGATGAACCAGGATGCCGAGCAGCAGCGATTGGATGCGGCGCGCAGCGGTGCGGCCGCCTGGAAGCAGTGGGGCCCGTACCTGAGCGAGCGCCAGTGGGGCACGGTGCGCGAGGACTACAGCGCCGACGGCGACGCCTGGAACTACTTCACACACGACCAGGCGCGCTCGCGCGCCTACCGCTGGGGCGAGGACGGCCTGCTCGGCGTCAGCGACGACCACCAGGTGCTGTGCTTCGCGCTGGCGCTGTGGAACGGCCGCGACCCGATCCTGAAGGAGCGGCTGTTCGGCCTGGCTAACAGCGAGGGCAACCACGGCGAGGACGTGAAGGAGTGCTACTTCTATCTCGACTCGACGCCGACGCACTCGTACCTGTTGGGGCTGTACAAGTACCCGCAGGCCGCCTTCCCCTACGACGACCTGGTGCGCACCAACCGCGCGCGCGGCAAGCAGGAGCCCGAGTACGAGCTGCTCGACACCGGCGTGTTCGACGACGGCCGCTGTTTCGACGTGTTCGTCGAATACGCGAAGGCCGCACCCGACGACCTGCGCGTGCGCATCCGCGTGTGCAACCGCGGGCCCGAGGCCGCGGCGCTGCAGCTGCTGCCCACGCTGTGGTTCCGCAACACCTGGTCGCAGCCGGGCGGCGGGTCGAAGCCCGAGCTGCGCGCGCTGGCCGGCGGCGTCGTGCACGCGCGCCACACCGACCCGCTGTTCCGGGAATCGCTGGCCGACCATTGGCTGTACGTGGACGGCGACGCGGCGCTGCTGTTCACCGAGAACGAGACCAACCACGAGCGCCTGGGCAGCGGCACCAACGCGTCGCCCTACGTGAAGGACGGCATCGGCGAATTCGTCGTGCACGGCCGCGCCGGTGCCGTGAACCCGGCCGGCATCGGCACCAAGGTCGCGGTGCAGCGGGTGCTCGAGGTCGGCGCCGGCGCCGAGCAGGTGATGCGGCTGCGGCTGACGGCGCGGCCGCCGGATGCGGTGGGCGACGCCTTCGCCGACTTCGACGCGGTGTTCGCCGCGCGCATCGCCGAGGCCGACGCCTTCTATGCCGGCATCACGCCGCCGGCGGTGGCGGCCGACCCCGACCGCGCGAACGTGCTGCGCCAGGCGCTGGCCGGCATGCTGTGGTCCAAGCAGTACTTCTACTACGACCTCGACCAGTGGCTCGAGGAGCACGGCGCCGGCGGCCAGCTGCCGCCGCACGAGCGCCGCCAGGTGCGCAACCGCGACTGGTCGCACATGTTCAACGACGACATCATCTCGATGCCCGACAAGTGGGAGTACCCGTGGTACGCGGCCTGGGACCTGGCCTTCCACATGCTCCCGCTGGGCATGGTCGACCCCGACTTCGCCAAGCAACAGCTCGACCTGATGCTGCGCAACGACTACCTGCACCCCAACGGCCAGCTGCCCGCCTACGAGTGGAACTTCGGCGACGTCAACCCGCCGGTGCACGCGTGGGCGACCTACCAGCTGTACCTGATGGACCAGGAGCGGCGCGGCGGCCGCGGCGACATCGAGTTCCTGAAATACGCGTTCTCCAAGCTGCTGGTCAACTTCACCTGGTGGGTCAACCGCAAGGACCGCACCGGCGCCAACGTGTTCGAGGGCGGCTTCCTCGGGCTGGACAACATCGGCGTGTTCGACCGCTCGGCGCCGCTGCCCACCGGCGGGTACCTCGACCAGGCCGACGGCACCGCGTGGATGGCCTTCTTCAGCCAGCAGATGCTGCGCATCGCGGTCGAGCTGGCGCTGCACGAGCCGCTGTACGAGGAGTTCGTCGAGAAGTTCTTCCAGCACACGCTGTACATCTCGGCCGCACTCGACCGCATGGGCAGCCGCGGCGACGACATGTGGGACGAGGCCGACGGCTTCTTCTACGACGTGCTGCGCCTGCCCGACGGCAGCGCGACGCGGCTCAAGGTGCGCTCGATCGTCGGCCTGCTGCCGCTGGTGGGCATGGCGGTGTTCGAGGACGACATCGTCCAGAAGCTGCCGCACTTCACCGAGCGCGCGCGCGTCTTCGGCCGGCGCCACCCCGAGCTCGTCGCCAGCGTGCACCTGCCGAGCCTGCAAGGCGTGGCCGGGCGGCGGATGCTGGCGATCGTCGACGAGACCAAGCTGCGCCGCATCCTGGCGCGCATGCTCGACGAGAACGAGTTCTTCAGCCCCTACGGCATCCGTTCGCTGTCGCGCCACCACCTCGAACACCCGTACGTGTTCCACCACGGCGGGCAGGACTACCGCGTGGCCTACGTGCCCGGCGATTCCGACAGCGGCATGTTCGGCGGCAATTCCAACTGGCGCGGCCCCGTGTGGATGCCGATCAACTTCCTGCTCTACAGCACGCTGCTGCGCCTGTACGCGTACTACGGCGAAGCCTTCCAGGTCGAATGCCCGACCGGTTCCGGCACGCTGATGACCCTGCTCGAGGTCGCCAAGGAACTGGGCGAGCGGCTGACGCGGCTGTTCGTGCGCGACGCGTCGGGTGCACGCCCGGCGCACGGCGCCGCGGCGAAGTACCGCGACGACCCGCACTGGCGCGACCTGGTGCTGTTCTACGAATACTTCCACGGCGACACCGGCGCGGGCGTCGGCGCCAGCCACCAGACCGGGTGGACCGGCTGCATCGCGCGCATCATCCAGGCCAATGCGCTGGTCACGCCGGAGCTGCTGCTCGCACCCGGTGCCGAGGCCCGCGCGATGCGGCTGCTGCACGGCACCGGGGCGCCTGGCCCCGAAGCGTCCATCCCTTCGAATCCGCAAGCATCGCGCCCATGACCCACCCGACCGACCCTGCCGCCTGGACCCGCCGCACCACGTTGAAGGACGGCACGCCGGTGCTGATCCGGCCGGTGCGCGCCGACGACCGCGAGCGCCTGATCCGCGCCTTCCGCGAGCTCGAGCCCGAAACCGTCTACACCCGCTTCTTCTCGGCCAAGCGCGAGCTCAGCGAGCACGACTTCGCGCGCATCGCCGGCAGCGATTTCGTGCATGCGCTGGCGCTGGTGGCCACGGTGCCGCGCGACGGCGACGAGCAGATCATCGGCGGCGGCGCCTACACGATGCTCGATCGGGCGGGCGAGCCGCCCACCGCCGAGGTGTCGTTCACGATCGAGGAGGACTACCACGGCCAGGGGCTGGCGTCGCGCTTCATGGCGCTGCTGATCGAGGCCGGCCGTGTGCGCGGGATCGCCCGCTTCGAGGCCGATGTCATGGCCGGCAACCTGGGCATGCTGACGGTGTTCGAGCGCAGCGGCCTGCCGCAGACGCGCCGCCTCGAGGGCGGCGCCGTCCACGTCGTGATGGAGCTGGCGCCGCCGGCCGAGCCGCCGGCCGCGGCCGGCGCGTAGCATCGCGCTGCCGCACTCCCGCCGGCCCTTTGCACGCATCGATGGACAGTTACCGCAACCGCACTTTCGACGAGATCGCCGTCGGCGAATCGATCACCCGTTCGCACCGCCTCACCAAGCCCGACGTGGAGGCGCTGGCCTTCGTGTCGGGCGACGTGGATCCGTTCCACACCGACCAGGCCAACACCCGCGCCGACCCGATGTCGGCCGAGGCCGTGGCCGCCGAGGCGCTGGTCTCGGCACTGCTGCAGCGCCGCCTGCCCGGCCCGGGTACCGAGATCATCGCGCAGGACCTGCGCTTTTGCGGCGCGATGGCGGTGGGCGACCAGATCGCCGGCACGCTGACGGTGAAGGAGAAGATCGCGCAGGGCCACCGCATCGTGTTCGACGTGCGCGTGACCAATGGCGACATCGCGCTGATCACCGGCACCGTGACCGTGATCGCACCCACCGAGCGCATCGCCTTCACCGACATGGCCACGCCGCAGTTCGTGCTGAGGCGCAACGACGCCTTCGCGCGCCTGCTCGAGCGCTGCAAGGGCATCCCGGCCGTGCGCTGCGCGGTCGTGCACCCCTGCGACCGCGATTCGCTGCTCGGCCCGCTGGAGGCGGCCAAGCGCGGGCTGATCGAGCCGGTGCTGGTGGGGCCCGAGGCGAAGATCCGCGCGACCGCCGAGGAGCACCGCGTCGACCTGGGCGGGCTGCGCATCGTGTCCACCGAGCACAGCCACGCCGCCGCCGATGCGGCGGTCGCGCTGGCGCGCTGCGGCGAGGTGCACGCGCTGATGAAGGGCAGCCTGCACACCGACGAACTGATGGGCGCGGTCGTCGCCGCCACCGGGTTGCGCACCGCGCGGCGCGTGAGCCACGTGTTCGTGCTCGACGTGCCGGCCTACCCGCGCATGCTGCTGGTCACCGACGCGGCGATCAACGTCGCGCCCGACGCGCGCGCCAAGGCCGACATCGCGCAGAACGCGATCGAGCTGGCGCTGGTGCTGGGCATCGAGCAGCCGCGCGTGGCGATCCTGGCGGCGGTCGAGAACGTGAACCCGGACATGCCGAGCACCGTCGACGCCGCCGTGTTGTGCAAGATGGCCGATCGCGGCCAGATCACCGGCGGGCTGCTCGACGGGCCGCTGGCCTTCGACAACGCGGTCAGCGAGGAGGCGGCGCGCACCAAGCGCATCGTGTCGCCGGTGGCCGGCCGCGCCGACATCCTGCTGGCGCCCGACCTGGAAGCCGGCAACATGATGGCCAAGCAGCTGCAGTACCTGGCCGGCGCCGATTCGGCCGGCATCGTGCTCGGAGCGCGCGTGCCGATCGTGTTGACCAGCCGGGCCGATTCGGTGCGCTCGCGGCTCGCGTCCACCGTCGTCATGGTGCTGCTGGCCGATGCCCAGCGCCGCCAGCGCGAAGGCGGGGCTTGAGCATCGCCCGGGCCGCATCTCGACCGAGCGGGCACAGCCCCGATTCAGCCTCGCTTGGCCGCGCGCCACAGCTCGACGAAGGCCTGGCGCGCGGGCGAGCGGCGGCGCGGGTTCCACACGCACCACGAAGTGGACTGGATCCGGCTGGGCCTTAGCGTCGCGAAGCGCACGCCGTGCATCCCCGATGCACCGATCGCCGCCGGCACCACCGCCACGCCCATGCCCTCGGCCACCAGCGCGACCACCGACAACCAGTGGCGCGCCTCGAACTGCACCTGCGGCCGAAAGCCGGCGGCAATGCACAGCGCGATCACCTGTTCGTAGTACAGCGGCGAAGCCGAGCGGGCGAAGAGCACGAAGGGGTCGGCTGCCAGCTCGCGCAAATCCAGCCGGCTGCTGCGCGCCAGCGCGTGGCCTTCGGGCAGGCAGGCGACGAAGGGCTCGTCGGCGACCAGCAGCCCGTCCAGGCCGTCGGGGACCTGCGGCACGTGCACGAAGCCGGCCTCCAGGCGGTCGTGCGCGAGCGCGTCGATCTGCTCGGCCGAATTCAGCTCGACCAGCGTCAGCACCACCCCGGGCCAGGCGCTGCGGTACGCGGCCACCGCTTCGGGCAGGCCGCGGTAGAGCATCGAGCCCGAGAAGCCCACGCGCAGACGCCCGGTGCTGCCGCCGGCCACGCGGCGCGCGTGCTCGGCCGCTTCGCCCGACTGCGCGAGCAGGTGGCGCACGTCGTCGAGGAAGGCCTCGCCTGCGGGCGTCAGCGCGACGCGCTTGCTGTCGCGCTCGAACAGCTTCGCGCCCAGTTCGTCCTCGAGCTGGCGGATCGCCAGCGACAGCGGCGGCTGCGAGATCGCGAGCCGGCCGGCGGCACGGCCGAAGTGCAGCTCGTCGGCGACCGCGGCGAAATAGCGCAGGTGGCGCAGCTCCATCGGCGCAGCGTACGATACTCACACGATATCGATCAAGAGAGAAATAGGATTGGACGGTATCGGCTGCACTCCGGATACTGGGCGCCTGCCCCCTGCAATCCAGACCGGAGACAAGCGATGAAACTCGAGGCCCCCGCAGCGCCCGCGATGTACGTGCCCGACAGCTACGGCCGCAACCTGTACCGGGTCGACCCGCAGTACGAGCGGCTGCTGCAGGCCTACCTGCCGGCCGACCTGTACGCCCACCTGCTTCCGCATCTGGACCGGCTCGGCGGCCTGGCCGGCGGCCGACTCGACGACCTGGCCGCCACCGCCGATCGCAACCCGCCGGTGCTGCACCAGCGCACCCGCAACGGCGGCGACGCGCAGCGCATCGAGAAGCACCCGGCCTACGAGGAGCTCGAGCGCTGGGCCTATTCCGAGTTCGGCCTGGCGGCGATGTCGCACCGCGGCGGCGTGCTCGGCTGGAGCCAGCCGATGCCGCCGGCAGCCAAGTACGCCTTGACCTTCCTGTTCGTGCAGGCCGAGTTCGGCCTGTGCTGCCCGGTGAGCATGACCGATTCGCTCACGCGCACGCTGCGCAAGTTCGGCGACCCGGCGCTGGTCGCGCGCTTCCTGCCCGAGCTGACCAGCGTCGACATGGACGAACTGGCGCAGGGCGCGATGTTCATCACCGAGCATGGCGCCGGCTCCGACGTGGGGGCATCGCTGACCACCGCGCGCCCGGCGGGCGACGGCAGCTGGCTGCTCGACGGCGACAAGTGGTTCTGCTCCAACCCCGACGCCGGCTTCGCGATGGTGCTGGCACGGCCCGAGGGCGCGGTCGCCGGCACCAAGGGCCTGGCGCTGTTCCTGCTGCCGCGCACGCTGGCCGACGGCTCGCCCAACCACTACCGCATCCTGCGCCTGAAGGACAAGCTGGGCACCCGCTCGATGGCCAGCGGCGAGATCCGGCTCGAAGGCGCGGTGGCCTACCTGGTGGGTGACATCGACCGCGGCTTCGTGCAGATGACCGACATGATCAACAGCTCGCGGCTGTCCAACGGCGTGCGTGCCGCCGGCCTGATGCGCCGCGGCCTGAACGAGGCGCTGTTCGTCGCGCGCGAACGCATGGCCTTCGGCAAGCGGCTGATCGACCTGCCGCTGATGCAGCGCCAGCTCGTCAAGATGATGGTGCGCACCGAGCAGGCGCGCACGATGATGTTCCAGACGGCGGCGGCGCTGCAGCTGGCCGACTCGGGCGATCCGGCCGGGCGCGGCCTGGTCCGCATCATGACGCCGCTGATCAAGTTCCGCGCCTGCCGCGACGCGCGCACGGTGGCCGGCGACGCGATGGAGGTGCGCGGCGGCTGCGGCTACATCGAGGAATGGGCCGAAGCGCGCGTGGTGCGCGATGCGATGCTGGGTTCGATCTGGGAAGGCACCAGCAACATCGTTGCGCTGGACGTGCTGCGCTCGATCCGCAAGTCCGACACCGCCAACCAGCTCGCCGCGCACTGGAGCCGCCAGCTCGCCGGGGCCGACCTGCCGGCCGCGCTGCGCGCCCGGTTCGACGCGACGCTGGGCCGCGTGACCGAGCTCGCCAACTGGGCGGCGGCGTCGCAGCGCGAGGAACTGGCGCGCCAGGCGGCGACGGCGCTGTACGACGCCACCACCGCCGTCGGCATGGCCTGGGAGGCGCAGCAGACCGGCGATGCGCGGCGCCTGGTGCTCGCCGACCTGGTGCTGCGCCACCGCCTCGCGGCGCGCGACCCGCTCGGGCGCGAAGCCGATCCGGCGGCGCTGTACGCGCGGCTGCTGTCGGAGGAGCCGATGAGCCGGGCTGAAGCCGGCGCGCTCGCCTGAAGCGCGCAACGGGAGGCCACGCGATGAGCATTCCACGGCGCGCGCTGCTGGCGATCGCCGCTGCCGCGTGGCTGCACGCGGCCGGGCCGGCGGTGGCGCAGCCCGACTACCCGAGCCGCGTCGTCACGCTGGTGGTGCCCTATGCCGCCGGCGGGCCGACCGACGCGATGGCGCGGCTGCTGGCGGCGAACATCAAGCCGGCGCTCGGCCAGACGATGATCGTCGAGAACAAGGCCGGCGCCGGCGCCAACATCGGCGCGGAGTTCGTCGCGCGCGCCGCACCCGACGGCTACACGCTGCTGTTCGGCACCTCCGCGCCGCTGGGCATCAACCTGTACCTGTACCCGAAGATCGGCTACGACCCGTTCAAGAGCTTCGCGCCGGTGATCCAGATCGGCTACCTGCCCAACGTGCTGGTCGTGCACCCGAGCGTGCCGGCGAAGAACGTGCAGGAGCTGGTCGCCTACGCCAAGGCCCACAAGGGCACGCTGAGCTTCGCGTCGTCGGGCAACGGCGCCTCGTCGCACCTGGCCGGCGAGATGTTCAACCTGCAGGCCGGCACCGACATCGTGCACGTGCCCTACAAGGGCACCGGCCCGGCGCTGAACGACCTGGTGGGCGGCCAGGTCAGCATGTCCTTCACCGACGTGCTCACGGCGCTGCCGTTCATCCAGAGCGGCAAGCTGCGCGTGCTCGGCGTGACCACGCTGAAGCGCTCGCGGGCGCTGCCCGACGTGCCGACGCTGGCCGAGCAGGGCTTGAAGGATTTCGACGCCAGCGTGTACTTCGGCATCGTCGCGCCGGCGGGCACGCCGCAGCCCGTTGTCGACAAGCTGAACGCCGCGTTCGCCAAGGTCCTGGACGACCCGGGCGTGAAGGAGCGGCTCGAGAAGCAGGGGCTCGAGCCGCCGCGGGACCACACGCCGGCCGCGCTCGCCGCCTACATGAAGAGCGAAGCCGAGAAGTGGCGGCAGGTGATCAAGGTGTCCGGCGCGCGCGCCGACTGAAGGAGGCCGCTGCACCATGAGCGAAGCTGCAAACACCGGCGCGCTGGCCGGCATCCGCGTGATCGACCTGTCGCGCATCCTGGGCGGCCCGTACTGCGGCCAGATCCTGGGCGACCACGGCGCCGACGTGCTCAAGATCGAGCCGCCGCAGGGCGACGACACCCGCACCTGGGGGCCGCCGTTCCACGACGGCGTGGCGTCGTACTACTACGGCCTGAACCGCAACAAGCGCGGCACCCGGCTCGACCTGGCGAGCGCGCCCGGGCGCGAGGCGCTGCTGACGCTGCTCGAAGGCGCCGACGTGCTGATCGAGAACTTCAAGACCGGCACGATGGAGAAGTGGGGGCTGGGCTGGGAGCAGCTGTCGGCCCGCTTCCCGCGGCTGATCCACTGCCGCGTCAGCGGCTTCGGTGCCGACGGGCCGCTGGGCGGGCTGGCCGGCTACGACGCGGCGGTGCAGGCGATGGCCGGCATCATGAGCGTCAACGGCGAGGTCGGCGGCGAGCCGCTGCGCGTCGGGCTGCCGGTGGTCGACATCACCACCGGCATCTACGCCGCGCTGGGCGTGCTGCTGGCGCTGCACGAGCGCAGCCGCAGCGGCCGCGGCCAGTTCGTCGAGTCGAGCCTGTACGACTGCGGGCTGTCGCTGCTGCACCCGCACGCGGCCAACTGGTTCGAGGACGGCCGCGAGCCCCGGTTGACCGGCAACGCACATCCGAACATCTACCCGTACGACGCCTTCCCGACGCGCACCGCGCCGATCTTCCTGGCGGTCGGCAACGACCGCCAGTTCGGCCTGCTGTGCGGCCACCTCGGCGTCCCCGAACTCGCCGCCGACGCGGCCTACGCGAGCGCCGGTGCGCGCTCGGTCAACCGCGTCGCGCTGCGCGAGCGGCTGGTCGCGCTGCTGGCCGGCCAGGACGGCCCGGCGCTGGCGCAGACCCTGATGGACCTGGGCGTGCCCTGCGCGCCGGTGCTGTCGGTCAGCGCGGCGCTGACGCATCCGCACACCGCGCACCGCGGCATGGTCGTCGCGATCGGCGAGCATTACCGCGGCCTGGCGTCGCCGGTGAAGCTCAGCCGCACGCCGGCGCGCTATCGCCTGGAGCCGCCGGTCGATTCAGGCGATTGACGGTGGAGGCGGGCGCGCGGCGCCCGGCTCGCCCTGCGTCGATATCACTCATCTGGCGGAAGCGGTGAGATTCGAACTCACGAGCCCTTGCGGGCTGCCGGTTTTCAAGACCGGTGCAATCGGCCACTCTGCCACGCTTCCATGTTGCCGGTTGAGCCTTCACTCACATCGCTGCGCGATATGAGTTCCGGCGCAACGCCATTGGCGTTGAACAAGACCGGTGCAATCGACCACTCTGCCACGCTTCCGGCGCCGCGATTCTAGGCAGTCGGCCCTTCACCCGGGCACCTGCGCCTGTTCGCAGCGCACCTGCACCACCTCGCGCCGACCGCCGTCGACGCGCACCGCGGTGAGCGCGCCGCCCCACACGCAACCGGTGTCGATCGCCAGCAAGTCGGCCCGGTTGACCAGGCCGAGCATCGACCAGTGGCCGAAGGCGATCGGCACGCCCTGGGTGCGCCGCCCCGGCACTTCGAACCACGGCAACATGCCGGGCGGTGCACGCTCCAGCCCCTCCTTGGTCTGCAGGTCCAGCCGGCCGTCGGCGCTGCACAGGCGGATGCGGGTCAGCGCATTGACCACGAAGCGCCAGCGCGCCGGGCCTTCGAGCGCCGCCTCCCAGCGCGCCGGCTCGTCGCCGTACATCGTGCGCAGCAGCGTGCCCGGGTCGGGGCCCCGCAACTGCGCCTCGACTTCGGCGGCCAGCGCCAGCACCTGCGCGGCGTCCCACTGCGGCGCGACGCCGGCGTGCACCACCAGCCAGTCGCCAAAGCGCAGTGCCAGCGGCTGGTGGCGAAGCCAGTCCAGCCACTGGTCGCGCCGATCCGACGCCAGGATGTCGGCGATCGTGTCGCGGCGGCCGGGCCGGCGCGCGCCGTGGGCCACGGCGAGCAGGTTCAGGTCGTGGTTGCCGAGCACGCAGCGCGCGGCCGCACCGAGCGCGCCGATGCGCTCGAGCGTGGCCAATGACTGCGGGCCGCGGTTGACCAGGTCGCCGACCAGCATCAGCCGGTCGCGCGACGGCGAGAATCCCAGTTCGGTGAGCAGCCGTTCGAAGGCGCCGCAACAGCCCTGCACGTCGCCCACCAGATAGTCCATGCGGCGATTCTGCTACGCTGCGCACCCCTTGCCTCGAGCCTTGCCGCGCGGTACGCGCGGCTGTCCATGGAACTGGCGCTGCTGGTCTTTCTGATTCTGTTGAACGGCGCCTTCGCCATGTCGGAGATGGCGCTGACCGCAAGCCGCAGGGCACGCCTGCAGGTGATGGTCGAAGCCGGCGCGCCCGGCGCGCAGGCGGCGATCGAGCTCAACGAGCACCCGACGCGGTGGCTGTCGACGGTGCAGGTCGGCATCACGTCGATCGGCGTCCTCAACGGCATCGTCGGCGAGGCGGCCTTTGCCGAGCCGCTCGGCGCCTGGCTGCAGCAGGTGCTGCCGCTGCGGCCGAAGGCCGCCGGCCTGACGGCCACCGCGCTGGTGGTGGCGATCATCACCTTCCTGACGATCATCTTCGGCGAGCTGGTGCCCAAGCGCATCGGCCAGATGTACCCGGAAAGCGTCGCGCGCATCGTCGCCGCGCCGATGAACGCGCTGTCGCTGGTGGCGCGGCCCTTCGTCTGGGCGCTGTCGGCCAGCACCGAGGGCGTGCTGCGGCTGCTCGGCATCCGCGCCGCGCCGCCGCGCAGCGTGACCGAGGCCGAGATCGCCGCCAGCCTGGAAGAGGGGCTGGACGCCGGCGTGATCGAGGCGCAGGAGCACCAGATGGTGCGCAACGTGTTCCGCCTGGACGACCGCCAGATCGGCTCGATGATGATCCCGCGCGCCGAGATCGTGTGGCTGGACGCCGGCGCGCCCTTCGCGCAGATGCTCGAGCGCATGCAGGAGGCCGGGCGTTCGCGCTATCCGGTGTGCCGGGGCGGGCTGGACGACGTGATCGGTGTGGTCTCCGCGCACACGCTGCTGCCGCCGCTGGCGCGCGGCGAGCAGCCGGATCTGGCGGCGCACACCAGCGCGCCGGTGTTCGTGCCCGAGACCTTGTCGGGTATGGAACTGCTCGAGCACTTCAAGCGCAGCAGCGCGTCGATGGTGTTCGTGGTCGACGAATACGGCGCGGTGCAGGGCATGATCACGGAGCGCGACCTGCTCGAGGCGATCACCGGCGAATTCGGCGTCAGCGCCGGCGAAGAGGCCTGGGCCACGCAGCGCGCCGACGGCAGCTGGCTGATCGACGGGCTGATGCCGATCCCCGAGCTGAAGGACCGGCTCGGGCTGAAGGCCGTGCCCGAGGAGGACCGCGGCCGCTACAACACGCTGGCCGGGATGGTGATGCTGCTGCTGGGCCGGCTGCCGGCCACCGCCGATGCGGTGGACTGGGAAGGCTGGCGCTTCGAGGTGGTGGACCTGGACGGCAAGCGGGTGGACAAGTTGCTCGTGCAGCGCATCGGCGACGACGACGGCAGCGGCCGGCCGTGAGCGGCCCGCCCCGGGCTGCTGCCTGTCAGAAGATGTGGCGCACGCCGACCTGCACGCCCTGCGAGTTGTGGCCCGGCGTCAGTGGGGAGCTGGCGTTGGTGACCCGGTAGCCGGCATTGCCGCTGTTGTTGATCGTCGAGTAGATCGCGTACAGCGCGGTGCGCACCGACAGTTCGTAGTTCGCCGAAATCGCGAACTGCGTCGCGTTGTTGCCGGAGATGGTGCCGCCGCCCCTGGCGTCGCCCCAGCTGATGTTGAAGCGCCACAGGTCCAGGGGTGCCGTCGCGCCGATGAACCAGTTGTCCTGCTGCGAGCCGGGGAAGCCGCCGCCGGAAATGTCGATCTGGTTGTAGATGCCCGACACCCGCACGACGCCGAAATCCCACCAGCCGCCGATGTTCCACACCTTGGCCTTGACCGAGTTGTCGGCCGTCAGCCAGGTTTCGGCGTAGGCGGCGGCCACGTTGTAGGGGCCGGCCGAATAGCCGATCCGCCCGCCCGCGTACTTGTTGCCGGGGGCGTCCTCGCCGGCAGCCACCGACAACTGGCCGACCAGGCCGCTGCCGGCGGTGCCGCCCGGCAGCACGTAGGACGCCATGTTGTTGGCGCGCACCAGCGTGCCGTAGACGCCGCCGGTGCCCTGCGTCAGCTGGCGATCGATCGCGATGTTCTGCGCGTTGCCGACGCCGGTGGTGCCGAAGGGATCGAACACGGCCCAGTTCCAGTGGGTCGGCGTGTTGTCGCGGCCCAGCCGAATTTCGCCCCAGGGATTGAACAGGCTGACCGTCGAGCGCCGCCGGAAATTGAAGCCGCCGATGGCCCCATCGCCGTTGCCGTAGCTGGCGGTGGAGGTGCCGGTATCGGGGTTGATCTCGCCCTCGAGCCAGAAGCCGGCGCGCAGGCCGCCGCCCAGGTCTTCGATGCCGCGGAAACCGAGGCGGCCGGTCGCCATCCCGTTGGTGCCGAGCTGCCAGGAGCTCTCGTCGTTCTTGATCCAGCCGACGTTGACGTCGACCACGCCGAAGAGGGTGACCGACGACTGCGCGAAAGCCGGCGCGCAGGCGGCGCCGGCGAGCAGCGCGGCGGCGGCGGTGAGTGGGGATCGGGTCATGGCGACTGCGGCTCCTTTGTTGATGCGGCGAGCGGGTCCAGGCCCAGGGCCCCTGTCGCGGCAAGCCAGTAACGGGATGCGGCCGAGTCTACGCACGGCCGCGGGCGGCGCACACTCGGGTTTCATCCCATTCGCGGATTCACAACAGCGGCCGGCCGGCCGGGGCGGGCGGCGCCGCGGCCGGGGCGGGCGCGGTGGCGGGTGCGGCGCCCTTCGTGGCGACAATGGCACGATGCAGGGCCGCGCGGACGCGGACGGCATGGCGGCCGGCAGCCCCGGCCGCAGGCAGGCACGGCGCGCGCATCGCGCACATGAACGCTTCGAACCCGGGAGATCCGAGATGAGCGAACCCCTGATCCTCAGCGCCACGCAGGGCGCGGTGCGGACGATCACGCTGAACCGTCCGGCGGCGCTGAACAGCTTCACCGGCGCGATGCACGAGCAGCTGCTGGCGGCGCTCGACGCGGCCGCCGGCGACGCCGCGGTGCGTGCGGTGGTCGTCACCGGCGCCGGCCGCGGCTTCTGCGCCGGGCAGGATCTGAACGACGCGGACATGCGCGCGCCCGACGGCGGCGCACCCGACATCGGCGCGGTGATCGAGCGGCGCTACCTGCCGCTGGCGCTGCGCGTGCGCTCGATGCCGGTGCCGGTGATCGCCGCGGTCAACGGCGTGGCCGCCGGCGCGGGCGCGAACTTCGCGCTGGGCTGCGACTTCGTGATTGCGGCGCGCAGCGCGGGCTTCATCCAGGCCTTCTCGAAGATCGGGCTCGTCCCCGACTGCGGCGGCACCTGGCTGCTGCCGCGGCTGGTGGGCCGCGCGCGTGCGATCGGGCTGGCGATGACCGGCGACAAGCTGCCGGCCGAAGAGGCGCAGCGCATCGGCCTGATCTGGCAGTGCGTCGACGACGCCGCGCTGATGGAGCAGGCGCTCGCGCTGGCCGGGCGCCTGGCGGCGCTGCCGAGCCGCGCGCTCGCCGACACGCGGCGCGCACTCGACGACGCGGCGATGCTCGACTACGGCGCGGCGCTGCAGCTCGAGGCCCGCCTGCAGCGCGAACTGGGCCGCGCACACGACTACGCCGAGGGCGTGGCGGCGTTTCTGGCCAAGCGCGCCCCCGTCTTCACCGACCGGTGATGGCGTCGATGGACGCGGCGCACGACCGGCGGCCGCCTGGGCCGCGCGCCGCCTTGCGGCCGGCGGCCCTGAACGGCGCCCGCGCCTGGCGCAGCGCCGCTGCCGCGCTGCTGCTCGGCCTGGCGGCCGCGGTGCACGCGGCCGAGGCGCTGCGCTGGCTCGACGGCGGGCGGCCGGGCGCCGCCGCGCTGCAGGCGGCCGATCTGCTCGACGCGGCCGGCGCCGAAGGGCTCGACCCGCGCGACTACGCGGCTGCCGCGCTGCGCCAGGCGCTCGACCGCGCGCAGCAGGGGGCGCCGCCCGACGCAGCCGCGGCCGCGCAGATCGAGCAGGGGTTGAGCGCGGCGATGGAGCGCTACCTGAACGACCTGCACTTCGGCCGCGTCGATCCGCGCTCGGTGCGCAGCGACTTCCATGTGCAGAAGCGCTCGTTCGACGCGGCTGCCGTGCTGCGCGGCGCCGTGCAGGACGGCAGCCTCGCCGAAGCGGCGCAGCTGGCGGCGCCGCGGCTGCCGGTGTACGCCGAGCTGCGCCGGATGCTGGCCGAGTATCGCGGTCTGGAAGACGACCCGGCCTGGAGCCGGCCGCTGCCAGCGCTGCCGGGCGGTGCCCGCGGCAAGGTGGAGCCCGGGCAGGCATGGGCGGGGCTGCCGCTGCTCGCGCGCCGTCTGGCCGTGCTCGGCGACCTGGCGCCGCCGGCCGGTACGCCGGCGCGCTTGGACGCGGCGCTGGCCGATGCGGTGCGCGCGTTCCAGGCGCGCCACGGCCTCGCGCCCGACGGCGTGATCGGCCGCGCGACCGTCGCGCAGCTCGAAGTGCCGCCGGCGGCGCGCGCACGCCAGATCGCGCTGACGATGGAGCGGCTGCGCTGGACGCCGCTGGAGCTGGGCGCGCGCATGATCGTGGTCAACATCCCGGAGTTCGTGCTGCGCGCCTACGAGTGGCGCGACGGCCGGATCACGGTGCAGCGCACGATGAAGGTCATCGTCGGGCGCGCGTTCGACACGCGCACGCCGGTGTTCGACGAGCCGATGCGCTCGATCGAGTTCAGCCCGTACTGGAACATTCCGCCGTCGATCGCGCGCGCCGAGACCGTGCCCAGGCTGCGGCGCGATCCCGGCTACTGGGAGCGCGAAGGCTTCGAGTTCGTCGCCGGCGACGGCCGCGTCGAGACCGCGCTTTCGCCGCAAGGGCTGGACGCGGTGCTCGCCGGGCAGTGGCGCATCCGCCAGCGGCCCGGGCCGCGCAACGCGCTCGGCGACATCAAGTTCGTGCTCCCGAACCGCGACAACATCTACCTGCACCACACGCCGTCGGTGGGGCTGTTCGAGCGCGCGCGCCGCGACTTCAGCCACGGCTGCATCCGCGTCGAGCAGCCGCAGGCGCTCGCCACCTTCGTGCTGGCCGACATGCCTGAGTGGACCGAAGCGCGCATCCGCGAGGCGATGGAGCGCGGCAAGTCGTCGACGCTGCGGCTGCGCGAGCCGGTGCCGGTACTGCTGGCCTACGCCACCGCGCTCGTCAAGGGCGGCCGGCCGGTGTTTTTCGACGACATTTACGGCCTGGACCGCGTGCTCGACGCGGCGCTGCGGGCACGCGCACCGCTGCAATGGACAATGCCGTGACCCTGCCGGGCGGCGGCGACGAGGAGAGCTGGCGATGACCCTGGACCGACACCACACCCGCCGCCGCTTTCTCGGCCACGGCGCGCGCCTGGCCGCCGCCGGCAGCTGGCCGTGGCTGGGCCGTTCGGCCCGCGCCGCCCCCACCGGTGAGCGCAGCCTGGGTTTCGACCACACCCACACCGGCGAGCGGATCGACCTGGTCTACGCGGTCGGCGACCGCTATCTGCCGGAGTCGCTGGCGCGGCTCGATCGCTTCCTGCGCGACCACTACAGAGGTGATGTCGGCCGCATGGACCCGCTGCTGTTCGACCAGTTGCACGGGCTGCAACGCACGCTCGGCGCCTCGGGCCGCTTCCAGGTGATCTCGGGCTACCGCTGCCCGGCCACGAACGCGACGCTGCGGCGCACGCGCGGCGGCGGCGTGGCCACGACCAGCCTGCACATGCAGGGCCGCGCGATGGACGTGCGCCTGCCCGGCGTGCCGCTGGCCGAGTTGCGCGACGCGGCGCTCGACTTGCGCGCCGGCGGCGTGGGCTACTACCCCGACAGCCAGTTCGTGCACGTCGATACCGGGCGCGTGCGCCGCTGGTGACCGCGGCGCCGGCGCTGCCGCAGCGGGCGGGCCGACGCAGCCCCGCGCGCGCCGCGCACGACCGCGGTTGAACGCGGTGCGCGCATGCTGCCGGAGCGCCGGCAGCGGACGCTTCAACGGGCCGCCCGGTCCTTCGCGTTCTGTGCCTCGATGCGCTCGCGCGCGCTGCGCCAGTCGTCGTCGCTCCAGCTGCGCAGCTCGTAGAAGTTGCCGCCGGTGGCCAGCGCGCTGCCGCCGTCCATCATGATGCTCTCGCCGGTCAGCCAGTCGCACCGGCCCGGCGCCATCAGGAAGGCGGCCAGGTTCTGCAGCTCGCTCATCTGGCCGGGGCGGGCCATCGGGTTGCGCTCGATGCTGCGCCGGCCCGGCTGCTCGCCCGGGTTCAGGCGCTTGCTCATGCCTTCGGTCGGGATCTCGCCCGGCCCGACCGCGTTCAGCCGGATGCCGTAGGGGGCCCACTCGACCGCGAGCGACTTGGTCATCACGTGGATGCCGGCCTTGCTCATCGCCGACGGCACCACGTAGGGGCTGCCGTTGAACACCCAGGTGGTGATGATGCTCATCACGCTGCGGTACGGCATGCCGCGCTGCCAGGCGCCGCTCCTGGCCTGCTCGATCCAGCGCCGGCCGACCGCCTGCGTCACGTAGAAGCTGCCGTGGAACACGATGCCCGCAACCGCGTCGAAGCCGCGCGGGCTCAAGGCCTCGGTCGGCGAGATGAAGTTGCCGGCGGCGTTGTTGACCAGCCCGGTCAGGCCGCCGTCGGCGAACAGCGCCTCGACCATGTCGTCCACCGCCTGTGCGACCCGGATGTCGGTGCCGAAGGTGTCGATGCGTCGGCCGGGGAACTGCGCGCGCCAGGCGTCGGCGGTGGCGTCGCACACCGCCTTGCGCCGGCCGCAGATCGCGATGTCGGCGCCCAGCGCCAGGAACTTCTCGGCCATCGCCCGGCCCAGGCCGGTGCCGCCGCCGGTGACGAGGATGCGCTGGCCTTGCATCAGATCGGGCTGGAACATCGCGGCTGCCTCCTTCCGACAGGTGCGGGATCGGGTTTGACCGGCCGACTGTAGCCGACCCGATCACGCTGCCCTACGATGCGCGCATCGATGCTCGGCCGGGCGTCGTGGGGGGCGCAGATGAACAAGCCGACGACGAGCCTGTCCGCGATCGTGCGCACCCTGGCGGCGGTGCTGTGGCTGCTGCTGGCCGGCGCGTGCGCGGCGGCAGCCGCCGACGACGGCCCGCATCCGCCCTGCGCCGGCGCGGCGCTGCCCGCGTTCGCCGAGCCGGGTGCGCCGCCGAACGTGCGCGCATGGCGGGGCAGGGCGGCCGAAACCTGGGTGCCGCCGGCCTGCACCGGCTGGTCGCCCGCCGAGGCCGACATCCTGGTGGCGCTGGCCGGCAGCTTCCGCTACGACGGCGACATGGAAGGCCTGCGCGCGCGCGTCGGCGCCATCTCCGCGAAGAAGGGGATGCGCTATTGGTCCACCACCGAGAAGAACTGGCAGCCGCTGCTCACCGATGCCTATGCATTGACCGGCCCCGACGCGGCGGCGCGGCGCGCGGACTTCAAGCCGGCCGAACTGGCCGAGGGCCGCAGCCTCGACTACGCGCAAAGCGACAACCGCAGCGCCGGCATCAACGTGTACCGCGAGCACGTGCTTCGCGCCGACCACGACCGGCTGTGGTGGAGCAGCGAGAACGTGACGCCGGTGAAGAAGCTGTTGGTCACGCTGTTCGAGCCGGGCGGCCTGCAGAACTTCTACGTGATCGAGCGCCGCGGGCCGGGCCAGTGGAACTTCTACAGCCTGACGCGCGCGCACAAGGCTTCGAGCATGCTGCCCTTGGGCGGCGAAGCGCCGTACATCAACCGGTCGGCAGCCTTCTTCCGCTACCTGGCCGCGATCCCGTCCGACCAGGAGCCGCCGGCCGCACGCTGACGCGGCGCGCGCCTGCACAGTCCACAATCGGAGCACCGACAACTCGAAGGAGAGGACGATGAAAGGCGATGCCAAGGTCCTGAGCCATCTGAACCAGCAGCTGAAGCTCGAGCTCACCGCGATCAACCAGTACTTCCTGCACGGCCGCATGCTGCAGAACTGGGGCTACGGGCGCATGGCCAAGCACGAGCGCGACGAGTCGATCGAGGAGATGAAGCATGCCGACCGGCTGATCGAGCGCATCCTGATGCTCGACGGCCTGCCCAACCTGCAAGACCTGGGCAAGCTGCTGATCGGCGAGACGCCGGTCGAGACGCTGCAGTGCGACCTGAAGGTCGAGCAGGCGTCGCAGGCGCACCTGAAGGAGGCGATCGCCCATTGCGAATCGGTGCGCGACTTCGTGTCGCGCGCGCTGCTGGTCGAGATCCTCGACGACACCGAAGAGCACATCGACCACCTCGAGACCCAGATCGCGCTGGTCGCGCAGGTGGGCGAGCCCAACTGGCTGCAGTCGCAGATGGGCGAGGGCGGGTGAAGTCCGGCACATTCCCCTGATGACGGATCAACAATATTATTGAGAAGCATTCCTATTCGATGTACAGTGCGGACACGCCGAACATGAACGTTGCCCCGCACCATGATCGTCTGCCTGTGCCATCGCATCTCCGACCGTGACATCCAAGTCGAAGTGGCGTCGGGAACGCGCAACTTCGAGGTGCTGCAGGACGACACGCGCGTCGCGTCGTCGTGCGGCTGCTGCCACGACTGCGCGCGCGAGGTCTTCGACGGCGCCTGCGCCGCATTGCCGCTGAAGACAGCGGCGGTTTCGCTGGCGGCGGCCTGATCGGCCGGCCGCGCCGCGGTCAGCCGGCTGCCGGCCGGTAGACCCGTGCGGCGGTATCGTGGAACAGCGCCGCCTTGTCGGCTGCGCTGAAGCCCTGCGCCAGGCGCTTGAAGCTGTTCCACAGCACCAGGTACGGGCACGACACCTTGTCGACCGGGAAGTTGCTCTCGAACATGCAGCGCGCCGGGCCGAAGCGGTCGATCGTGTGCAGGTAGTAGCGGGCGGTCGCGTCGGCCAGTTGCTGGGAACCGGGCTGCCGCCCGCCCTTGTGCCAGCCGAAGCCGTTGATCGGCATGTTCAGCCCGCCCAGCTTGGCGACCACGTTCGGGCATTGCGCGAGCGCGTCCAGATCGCGCCGCCACTGCGCATACACCGCGTCGGCCTGGCCGGCGTAGGGGCCGATGCCCAACGGCCCGCCGAAATGGTCGAGCACGATCGTCGTGTCGGGAAAGGCCCGCGCCAGGTCGGTGAGTTCGGGAAGCTGCGGGTGGAACAGCCAGGCGTCGAAACTCAGGCCCAGCGGCGCGAGCTGCGCGAAGCCTTCACGAAAGGCACGGTCGAGCAGCAGGCCCGGCGGCGGCTTGGAATGCGAGCGCCGGATGCGCGGGTCGGCGTGCCAGGCCGCCGCGTGGCGAATGCCGCGAAAGCGCCCGCGCGCGGCGTCGATGTGCGCCTCGAGCACGTCGCGCACCGCAGCGCCCCGGCGCAGGTCGGCGAACGCGACGATGCCGGCTGCGACGCGCGTCGGGCCATACAGGCCGCTGGCACTCATCGCCGCGATGCCGTTGACGAATTCGGTCTCGCCCACCGGCCGCAGCGCCTCGGGGCCGCCGGCGCGGTGCATCGCCGCGCATTCGACGAAGACGGTCGCGCGGATGTCGTGGCGCTCGCCCTGCGCATCGGTGCTGCCGGTGTCGGCGAGCAGTTCGGGCAACAGGTAGCGGCTGCCCGGCAGGTCCCACAGGTGGTGGTGCGGGTCGATGATCGGCAGCAGCGGCTCGAGCACGGCCTCGGCCGGCGGGGCTGCCGCAGCGGCAGGGTCGGGCATCACGGGCTCCTTCGCTGGCGCCGCAGCACCCGCAGCGCGCCGCCCGGGTTGGCGCGCGCCAAGGGGGCGATCGCGGCGGCTGGCCGCTGCACGACCGGAGGACCGGGGCGGTGCGCGCGTGCGCGGGAAGAGGTGGTGCCGGTGGAGGGATTTGAACCCCCGACCAACTGCTTACGAAGCAGCTGCGCTACCACTGCGCTACACCGGCATCAGGCAAGCCCGCGATTGTAGCGGCAGCCCTTCGGCAGCCCGCGCCCGGCAGCGGCACAATTCACCGTCCCGGGCCGCAGGAGCACCATCGATGGCAGGCAGCAGGATCGTTGTCGCGCAGGGCGGCGGCCCGACCGCGGTGATCAACCAGTCGCTGGTCGGGGTGGTGCTCGAGGCGCGCCGCTTCGGCAACGTCGAGCGCATCTACGGCGCGCACCACGGCGTGCGCGGCATCATCCAGGAAGACTTCGTCGACCTGACGCGCGAGACCAGCCACAACCTGGAGCTGGTCGCCGCCACGCCCGGCTCGGCGCTGGGCTCCACGCGCGACAAGCCCGACCTGAAGTACTGCCGGCAGATCTTCGAGGTGCTGCGCGCGCACGACGTCGGCCACTTCTTCTACATCGGCGGCAACGATTCGTCGGACACGGTGCGCATCGTCAGCGAAGAGGCGCACAAGGCCGCCTACCCGCTGCGCTGCATCCACATCCCGAAGACGATCGACAACGACCTGGTCGCCAACGACCACACGCCCGGCTTCCCGTCGGCGGCGCGCTTCGTCGCCCAGGCCTTCGCCGGCGCCAACCTCGACAACGCGGCGCTGCCCGGCGTGTACGTGGCGGTGGTGATGGGCCGCAACGCCGGCTTCCTGACGGCGGCGTCGGCACTGGGCAAGAAGTTCCCCGACGACGGCCCGCACCTGATCTACCTGCCCGAGCGCGACTTCTCGCTCGACGCCTTCCTCGCCGACGTGAAGGCCGCCTGCGACCGCCACGGCCGCTGCGTGGTGGCCGTGTCGGAGGGCATCCACGACGCCTCCGGCCGGCCGGTGCTGGCGCAGCTGAGCCAGCGGCTCGAGCACGACGCGCACGGCAACCTGCAGCTGTCGGGCACCGGCGCGCTCGCCGACCTGCTGTGCGAGCACATCAAGGCGGCGCTCGGCATCAAGCGGGTGCGCGGCGACACCTTCGGCTACCTGCAGCGCAGCTTCATCGGCTGCGTGTCCGACGTCGATGCGCGCGAGGCGCGCGAAGTCGGCGAGAAGGCGGTGCAGTTCGCGATGTGGGGCTGGCAGGGCGAGGTGGCCGACGGCTCGGTGGCGATCAAGCGCACCGGCTTCTATTCGGCCGACTACGAACTGCTGCCGCTGGCGGCGGTGGCCGGCAAGACGCGGGCGATGGACGATGAATTCATCGCGCCCAGCGGCACCGACGTGACCGATGCCTTCCGCATGTACCTGCGGCCGCTGCTGGGCTCGGGCATGCCCGACGCCTACCGGCTGCGGCCGGCGCCGGTGCCGCGCGTGCTGCGGCCCTGATCCGGCGCGCTGCGCCCGCGCCGGCATGGCCGGCGTCGCTGCGGCCAAGTCCGCTGCGGCCGATGCGGCGGAGTGCGCCAGGTCCTCGAGATGCCGCAGGCGCAGGCCCGTCAGCGCTTGCGCATGCCCATGCCGGCGACTTCGCCGCCGCCGGCGTCGAGCTTCAACCGGCAGGTCTTCCGGGGCTGGTCGGTGGGCCGGCCGATGAGTCAGGGCGCGCCCGCCGGGAAGTCGGGCTTGCCGTCGGGCTCGATCCGGATGGACCTCCAGCCATCCGGGGTGTCGCCGGGCAGCTTGCCGTAGGTCATCACCGGTTCCGGCGGCTTGCCGGGCCGGGCCTGCGCACGCAGCGCGCGGCCGCTCAGGGCGCCGGCGCCTGCAGCACGCGCTGCAGGAAGCGCTCGACGGCGCGGATCTCCTCCAGGCACACCGCGTGCTCCATCGGGTACTCGTGCCACTCGACCGGGTTGCCGAGCGCGGCCACCGCGTCGCGGCCGGCGCGCCCGCGCGCGATGTCGACCACCGGATCGTGGGTGCCGTGCGCCAGCAGCACCGGCGTGGCCGCGTTGGCCGGGTGGCGCTCGGCCGGGGTCGCCTGCGCCAGCGCCAGATAGCCGGACAGGCCGACGATCCCGGCCAGCCGCTGCGGGCAGCGCAATCCGGCGCCGAGTGCGATCGCGCAGCCTTGCGAGAAGCCGGCCAGCACGATGCGTGCCGCCGGCACGCCGCGCTCGACCTCGCGCGCGATCACCGCCTGCGCGAGCGCGAAGCCTTCGCGCAGCCCGGCCTCGTCCTCGCGCATGCCGCGCTCGAAGCCGGCGTACACGTCGTACCAGGCGCGCATGTGCTGGCCGCCGTTGATCGTGACCGCGCGCTGCGGCGCACGCGGAAACACCCAGCGCACCGGCCCGGCCGCCGCCGGATCGATCTCGTCGGCCAGCGGCAGGAAATCGGTGCCGTCGGCGCCCAGGCCGTGCAGCACGACGACGCTGGCGCGCACCGCGCCGGCGGGGTGCAGCTCGATCGTCTGCGGCAGCGTCATGCCGGCTTGCCGTCGGCCTCGACGTGGTAGGCGGTCACGCGGGCGACCTCGTTCTTCGAGCCGAGCACCACCGCCACGCGCTCGTGCAGCTTGGACGGCATCAGGTCGAGGATGCGCTGGCGGCCGTTGGTGGCCGCGCCGCCGGCCTGCTCGATCAGGAAGGCCATCGGGTTGGCCTCGTACATCAGCCGCAGCTTGCCGGGCTTGTCGGGGTCGCGCGCGTCCCACGGGTACAGGAACACGCCGCCGCGGCACAGGATGCGGTGCACGTCGGCGACCATGCTCGCGACCCAGCGCATGTTGAAGTCCTTGCCGCGTGGGCCGGTGGTGCCGGCCAGGCATTCGTCGATGTAGCGCCGCACCGGCGCCGCCCAATGCCGGGCGTTGCTCATGTTGATCGCGAATTCCTTGGTGTCCTCGGGGATCTGCACGTTCTGCTCGGTCAGCACCCACGATCCCAGCTCGCGGTCGAGCGTGAACACCGACACGCCGTCGCCCACGGTCAGCACGATCTGCGTCTGCGGGCCGTACACGCAGTAGCCGGCGGCCGCCTGGAAGCGGCCGGGCTGCAGGAAATCCTGCTCGCTGACGCCGTGGTGGTGGCCCACCTTGCGCAGCACCGAGAAGATCGTGCCGATGCTGACGTTGACGTCGATGTTGGACGAGCCGTCGAGCGGGTCGTACAGCAGCAGGTATTCGCCCTGCGGGTAGCGGTTGGGCACCAGGTGGATCGAGTCCATCTCTTCGCTGGCCAGCGCCGCCAGGTGGCCGCCCCATTCGTTGGCCTGGATCAGCACCTCGTTGGAGATGACGTCGAGCTTCTTCTGCACCTCGCCCTGCACGTTCTCGGTGTGCGCGGTGCCGATCACGTCGTCGAGCGGGCCCTTGTTGATCGAGATCGCGATGCGCTTGCAGGCGCGCGCGACCACCTCGATCAGCAGCCGCAGCTGCCCGGGGATACGGCCGTGCTCGCGCTGCTGCTCGACCAGGTACTGGGTCAGGGTGATGCGGTTCATGCGGCCTCCAGCGCGCGGGTCAGGATCTCGCGCACGTCGGCGCTGAGGTCGGGGCGCGCGGCGGCGCGCGCGATCGCCTCGCGTGCGCCGCTGCGCATCGGTTCGGCCAGGTGCGCCCAGCGGTCCATCGCGCGCGCCAGGCGGCCGGCGATGCTCGGGTTGACCGGGTCGAGCGCGGCCAGCATCTCGGCCCAGAACACGTAGCCGGCGGCGTCGGGCCGGTGGAAGGCGGCCGGGTTGCGGCGGCAGAACGCCACCACCAGCGCGCGCACGCGGTTGGGCTGGCGCAGCGAGAAGTCCGGATGCGCCGCCAGCGCCTTGACGCGCGCCAGCACGCGGCCGCCGTCGGCGCCGGCCGCGGCCAGCGCCTGCGCCTCGAACCATTTGTCGAGCACCAGCGCGTCGCCTTGCGCCGCCGCGTGGAACTGCTCGAGCGCGCGCGCCGCCAGCTCGGCGCGGGCATCGAGCAGCGCCGTCAGCGCCGCCAGCCGGTCGCTCAGGTTGGCGGCGTCCTTCAGCTGCTGGTACGCGCGCCCCTGCCACACCGGATTGCCGTGGCGCACCGCGTGCCGGCACAGCATCGCCAGCGCCTGGTTGGCCAGCGTGCGTCGGCCGGCCTGCGCGCGGTCGGGGCTGTAGGCGGCGCGCACC
The DNA here is from genome assembly GCA_018240325.1 of Pseudomonadota bacterium. Lineage (GTDB taxonomy): Bacteria > Pseudomonadota > Gammaproteobacteria > Burkholderiales > Burkholderiaceae_C > Rubrivivax. Next base: position 38,198 of record JAFEFZ010000316.1, read on the forward strand.
GCATGCTGCTCGTGCGCCCAGGCCCAGTCGGCGTGCAGCCGCTCGGCCAGCTGGTCGAGCAGGCTCTCGCGCAGCGCGTGGATGCGCTGCGGGTCGGCGCTGTCGAGCTGCTCGGCCAGGTAGATCTCGGACGGCGGCGTCAGCACCAGCGCCTTGAACGCCGGGTCGAGCTGCGGATGGCGCAGCACGCCGCGCATCGCCTGCTCGAAGGCGTCGTCGAAGCCGACCTGCGCGCTGCCTGCGTGCAGCGCCGCCAGCAGCCGGTTCAGCGCCAGGCGCTGGCCGGCTTCCCAGCGGTTGAAGGGGTCGGTGTCGTGCGCCAGCAGCGTCAGCAGCGCGGCGTCGCCCAGGCCGTCGTCGAGCAGCACCGGCGCCGAGAAGCCGCGCAGCAGCGACGGCACCGGCTCGGTCGCGACGCCGTGGAACACGAACGCCTGCTCGGCCCGTTCGAGCAGCAGCAGCGCCTCGGTGCCGCGCGGCGCGGCTTCGCCGGCCAGCTGCAGCGGCAGCGGCCGGCCGCCGGCGTCGAGCAGCGCGGCCAGCACCGGCACCAGCAGCGGCTCGGAGCCCGGCGGGCCCGAGCGCTGGGTCAGCGTCAGCGTGTAGGTGGCGCTCGCCGGGTCGTGCACGCCGCGGGCGCTGACGCGCGGCGTGCCGGCGCGGCCGTACCAGCGCATGAAGGCGTCGAAGCGGCCGGCCAGCGGCGAATCGGGGTTGGCGTCGGCCACCGCGCGCACGAAGTCGTCGCAGGTCACGGCCTGGCCGTCGTGGCGCTCGAAGTAGCGCGTGATGCCGCGCGCGAAGCCGTCGCGGCCCACCAGCGTGTGCAGCATGCGCACCACTTCGGCGCCCTTCTCGTAGACGGTGGGCGTGTAGAAGTTGTTGATCGCCGCGTAGGCGTCGGGGCGCACCGGATGCGCCATGCTGCCGGCGTCCTCGGGGAACTGCAGCGTGCGCAGCTGGCGCACGTCCTCGATGCGCTTGACGGCGCGCGCCGACGCGCTGCCCGCCATGTCCATGCTGAATTCCTGGTCGCGGAAGACGGTCAGGCCTTCCTTCAGCGACAGCTGGAACCAGTCGCGGCAGGTGATGCGGTTGCCGGTCCAGTTGTGGAAGTACTCGTGCGCGACCACGCTTTCCACCGCCAGGAAGTCGGCATCGGTGGCGCTGGCGGGCGAAGCCAGCACGCAGCGCGTGTTGAACAGGTTCAGGCCCTTGTTCTCCATCGCGCCGAAGTTGAAGTCGTCGACCGCCACGACCATGTAGCGCTCCAGGTCCAGCGCCAGGCCGAAGCGCGCCTCGTCCCACACCAGCGCCGCGATCAGCGAGGCCATCGCGTGCTCGGTGCGGCCCAGGTCGCCGCGCTTCACGTAGATCTGCAGCAGGTGCTCGCGCCCGGCGCGGGTGCGGATGCGCTGCTCGCGCCACACCAGGTCGGCCGCGACCAGCGCGAACAGGTAGCTGGGCTTGGGGTGCGGGTCGTGCCACGTGGCGTAGTGGCGCCCGCCGTCGAGCGCGCCCTGCTCGACAAGGTTGCCGTTGGCCAGCAGCACCGGGTACTGCGTGCGGTCGGCGCGCAGCGTGACGGTGTAGGCGGCCATCACGTCGGGCCGGTCGATGAAGTAGGTGATGCGCCGGAAGCCCTCGGCCTCGCACTGCGTGTAGAAGCCGCCGCTGCTGGTGTACAGGCCCGACAGCTCGGTGTTCTTGTCGGGCGCGACCGTGTTGCGGATCTCGAGCACGAAGCGCTCGGCCCCCGGCGGCGGCTCGATCACCAGGCGGCCCGGCTCTTCGTGGAAGGACACGCTGTCGCCGTCGGCGAGCACGCGCAGCAGCGTCAGGCCTTCGCCGTCGAGCACCAGCGGCTGCTCGGCGCTGCCCGGCGCACGCTCGATCTCGAGGCGGCTGGCGACCAGCGTCTTGGCCGGGTCCAGGTCGAAGGTGAGCGCCGCCGAGCGGATGCGGTACGGCGGCGGCGCGTAGTCGAGGCGGCGGATGGTGGGGGCGGTGCCTTCGCGCATGGGGTCTGGTCAGTCGGGTTTCGGTCGGTCGGGTCGCGGCGGGGCCGAGGCCGGCGGTGCGCCGGGCCGGCGCGCCGCGGCTACAGCCCCTGCTTCAGGCTGGCTTCGATGAACATGTCGAGGTCGCCGTCGAGCACCTTCTGGGTGTTGGCGGTCTCGACGCTGGTGCGCAGGTCCTTGATGCGGCTCGAGTCGAGCACGTAGCTGCGGATCTGGTGGCCCCAGCCGACGTCGGTCTTGCTGTCCTCGAGCTGTTGCTGCGCTTCGCGCTGCTTGCGCATCTCGTGCTCGTACAGGCGGCTGCGCAGCATCGCCCAGGCCTCGTCGCGGTTGCGGTGCTGGCTGCGGTCGTTCTGGCACTGCACGACGATGCCGGTGGGCACGTGCGTCAGCCGCACCGCCGAGTCGGTCTTGTTGATGTGCTGGCCGCCGGCGCCGCTGGCGCGGTAGGTGTCGGTGCGCACGTCGGCCGGGTTGATCTCGATCTCGATCGACTCGTCGACCTCCGGGTACACGAACAGGCTGGCGAAACTGGTCTCGCGGCTGCCGGCGGCGTTGAACGGGCTCTTGCGCACCAGCCGGTGCACGCCGGTCTCGGTGCGCAGGTGGCCGTACGCGTACTCGCCCTCGACCTTGATCGTCGCGCTGCGGATGCCGGCGACGTCGCCTTCGGTTTCTTCCAGCACCTCGGCCTTGAAGCCCTTGCGCTCGCAGTAGCGCAGGTACTGGCGCAGCAGCATCTGCGCCCAGTCCATCGCCTCGGTGCCGCCGGCGCCGGCCTGGATGTCGACGAAGCACGACAGGTGGTCCGCCGGGTTGCTGAACATCCGGCGGAACTCCATCTCCTCGACCGTCGCGCGCAGCGCCTGCGCGGCCGCGTCGATGTGCGCGAGCGCGTCGAAGTCCGCGTCGGCCTTCGACAGCTCGTACAGCTCGGTGTGGTCGGCCAGCTCGCGGCTCAGGTGGTCGATGGTGCCGACCACGGTCTCGAGCGACTTCTTCTCGCGGCCCAGTTCCTGCGCGCGCTTGGGTTCGTTCCAGACGGCCGGGTTCTCGAGCGCGGCGTTGACTTCGTTCAGCCGCAGCGACTTGCGCTCGTAGTCAAAGATACCCCCGGAGCTGCTCGGTGCGGTCCTGCAGGTCGGCGAGCAGCGAGCCGATCTGGTTGATGCGTTCGATGTCCATGGCGGCGATTCTGGCATGGCGCCTGCGCGCGCCCGCGGCCCGGGCCGGCGGTGCGCGCGGGCGCCTCAGGCCGCGGGCCGATCGCCGTCCAGGAACGCCTCCAGCGCCCGCGCCAGCGCCTCGGGCTGGTCGTGGTGGAGCATGTGCCCCGAGGGCTGCAGCCGCAGCCGCTGCACCTGCGGCACGGCGGCCAGGCGCTGCTCGAACTGCGCGCGCGTGTAGCGGCCGCCGTACCAGCCCTCGAAGTCCTTGCCGTCGCCTTCGACCCACAGCAGCGGCGCGGCGATCGCGCCCCAGGTGGCGAGCACGTCCTCGGTGCGCGTCAGCACCGGGTTGACGATCTTGTGGGCGGCGTCGCCGAGGATGTGGCGGCGGCCGTCGTCGCCCACGCGCGACCAGCGCGCCGCCAGCCACTCGGCCCTTGCCGGGTCGAGCCGCGGGTTGGTCTTGACGAGCTGGCGGGCGACGCCGGCCAGGCTGTCGTAGCTGCGCAGCCGCGGCGGCTGCTTCAGCTCGTCGAGCCACTGCGCCAGCCGCTTCGGTGCCTGTGCGGCGCGCGCATCGGGCACGCCGTAGCCTTCCATGTTCACGAGCCGGCGCACCCGGTGCGGGCGCACGCCGGCGTAGCTCATCACGATGTTGCCGCCCATGCTGTGGCCGGCCAGGTCCACCGGCGCATCGGGACTCAGGTGGTCGATCAGCGCATCGAGGTCGCCCAGGTAGTCGGCGAACCAGTAGCAGTCGCTGGGCGTCGGGTCGCTCAGGCCGAAGCCGCGCCAGTCGGCGGCGACGACCAGCCGGTCGTCGCGCATCGCGTCCACGGTGAACTGGAACGAAGCGCCCACGTCCATCCAGCCATGCATCAGCAGCAGCGGCGGGCGGCCGGGACGCACGAGCGATGCGTCGCCCCAGCAGACCATGTGCATCTTCAGCCGGCGCAGCGTGACGAACTCGCTGCGGCCGGGACGGCGGGGTGTGTAGCGCATGTGCCGCACTATAGGCGGCGCCGCGGCGGCCGCCGCGGCGCCGACCATCCGCGCCCGCTGCAGCCTGTCCGCACCGCCGTTCGCTTCGTCGCAGCGCGGTTGGCGGGCACGGGCCTGCGGCCGATCATGCCGGCCATCGCTGATCGACACCGCAGGAGCCCAAGATGAACCGCGCCCCTTCCCGAGCCGTCGCCCTGGTGCTGGCCATGCTGGTGACCGTGTCGCTGCTCGCCGGCGTGAACCGCCTGGCCATCACCCAGGCCACGAACGAAGCACGCCCGCTGTCGGCGGCGCCGGCGGCCGCGGCGTTGCGCGGCTCAGCTGAGTTTCGCGCCGGCGGCGATCGCGCCGGACCGGCGGCGCCGCTCAAGGCTTGCGGCTGAGCAGGATCGCGCGCACCTTGTCGTAGTCGCGTTGGCTGATGGCGCCTTCGTCCAGTGCGCGCTTCAGATCCAGCAGTTCCTGCCCGACGGAAACGGTCGTCGAGCCCTTGACGGTCACGCTCGCCTTCGACGAACTGCCGCAGCCGGACAGGCTCGCCAAGAGGACCAGCGCGATCGCGGGCAGGACGCAGCGGCGGCGGCGGCGGGTCATGGCCATCACGCCTCTAGTGCAGTGTTCCACTCCGTGCAGCACATAAAACCGCGCCTGTGCCGCCCTGGCGTCGTTGCCAATCCTCGCGATGCCACTGGGCATCGCTGCGGTTTGCGCCTAGCCAGGACGACAAATCCATCGGTTTTCTCGAGTGCTGCACAGAGTGGAACACTGCACTAGCGGGCCGAATCGATCACGCGCCGGACCTGCACCTGATACTCGTGCTCGGACAGCGCGCCCGCGTCGCGGGCCTGCTTCAGGTCGATCAGCTGCTGGCCGATCGACACGCTGACGGTCGGCGGCAGCACCTCGGTCGTGGCCGAGGAGCAACCGCCGAGCAGCGCACCGGCCACGGCGACGGCGGCGCAGAACGCGGTCGTGTTCATCGCGGCATCTTCCACGCGTGCATCAGCGCAGCCAGGCCTCGGCCAGCTTGACCCAGTAGCTGGCGCCGGTGGACAGCACGCGGTCGTTGAAGTCGTAGCCGGCGTTGTGCACCATGCAGCCGCCTTCCGTGCCCTCGCCGTTGCCGATGAACACGTAGCAGCCGGGCACCTTCTCCAGGAAGAACGCGAAGTCCTCGCTGCCGCCCACCGGCTCGGCATCGGCGACCAGCGCCTCGCCGCCCAGCCAGTCGCGGATCACCTGCTTGCAGAACTCGGTCGGCTCCGGGTGGTTGTTCAAGACGGGATAGCGGCGGATGTAGTCGACCTCGGCGGTGGCGCCGTACACCGCGGCCTGCGTGCGCGCGATCTCGCCGATGCGCTGTTCCAGCAGGTCGCGCACCTCGGGGCGGAAGGCGCGCACCGTCAGCCGCAGCTCGGCCTCCTGCGGCAGCACGTTGGGCGCCTCGCCCGAGTGGAACGCGCCGACCGACACGATCGCCGTGTGCAGCGGGTCGACGTTGCGCGACACGATCGTCTGCAGCGCCATCACGATGCTCGACGCCGCGACGATCGCGTCGACCGCCTTGTGCGGGATCGCGCCGTGGCCGCCCACGCCGCGCACCTTGACGATGCAGGTATCGGCGCTGGCCATCGCGTAGCCGGGCACCGCGACGAACTTGCCGGCCGGCTTGCCCGGCATGTTGTGCATGCCGAACATCGCGTCGCAGGGGAACAACTCGAGGAAGCCGTCCTCGAGCATCTGGCGCGCGCCGCCCAGGCCTTCCTCGGCCGGCTGGAACACCAGGTGCAGGATGCCGTCGAAGTTGCGCGTGGCCGCGAAGTGGCGCGCCGCCGACAGCAGCATCGCGGTGTGGCCGTCGTGGCCGCAGGCGTGCATCTTGCCGAAGACCTTGCTCGCCCAGGGCTTGCCGCTGGTTTCGGCGATCGGCAGCGCGTCCATGTCGGCGCGCAGGCCGATGCGCCTGTCGGAGCTGCCGGCGCGCAGCGTGCCGACGACGCCGGTCTTGCCCAGGCCGCGGTGCACCTCGAAGCCCCAGCGCTGCAGCCGCTCGGCCACCAGGTCGGCGGTGGCGTGCTCCTCGAAGGCCAGTTCCGGGTTGCCGTGGATCTGGCGGCGCAGCGCCACCATCTCGTCTTCGTGGGCGCGGATCGCGTCGAGCGCGGGCAACGGCAGCGGGGCGTTCATGCGGCGGGGCTCCTGGCGGGCGGATGCCGGCATTGTCGCCGTGGCTGCCGGCGAGGGCGCGCGCGACCGCCCCGCATCGGCGGGGCCGCCGGTGCAGGGCGGCGGGGTTCAGGCCAGCGCCAGCGACACCAGCTTCTCCGGCGGCACGCGCAGCGGCGCCGCGTGCTCGCCGATCACGCCGACGATCGCATGGTCGCGCTGCGCGGTGTCGCGCGGCTGCGGCTCGGCCAGCGGCAGGCCGCCGGCGGTGGTGAGCACGGCCACGCGCGGCGTGATCACGCTGGCGCCGCGCCGCACCACGATCGCGGTCTCGCCCGACGCCAGCTTCACGCAGCAGCCCGGCGGATAGACGCCGAACTCCTTGACCAGCGCCGCCGTCATCGAGTTGCCCGGGTCGTGCATGAACATCGCGCGGCCGGCGCGGTCGGCGGCCATCGCCGCGCGCGTGCTGCGCGGGCTGAGCTTGGCGGTGTAGATGTCGGCACGGCGCACCAGCGCCGCGTGGTCGTTGACCTCGGCCACGCCGGCCGGGTAGCCGCTGCCGTCGGGCGCGACATGGTGATGCCGCACGCCTTGCAGCCAGGCCTCGTCGCGCACCCCGGCCAGTTGCAGCATCGCGACGCTGCGCTCGGGGTGGCTCAGGATCGCCTGGCGCTGCTCGGGCGTGACCGGCGTGGTCTGCTCGGCGAGTTGGCCCTGCAGCTCGAGCATCGACAGGTTCATCGTCAGCGCGACCTTGAACACCCGCTGCAGGTCGGGCGCGTCCCAGCCCAGCCGCTGCGCGACCAGGAAGCTGGTGATGGCCGTGTGGATCGAGTGGCGCACGCCGTAGCGGGTGCAGTCGCGGTCGTCCTGGCGCAGCACCTGGAAGATCGCCAGGTCGGGGTCGCGCTCGATCAGCGCCTGCACCGGGCCGCTGACCTCGTCGAGCGCGTCGGCGAAGCCCTCGTCTTCGCAGTGCAGCAGCGTGTGGCCGACGCGGTCCAGGCATCGGCTCCACAGCGCCGGCAACTGCTCGGCCGGCGCGTGGCGGACCGCGTCCTGCGGCGAGCGCAGTTCGGCCAGGTCGACCAGGCAGCCGCGGGTGAACAGCGCCTGGAGCTGGTCGTGGCTGTCGATCACCTGCCCGCGCGCGAGCAGCAGCGTGCGGTCGGCATCGCGCACGTTGAACGGCAGCGGCCGGCCGACGGCAAGACGGTGGCGGACCGATTCCAGCGACGAGAACTGCATCATGCGTCGGGCTCCTGCAACGCGACGGGCCGGCCCCCGGATCGGGGACCCCTGCGCCGTTTTCGGCCGCGGCGGCGGCGCCTTGAGCCTGCGCCCGCGGCGCCGTTCAGCCGCGCGCGCGCCGGCGCACGCAGTCGAGGTAGGCCTCGCCGTCGGGCGGCAGGCCGCTGCGCTGCGATCGCCAGATCATCTCGCCCAGGCACTCCATCACGTCGTGGTGTGCCGCGTGCAGCGATGCATGGCGCGCAGCCAGCGCCTGCAGCGCGGCGCGGATGCCGGCGGGCTGGTCGATCGCCGCCTGCTCGTCGATCGACAGGTGCATCGCCAGGTGCAGGAAGGGGTTCTCGCGGCCGTCCTCGACGGCGTAGGCGGCGGCGAGCGCGCGTTCTTCATCGGCCAGGTCGGCGTCGTACTCGGGGTGCTCGCCGACCCAGCGCGCCGCCTGTGCCTCGACCGGCAGCAGCGGGCTGCCGTCGCGCAGCTTGCGCCGCACCGCGCAGAAGAAGCGGCGCACGTCGTGCTGCGAGGGCTGGAACATGGCCGGCATTGTGCGCGGCGGTACGGCAGCAGCGCCGCGTCGCGGCCAAAGTCCGCGCCGACGCCCTTGACGCGGGCGGCGTCGCACCCCACATTGGCCTGTATCCGGAGGACGTGATGACGCAACCGCATCGCCCGAGCGCAGTGGCCGGCCGCTTCTACCCAGCCGGCGCTGCGGCGCTGCGCGCCGAAGTGCAGCGCCTGCTCGATGCCGTCGATGCCGGCAGCGATGCCGCCGCGCCGGCGCCCAAGATGCTGGTGGTGCCGCATGCCGGCTACGTCTATTCGGGCGCGGTGGCGGCGCACGCCTATGCGCGCCTGGCGCGCCGGCGCAGGCAGTATCGCCGGGTGGTGCTGCTCGGCCCGGCCCACCATGCCGCGCTGCGCGGGCTGGCGCTGCCTGAGGCGGCGGCCTTCGACACGCCGCTCGGCGCGGTGCCGGTCGATGCCGAGGCCTGTGCGCGCGCGGCTGCGCTGCCCCAGGTGGTGCGCAGCGACGCGGTGCATGCGCACGAGCACGCGCTCGAGGTGCAGCTGCCCTTCCTGCAGACGGTGCTCGACCGCTTCACGCTGGTGCCGCTGGCGGTGGGGCAGGCGCCGGCCGAGGCGGTGGCCGAAGTGCTCGAGCGGCTGTGGGGCGGCGGCGAGACCCTGATCGTGATCAGCACCGACCTGTCGCACTATCTCGGCTACGGGCCGGCGCGGGTGGCCGACGCGCAGACGGTGCGGCAGATCCTGCAGCCGGGCCCGGCGATCACCCACGAGCAGGCCTGCGGCGCCACGCCGCTGAACGGCGCCCTGCTCGCCGCACGGCGGCGCGGGCTGCAGCCGCGGCTGCTGGACCTGCGCAATTCGGGCGACACCGCCGGCGACCGCAGCCGCGTGGTCGGCTATGCGGCGCTGGTGTTCGCGCCGGGACAGGCCGCGATGCCGGCCGAGGCCGACGTCGATGCCGTGTGCTGACACCCTCGGCCCGGCGCTGCTGAGCCGCGCGCGCAACGCGATCGCCGAGCGCTTCGACCGGGCGCGCGTGCCCGAGCCGGCGCACCCGGCACTGCGGCTGCCGGGTGCGACCTTCGTGACGCTGCACCGCGACGGCCGGCTGCGCGGCTGCATCGGCCGGCTGCGCGCCGAGTGCGCGCTCGACGACGACGTGCGCGCCAATGCCCGCGGCGCCGCCTTCGAGGATCCGCGCTTCGCGCCGTTGCTCGCGGCCGAATGGCGCGGCCTGAGCGTCGAGGTCTCGCTGCTCGAGCCGCCGCAGCCGCTGCCGGTGCGCGACGAGGCCGATGCGCGCGGGCAGCTGGAGCCCGGCGTCGATGGCGTGCTGCTCGAGTGGCGCGGCGCGCGCGCGACCTTCCTGCCGCAGGTGTGGGCGCAGCTGCCCGAGCCGGCGGATTTCCTGCGCGAGCTCAAGCGCAAGGCCGGCCTGGACGCCGGTTTCTGGCACGCCGAGTTGCGCCTGGCGCGCTACCGCGTGCGCCGGTTCACCGAGGGCTGAGCGTGGGCGGGCGCGACCGTTTCGACGACGCGCGGCACCCGGCGCAGTGGTGGCATGCGCTGCCCGACGGGCGGCTGCAGTGCGACCTGTGCCCGCGCGACTGCCGGCTGCACGACGGCCAGCGCGGCCTGTGCTTCGTGCGCGCGCGCGCCGGCGACGAGATGGTGCTCACCACCTACGGGCGCAGCTCGGGCTTTTGCGTCGATCCGATCGAGAAGAAGCCGCTGAACCACTTCCTGCCCGGCAGCGCGGTGCTGAGCTTCGGCACCGCCGGCTGCAACCTGGCCTGCAAGTTCTGCCAGAACTGGGACATCAGCAAGAGCCGCGAGATGGACCGGCTGATGGACCGGGCGAGCCCGGCGCGCATCGCCGAGGCCGCGCGCGCGGCCGGCTGCGCGAGCGTGGCCTTCACCTACAACGACCCGGTGATCTTCGCCGAGTACGCGCTCGATGCGGCCGACGCCTGCCGCGCGCTGGGCGTGCAGACGGTCGCGGTGACGGCCGGCTACATCCACCCGGAGCCGCGGCGCGCCTTCTTCGCGAAGATGGACGCCGCCAACATCGACCTGAAGGCCTTCAGCGACGATTTCTATTTCCGCCAGACCGGCGCGCACCTGGCGCCGGTGCTCGACACCTTGCAGTACGTCCGGCACGACACCGGCTGCTGGCTCGAGATCACCACGCTGCTGATCCCGGGGCTGAACGACAGCGATGCCGAGCTGGACGCGATGACGCGCTGGCTGGCGGACCACCTGGGGCCCGAGGTGCCGCTGCACTTCAGCGCCTTCCACCCCGACTACAAGCTCACCGAGGTGGCGCGCACGCCCGCGGCGACGCTGCAGCGCGCGCGCCGGATCGCGCGCGCCAACGGGCTGCGGCACGTGTACACCGGCAACGTGCACGACCTGGAAGGTGGCACCACCTGCTGCACCGGCTGCGGCGCGGCGCTGATCGAGCGCGACTGGCACCGGATCCGGCGCTACGAATTGCGCGCCGACGGCTGCTGCCCGCACTGCGGCAGCGCGCTGGCCGGGCGCTTCGGCGCTGCGCCGGGCGGCTTCGACGGGCGGCGCGTGCCGGTGCGGCTGCGGATGGATTGAGCACTGCTGCGACGGCCGGGCCGGATCCGGCTGCCGGCCGTCGGTCGTCGGTCGTCGGGAGGCGAGGGGTTGGCAGTAGTGGGCATGCTTTCCTGAGAAGAAGCGCTCCTCTTTCGGTCGGCTTTTCGGTCCCTTGCGGCCGTTCGCTGTTGCAGCGAAAGCGGCCATCCTTCGGCAGCGAAAACGTGCTGCACGGGGCCGCCGACGGGGTGGCCAACTCCGTTCAGCCAAATTCTTATTGGCTCCGGCATCACATCGCTGCGCGATATGAGCCTTCACCGAAGCGCTGCGCGCTTTCACTCCGTTGGCCACCCCGCCGTCGGCCCGGGCGGTGGTACACCGAGACCGCTGTTCGCGCGCTGCTCGACGCAGTGGGGGTTTGCTGAAGAAGCGCGCTGGCGGTGCCGGCTTTGCCTCAGCGGCCCCGAAACGCAGCGACGAACAGCGGACCCTGCGAAAGTCAGCACCCGCCCAACAGCGGCCGTCGGAATCTGGCGTTTCTGGCGCTTCATGTGTTGCGGGTGTCGCGTCGGCACCCTGCACAACTGAAGTGCACGCGCAAGGGGACGAGGAAACCGGCAGCGACCCGTCGTTCCTCGAGCGCGCGCCGCGGCGGCCCGACAATCCGGCCGATGCCCGACATGCTGGCCGGCTGGCCGCTGATCACCGCGCCTGCGTTCTACGCGCTGGCCGTGCCGGCCGTGCTGCTGATGGGGCTGGGCAAGAGCGGCTTCCTGTCGGGCTTCGGTGCGCTGGCCACGCCGCTGCTGGCGCTGGTGGTGCCGGTACCGCAGGCGGCGGCGATCATGCTGCCGCTGCTGCTGCTCATGGACGCCACCGGGCTGCAGCAGCTGTGGCGCGAGCGCGATCCGGCGCTGCTGCGCCGGCTGCTGCCGCCGGGGCTCGTGGGCATCGGCGTGGGCACGTTGCTGTTCGGCGCGTTGTCGGCCCAGGCGACGGCCGGCGTCGTCGGCGCGCTGACGCTGGCCTTCCTCGCGCAGCGGCTGCTGTTCGCGCCGCGTGCCGGCTCGCCGCCGCTGCCGGGCTGGGCGGCGCAGGGCCTGGCCGTCGCGTCGGGCTTCACCAGCTTCGTCGCGCACGCCGGCAGCCCGCCGCTGAACGCCTACCTGCTGCCGTTGAGGCTGCCGCCGATGCGCTTCGCCGGCACCAGCGCCGTGTTCTTCGCCGCGATCAACCTCGCCAAGTGGGGGCCCTACGCGGCGCTGGGGCTGCTCGACCGCGCCAACCTGGCGACTTCGCTGCTGCTCGCGCCGCTGGCGCCGATGGGCGTGTGGCTCGGCGTGTTCCTGGCGCGCCGGATCCACGCGACCTGGTACTACCGCGTCGCCTACGCCGGCATGTTCTTCACCGGCTGCAAGCTGTTGGCCGACGGGCTGCGCTGAAGCGCCCACGGGGTCGGGTCGAGGCCGGGCCGTGGCCGGGCCCGGCGGCAGCGCGCGGCTTGGGTTTGCCCGGGCGTTCCGGGCGCCGGCGGCCGGCTACCATCGACCGATGCCGTGGAGGAACCGATGCCTGTGATCGTGGTCGCCAACCCCAAGGGCGGGGTCGGCAAGAGCACGCTCGCGACCCAGATCGCCGGGCTGCTGGCGCGCCAGGGCCGCGCGGTGATGCTGGGCGATGCCGACCGCCAGCAGTCGGCACGCCGGTGGCTGGCGCTGCGGCCGGCGGCCGCACCGCTGATCCGCGGCTGGGAGGAAACCAGCCACCGCGACATCGTGCGTCCGCCCAAGGGCACCACCGACATCGTGCTCGACACGCCGGCCGGGCTGCACGGCAAGAAGCTCGACGCGGTGCTGCGCATCGCCGAGCGGCTGCTGGTGCCGCTGCAGCCCAGCCTGTTCGACATCGAGGCGACGCACGCCTTCCTGACGGTGCTGCGCGAGCACCCGCGCGCCAAGTCGATCGAGCTCGGCCTGGTGGGCATGCGCGTGCGCGAGCACACGCTGTCCAACGAGCAGCTGCACCAGTACCTGGCGACGCTCGACGTACCGGTGGTCGCCTGGCTGCGCGACACCCAGAACTACGTGCAGCTCGCTGCACGCGGGCTGACGATCTGGGACGTCGCGCCCAGCCGCGTCGAGCGCGACCTCGAACAATGGCAACCGCTGAAGGAGTGGATCCTGCGATGAGAGTCTTTGCACATCTGCACGAGCTGCAGGCGCTGGTGGGCCAGGAAGTCGGCGTCAGCGGCTGGATCACGGTGGACCAGGCGCGGATCGACCAGTTCGCCGCCGCCACCGGCGACCACCAGTGGATCCACGTCGACCCGGTGCGCGCCAAGAGCGGGCCTTTCGGCACGACGGTGGCGCACGGCTTCCTGACGCTCAGCCTGATCCCCGAGCTGTTCGAGACCGCGTTCGCGATCGCCGACGTGCGCATGGGCGTGAACTACGGGCTCAACAAGGTGCGCTTCACCGCGCCGGTGCCGGCGGGCGCGCGCGTGCGCGGGCGCTTCGCGCTGCTGGGCTACGAGCCGATCGAGCAGGGCGCGCAGCTCACGGTGCTGGCCACGGTGGAGCTGGAAGGCTCGGCCAAGCCGGCCTGCGTGGCCGAGACGGTGTCGCGCCGCTTCGTCTGATGCCGGCCGGCCGCAGCGGCGAGCACGCATAGGGGTGTCGATGAAGGTGCTGCTGGTCGATGACCATCCGCTGATCCTGGCGGCATTGCAGACGGTGATCCTCGGGCTGGGGGACGACGTCACGGTGGTCGGCGCGGCCAGCGCCGCCGAGGCGCGCGCGGCGCTGCGCTGCGACGCCGATTACGACCTGGTGCTGCTCGACCTGGCGCTCGGCGACGCCGACGGCTTCGAGGTGCTGACCGAGCTGCGCGCCGCCTACCCGGCGCTGCCGATCGTGGTGGTCTCGGCCAGCGACCGCACCAGCGACGTGATCCGCGCGATCGACCTGGGCGCGATGGGCTTCGTGCCCAAGCGCTCGTCCAACGACACGCTGACCCAGGCGCTGCGCATGGTGATGTCGGGCGGGCTGTACGTGCCGCCGATGATGCTCGGCCTGGATCCGGTCGAGACGGCCGAGGCCGACACCGTGCCCGACGTGATGCGCCCGGCCGGCAGCGCGCCGAACCCGGCCGCGCACCAGAAGGCGCCGGCCTCGCTCGAGGCGGTAGGGCTGACGCCGCGCCAGGGCGACGTGCTCGCGCTGCTGCTGCAGGGCAAGCCCAACAAGCTGATCGCGCGCGACCTGAACCTGTCGGTCGAAACCGTCAAGGATCACGTGGCCGCGGTGCTGCGCGCGCTCGGCGTCAGCACGCGCACCCAGGCGGTGCTGGCGGTCAGCCAGATGCAGCAGCAGGCGGCGCAGGCCACCCGGCGCCCTGCAGAAGGCTCGTGAGCCCGCCGTCGGGCGACGCGGCCGCCGCCGGCAACCAGGCCTTGCCGGCTGCCGTGCCGGCACCGGCGGCCGCATTGGCGGCCGCACCGGCTGCTGCCGCCGCCCGTCTCGTCGCACCCGCGGCGGCTGCCGGCGGCTTCGACCCGGCCTCCGGTGCCGGCGGCTTCGACCCGGCCGCCGGTGCCGGCGGCTTCGACCCGGCCGCCGGTGCCGGCGGCTTCGACCCGGCCGCCGGTACCGGCGGCTTCGACCACCTGCGCGCGCTGTTCGTGCAGACGCCGGCCTCGCTGGTCGGC
>JAFEFZ010000317.1 GCA_018240325.1 Pseudomonadota bacterium
GGATTTGTCGTCCTGGCTAGGCGCAAACCGCAGCGATGCCCAGTGGCATCGCGAGGATTTGCAACGACGCCAGGGCGGCAAAGGCGCGGTTTTATGTGCTGCATAGCGTGGAACACTGCACTAGGATCGCCAGCCCGAAGCGCCGAGCCCAGACCATGAGCCGCACCCGCCCCACGCCGCCGCAGCGCGCAAAGCCGGCCACGCCGCCGAGCGCACCGAGCAAGCAGCTGCACGTGTTCCCGAACCCGGCTGCCGGGCGCGACTACCTGATCCGCTTCGAGCTGCCCGAATTCACCTGCCTGTGCCCGCTGACCGGCCAGCCCGACTTCGCGCAGTTCCGCATCGAGATGGTGTGCGACCGGCTGTGCGTCGAGCTGAAGAGCCTGAAGATGTACTTCTGGAGCTTCCGCGACGAAGGCGCGTTCCACGAGGCGGTGACCAACACCGTGCTCGACGACATCGTCGCGGCGACGAAGCCGCGCTTCGTGCGCGTGAACGCACGCTGGAACGTGCGCGGCGGCATCTGGACCGACGTGGTCGCCGAGTACCGCAAGAAGGGCTGGAAGCCGGCGCCGGCGGTGGCGCTGCCCGCGGCCGAGGCGGTCGGCCGCGTCGAAGGCTGAGCAGCGGCGGCGAAGGCTGAGCGGCGCCGCCGCCGGTGCGCCGGGATAATCGGCCGCATGAATCCGCTGCTCGCGCGCCTGCATCCGTACCCCTTCGAACGCCTGCGCGAGCTCACGCGCGACATCACGCCGTCGAGCGCGCACGCGCCGATCAGCCTGGGCATCGGCGAGCCGCGCCACCCGACGCCGGCCTTCATCGAACGCGCGCTGGTCGATGCGCTGCCGGGCCTGGCGCGCTACCCGGCCACTGCGGGCGAGCCGGCGCTGCGCGAGGCCTTCGCCGCCTGGCTGCAGCGGCGCTACGGCGTCAGCGTCGATCCGCACACGCAGACGCTGCCGGTGCTCGGTTCGCGCGAGGCGCTGTTCGCGTTCGCGCAGGTGGTGGTCGACCCGACCCGCCCCGGCGCGACCGTGGTCTGCCCCAACCCCTTCTATCAGATCTACGAAGGTGCGGCGCTGCTCGCCGGGGCGCAAACCGCCTTCGCCAACAGCGACCCGGCACGCAACTTCGCGGCCGACTGGGCGCAGGTCGACGACGCCACCTGGGCGTGCACCCAGCTGCTGTACGTCTGCTCGCCCGGCAACCCGACCGGCGCGGTGATGCCGCTGTCCGAATGGCAGCGGCTGTTCGAGCTGAGCGACCGCCACGGCTTCGTGATCGCCAGCGACGAGTGCTATTCCGAGATCTGGTTCGGCGACGAGCCGCCGCTGGGCGCGCTGCAGGCGGCCAGGGCGCTCGGCCGCGACGACTGGCGCAACCTGGTCGCCTTCACCAGCCTGTCCAAGCGCAGCAACGTCCCCGGCCTGCGCTCGGGCTTCGTGGCCGGCGACGCGCGCCTGTTGAAGGCTTTCCTGCTGTACCGCACCTACCACGGCAGCGCGATGAGCGCGACGGTGCAGCACGCGAGCCTCGCCGCCTGGGGCGACGAGGCACACGTGCAGGCCAATCGGGCGCTGTACCGTGAAAAGTTCGCTCGAGTCACGCCGCTGCTGGCCGAAGTGCTGGAGGTGCGCACCCCCGACGCCGGCTTCTACCTGTGGGCGGCAGTGCCCGGCGACGACGACATCGCCTTCGCCCGCGGCCTGCTGGCTCAATACAATGTCTCGGTCCTGCCCGGCAGCCTGCTCGCACGCGATGCGCACGGCTGCAACCCGGGCCGCGGACGCATCCGGCTGGCGCTGGTCGCCGCCCCCGACGAATGCGTGGCCGCCGCCGAGCGCATCCACGCCTACACCCGAGGCTGCCGCCCATGACGCACAAGCACCAGAACCTGATCGACCTCGCCTGGGAAGGCCGCAACCAGATCACGGCCACCTCCGCCCCCGACGTGCGCCAGGCGGTCGACGAAGTCATCGCCGACCTGAACGCCGGGCGCATCCGCGTGGCCGAGCGCCAGGGCGTGGGCCGGTGGACCGTCAACCAATGGGTCAAGAAGGCGGTGCTGCTGAGCTTCCGCCTGAACGACAACCGCCCGATCCACGCCGGCGACCTCGGCTTCTACGACAAGGTGCAGCCGAAGTTCGCGCACCTCGACGAGGCCGCGATGCGCGCCACCGGTGTGCGCGTGGTGCCGCCGGCGGTGGCGCGGCGCGGCAGCTGGATCGCGAAGAACGTGGTGCTGATGCCCAGCTACGTGAACATCGGCGCCTACGTCGACGAAGGCACGATGGTCGATACCTGGGCCACCGTCGGCAGTTGCGCGCAGATCGGCAAGAACGTGCACCTGTCGGGCGGCGTCGGCATCGGCGGCGTGCTCGAGCCGCTGCAGGCCAACCCGACGATCATCGAGGACAACTGCTTCATCGGCGCGCGCTCCGAGGTCGTCGAAGGCGTGATCGTCGAGGAGAACTCGGTGATCAGCATGGGCGTGTTCATCGGCCAGAGCACCAAGATCTACGACCGCGCCACCGGCCAGGTGCACTACGGCCGCGTGCCGGCCGGCTCGGTGGTGGTCAGCGGCTCGCTGCCGGCGGCCGACGGCAGCCACAGCCTGTACTGCGCGGTGATCGTCAAGCAGGTCACGGCCGAGACCCGCGCCAAGACCAGCATCAACGAGCTGCTGCGCACCTGAGCGCACCGGCGCCGCTTCCTCCCAACCGCTGCAACATTCCCGCCGGACGACGCATGAGCACAGGCAACATGGAACGGGTGCTGCGGCTGATGGCCGAGCGCAACGCGTCGGACGTCTACCTGTCGGCGAACACGCCGATCCTGATCCGCATCAACGGCCAGATCCTGCAGCTGTCGGACCAGGTGCTGGTGCCGCAGCAGGTGCGCCAGCTGCTGGCCGAGCTGCTGACGCCGCAGCAGTTCGAGGAGTTCGACGACACCGGCGAGCTGAACCTCGCGATCAGCCTGCCCGGCGTCGGCAGCTTCCGGATGTCGGCGTTCCGCCAGCGCGGCACGATGGCGGCGGTGTTCCGCTGCATCCCCTTCGTCATCCCGGCGCTCGATTCGCTGGGCGTGCCGCCGGTGCTGGGCAGCCTGGTGCTCGAGAAACGCGGCCTGATCCTGATGGTCGGCGCCACCGGCACGGGCAAGAGCACGACGCTGGCGTCGATGCTCGAGTGGCGCAACCAGCAGGCGGCAGGCCACATCCTGACGATCGAGGATCCGATCGAGTTCCTGTTCACCAACAAGCGCTCGGTGGTCAACCAGCGCGAGGTCGGCCGCGACTGCGCGTCGCTGCAGGTGGCACTGAAGAACGCGCTGCGCCAGGCGCCCGACTGCATCCTGATCGGCGAGATCCGCGACCGCGAGACGATGACCGCGGCGATCTCCTACGCGCTGTCGGGCCACCTGGTGCTGGCGACGCTGCACGCCAACAACAGCTACCACGCGCTCGGCCGGATCCTGTCGTTCTACACGCCCGAGTCGCGGCCGGCGCTGCTGGCCGACCTGGCGGCGGGCCTGCGCGCGGTGGTGTCGCAGCGGCTGCTGCGCGCGCAGGGCGGCGGCCGCGTCGCGGCGGTGGAGATCCTGCTGAACACGGTGCTGGTGGCCGAGCTGATCGCGCAAGGCGACATCCAGGGCGTGAAGGAGGCGATGGAGAAGTCGCTGGCCGAAGGCTCGCAGAGCTTCGAGGCCGACATCGCGCGGCTGATCACCGAAGGCGTGGTGGCGCGCGACGAAGGCTTGGCCTTCGCCGATTCGCCGACCAACCTGCTGTGGCGACTGCATAACGCGGCAGCGCCGGTGTCGAAGCTGGCGGCGGCGCCCGAGGAGCCGAAGGAAGCCTCGTTCACCGAGATCACGCTCGACGTGCTGCCGCCCGAACTGCGGCCGGCGCCGCTGGGCGCGCGCTGAAGGCCCGCCCTTGGAAGCATTGCACCTGGCCGAGGCGCTGATCGCGCGCGCCAGCGTCACGCCCGACGACGGCGGCTGCCAGGCGCTGCTGGGCGAGCGGCTGCAGCGCGCCGGCTTCGGCTGCGACACGCTGGTGCGCGGCCCGGAAGACTTCCGCGTGACCAACCTGTGGGCGCTGCGCCGCGGCGCGCGCCCCGGCCCGCTGCTCGCCTTCGCCGGCCACACCGACACCGTGCCGCCCGGGCCGATCGAGCACTGGGCGAGCGACCCCTTCGTGCCCAACCGGCGCGACGGCCACCTGTACGGCCGCGGCGCCGCCGACATGAAGACCTCGATCGCGGCGATGGTGGTCGCGGTCGAAGAATTCGTGCAGCAGCACCCGGCGCACGCCGGCGGCATCGCCTTCTTGCTGACCAGCGACGAGGAAGGCCCGTCGGTAGACGGCACGGTGCGCGTCGTCGAATGGCTGCAACAGCAAGGCATCAGCCTGGACGCGTGCATCGTCGGCGAGCCCACCTCGGTCGAGCGGCTCGGCGACACGATCAAGAACGGCCGCCGCGGCACGCTGTCGGGCCGGCTCGTGGTGCGCGGCGTGCAGGGCCACGTGGCCTACCCGCAGCTCGCGCGCAACCCGATCCACGAACTCGCGCCCGCGCTGGCCGAGCTGGTGGCCACGCGCTGGGACGAGGGCAACGCCTACTTCCCGCCGACCACCTGGCAGGTGTCCAACATCCACGCCGGCACCGGCGTGGGCAACGTGATCCCGGGCGAGCTCGAGCTGCAGTTCAACTTCCGCTTCAGCAGCGAATCGACGCCCGACGGCCTGAAGGCGCGGGTGCACGCGCTGCTCGACCGCCATCGGCTCGACTACCGGCTCGACTGGACGCTCGGCGGCGAGACCTTCCTGACGCCGCCGGGCACCCTGAGCCGCGCGCTGAGCGCGGCGATCGAGGCCGAGTGCGGCGTCACGCCCGCGCTGTCGACCACCGGCGGCACCTCCGACGGCCGCTTCATCGCGCGCATCTGCCCGCAGGTGGTCGAGTTCGGCCCGGTCAACGCGACGATCCACAAGGTGGACGAACGCGTCGCGGTGGACGACATCGAGCGCCTGAAGAACATCTACCGGCGCACGCTGGAGGCGATGCTGGCGTGACGCTGATCGAACTGGTCGAGCGCAGCAGCGCCCGCCTTCAGCAGGCGGGCGTTTGCTTTGGACACGGCACCACCAACGCCTTCGACGAGGCCGCCTGGCTAGTGCTGTGGCGCCTGCGCCTGCCGCTGGACGACCTGGACGGCGTGGCCGCGCGCGTGCTCGCGCCGGCCGAGCAGACCGCCGTCGAGGCGCTCGTCGAGCAGCGCATCGCCACGCGCCGGCCGCTGGCCTATCTGACCGGCGAAGCCTGGCTGCAGGGCGTGCCCTTCTTCGTCGACGAGCGCGTGATCGTGCCGCGCTCGCTGATCGCCGAAGTGCTGGCCGACGGCACGCTCGACGCTTGGCTGGGTGCCGAGCCGCGGCGCGTGCTCGACCTGTGCACCGGCGGCGGCAGCCTCGCGGTGCTGGCGGCGCTGGCCTGGCCCGATGCCGCGGTCGATGCCACCGACCTGTCGGCCGACGCGCTCGCGGTCGCCGCGCGCAACCTCGAGCGCCATGCGCTCGCGGGCCGCATCCGGCTGCGCCGCGGCGACGGCCTGGCTGCCGCCGACGGCGCCTACGACCTGATCCTGTGCAACCCGCCCTACGTCAACGCCGCGTCGATGGCGGCGCTGCCGCCCGAGTACCGCGCCGAGCCGGCGGCGGCGCTCGACGGCAACTTCGCCGGCGGCCGCGACGGCATGGACTTCGTGCGTACCCTCTTGGCCGGCGCCGCCGCGCACCTGGCGCCGCAGGGCGCGCTGGTGCTCGAGATCGGCCACGAGCGCGCGCACTTCGAAGCCGCGTTCGCGCAGTTGGCGCCGCTGTGGCTGGCCACCAGCGCCGGCGACGACCAGGTGCTGCTGCTGAGCCGGGAGCAGCTCGCGTGATCACGCTGCGCGAGCTGACGCTGCGCCGCGGCGTGAAGGTGGTGCTGCAAGGCGCCAACCTGACGCTGCAGCCGGGCGAGAAGGTCGGCCTGATCGGGCGCAACGGCGCCGGCAAGTCGAGCCTGTTCGCGCTGCTCGCCGGCCGGCTGCACGCCGATGCGGGCGAGGTCGAGATCCCGCCGCGCTGGGTGATCGGCGAAGTCGCGCAGTCGATGCCCGAGACCAGCGACGGCGCCACCGATTTCGTGCTGCAGGGCGACGGCCGGCTGCAGCAGGCGCTAGCCGCGCTGGCTGCGGCCGAGGCCGCCGGCGACGGCCACGCGATCGCCGACGCGCACCTGGCGCTCGACGAGGCCGGCGCCTTCGACGCGCGTGCGCGCGCGCAGGCACTGCTGCTCGGCCTGGGCTTCGCGAGCGCGCAGCTCGACGCACCGGTGAACAGCTTCTCCGGCGGCTGGCGCATGCGGCTGCAGCTGGCGCGCGCGCTGATGTGCCCGGCCGACCTGCTGCTGCTCGACGAGCCCACCAACCACCTGGACCTGGACGCGCTGGTGTGGCTCGAAGCCTGGCTGCAGCGCTTCGAGGGCACGCTCGTCGTGATCAGCCACGACCGCGAGTTCCTCGACGCGATCAGCCGCGTGACCGTGCACCTGGACGAGCAGACGCTCACGCGCTACGGCGGCAACTACAGCGCCTTCGAGGAGATGCGCGCCGAGCGCATCGCGCAGGCGCAGGCCGCCTATGGCCGCCAGCAGGAGCGCATCGCGCAGCTGCAGCGCTTCATCGACCGCTTCCGCGCGCAGGCCACCAAGGCGCGCCAGGCGCAAAGCCGCGTGAAGGCGCTGGCGCGGATGGAAAAGCTCGCGCCGGTGCTGACCGCGGCCGACTTCGAGTTCGAGTTCCGCGAGCCGGCCAGCCTGCCCAACCCGATGCTGGCCTTCGACGGCCTGTGTTGCGGGTACGGCGAGCACCCGATCCTCAGCGGCATCGACCGCTCGGTGCTCGCCGGCCAGCGCATCGGCATCCTGGGTGCCAACGGCCAGGGCAAGTCCACGCTGGTCAAGACGATCGCGCGCGTGCTGCCGCCGCTGGCCGGCCGCATCACCGAAGGCAAGGGCCTGGTCATCGGCTACTTCGCGCAGCAGGAGCTGGACCTGCTGCAGCTCGACGACGGGCCGCTCGCGCACCTGGTGCGGCTCGCGCGCGACGTCGGTCCGCCGGCGCGCGAGCAGGAGCTGCGCGACTTCCTCGGCCGCTTCCAGTTCTCCGGCGCCATGGTGCAGCAGCCGGTGGGCACGCTGTCGGGCGGCGAGAAGGCGCGGCTGGTGCTGGCGATGCTGGTGTGGCAGCGCCCCAACCTGCTGCTGCTCGACGAGCCCACCAACCACCTGGACCTGACGACGCGCGAAGCGCTGTCGATCGCGCTCAACGAGTTCGAGGGCACGGTGATGCTGGTCAGCCACGACCGCGCGCTGCTGCGCGAGGTCTGCGACGAGTTCTGGCTGGTCGCCGGCGGCCGCGTGCAGCCCTTCGACGGCGACCTCGACGACTACCAGCGCTGGCTGCTCGAGGTGGCGCGCGCGGTGGCGCGCGGCGCCGCACCGCCCGTGTGGCGGCCGCAAGTCGAGGCGGCCGCGGCGCCGCCGGTCGCACGACCGGGCAAGGCCGCCGCTGCGGCCGCGGCACGGCCAGCCAAGGGCGCGGATGCACCGACCAAGGGCGCGGCTGCACCGTCCAAGGCCGCGGCCGCGCCGGCATCGCGCGACGACCGCAAGGCAGCCAAGCAGTCGCGCGCGCGCCTGGCCGATGCAACCCGGCCGCTGCGGCTCGAGCTGCAGCAGGCCGAGGCACGGCTCGCACGGCTGGCGGCCGAGAAGGCCGAGGTCGAGGCGGCGCTCGCCGCGCCCGACACCGCGCCCGACGGCTATGCCGATCTCGGCCGGCGGCTGGCGCACATCGGCGCCGAGACCCATGTGCTCGAAGAGCGCTGGCTGACGCTGCAAGCCGAGCTGGAGGCGCTCGGCCCGCGCTGAGCCGCCGCTGCCACCCTGCTCAGCCCGGCTCGACCACCGCGATCGCCACGCCGGCGGCGACGTACACGCCGGCCGCCACCAACCGGCGCAGGACACACGCAGCTGCAACTCCATCTCGACTTGGCGGCGGTGATCCGCTTCTTGGCGAGCGACGCGGCGCGCGCGGTGCACGGCGCGGCGCTGCCGGTCAGCGGGCTGAGCTGACCGGCCAATCCAAGGACGGTCGAGTGCTCAGGCCGTCTTCACGCTGGACAACAGGCGTCGCTTCTCGATTTCGGCCAAGCGCGAGTCACGGCCGGCCTCGGCTGCCTTCAACTGCGTTTCGCAGTTCTCGGGTCTGCAGGTGGCCTTGATGCGAGCCACGACCTCGGCGTATTCGGCCAGGAAGGTGTCACGCATGTCGCCAAAGAACTTGTCGCGCGCCGGGATGCTCGAAAACTGCGTGGGCACGAGCGCGAAAGTCACCGACTCCGGGTACTTCATCAATGCCCCGCTCGCCGCATCGACCGCGATTCCGATGATGCCGCCGAGCAGTATGTTGCCGAGCGTCATCGCCTGAAATTCGGATCCGATCGTGCCTGCCAGCTCGTCGAAGCCATCCTTCTTGCACGACACCGCCACGTTGCCGTAGCCCTTGCCGATCTGCATCGTGCCGGGCGTCGGGTTCACTCGACCGACGAGCTTGCCGTCGCGGCTGAAATGGCAGTCCGCGCCCTGCGGATCGGTATTGACGCCGACTGCCTGGGTGGTGCCGGTGGTGACGGTGGCGCAGCCCGAAGCGAGCAGCACTGAGGTGACGGCGAATGTCGTCCGGAGCAAGCGGATCATGGTGGAAGGCCGGGACGGATACCGGCGCGGTGGTTGCGTCGACTTCGGTTATCGACACGCGGCAGGATCCTGTACCGGCATGGCACGCACCGGATCCCATATCCGTGCAATCCGGCCGAACGCTGCGTTTCTGCTACACGTCCACCGCGATCCGGTCGCCGTGGCGCTCCATCAGCTCGCGCCGCGCCGCGGCCTCGCCCTTGCCCATCAGCTTGGCCAGCACGCCCACGCTGGCGGCGATGCCGCCGTCGCCGAAGCCCACCGGCAGCAGCCGGCGCGTGTCGGGGTTGAGCGTGGTCTCCCACAACTGCTCGGCGTTCATCTCGCCCAGGCCCTTGAAGCGGCTGATCGTCCACGAGCCTTCGCGCGCGCCTTCCTTGCGCAGCTTGTCGAGCGCCGCCTCGAGCTCGCCGTCGTCGAGCGCGTAGATCTTGGCCGCCGGCTTCTTGCCGCGCGCCGGCGCGTCGATGCGGTACAGCGGCGGGCGCGCGATGTGCACGTGGCCGCGCTCGATCAGCCGCGGGAAGTGGCGCAGGAACAGCGTGAGCAGCAGCACCTGGATGTGCGAGCCGTCGACGTCGGCGTCGGACAGGATGCACACCTTGCCGTAGCGCAGGCCGGCGAAATCGACCTCGTCGCCGGGCCCGTGCGGGTCGACGCCGATCGCCACCGAGATGTCGTGGATCTCGTTGTTGGCGAAGAGGCGGTCGCGCTCGACCTCCCACGAGTTGAGCACCTTGCCGCGCAGCGGCAGGATCGCCTGCGTCTCCTTGTCGCGGCCCATCTTGGCGCTGCCGCCGGCCGAATCGCCCTCGACCAGGAACACCTCGTTGAAGCCGAGGTCGCGGCTCTCGCAATCGGTGAGCTTGCCCGGCAGCACCGCCACGCCCGAGCCCTTGCGCTTTTCCACCTTCTGCGACGCGCGCTGGCGCGTCTGCGCCTGGCGGATCACCAGCTCGGCCAGCTTGCGGCCGTACTCGACATGCTGGTTCAGCCACAGCTCGAAGGCGGGCCGCACGAAGCCCGACACCAGCCGCAGCGCGCCGCGCGAGTTCAGCCGCTCCTTGATCTGGCCCTGGAACTGCGGGTCGAGCACCTTGGCCGAGAGCACGAAGCTGGCGCGCGAGAACACGTCCTCGGGCATCAGCTTCACGCCCTTGGGCAAGAGCGCATGCAGCTCGACGAAGCCCTTGATCGCCGCGAACAGCCCGTCCTTGAGCCCCGCCTCGTGGGTGCCGCCCACCAGCGTCGGGATCAGGTTGACGTAGCTCTCGCGCAGCGTGGCGCCTTCGTCGGTGAAGGCCACGCACCAGGCGGCGCCCTCGCCTTCGGCGATGTCCTCGGCCTCCTGCCCGCTGGCGTACTGCTCGCCCTCGAACAGCGGCACCAGCGGCTCGGCCGCCAGGTGCTGGTTCAGGTAGTCGGCCAGGCCGCCCTTGAACTGCCAGCTCTGCGTCTCATTCGTCTTCTCGTGCGCCAGCGTCACCGTCACGCCGGGCAGCAGCACCGCCTTGCTGCGCAGCAGGTGCGTCAGCTCGGCGCGCGGCAGCTCGGCACTGTCGAAATATTTGACATCGGGCCACACCCGCACCGTGGTGCCGTGCCGGCGCTCGCCCGCGGCGGCCGGGCGCGTCTTCAGCGGCTCGGCCACGTCGCCGCCGGCGAAGGCGATCGTCGCCACCTGGCCGTCGCGCCACACCGTGACCTCGAGCCGCCGCGCGAGCGCGTTGGTCACGCTCACGCCTACGCCGTGCAACCCGCCGGAGAAGCTGTAGGCGCCGCCCGCGCCCTTGTCGAACTTGCCGCCGGCGTGCAGCCGCGTGAACACGATCTCCACCACCGGCACCTGCTCGTCCGGGTGCAGCCCGAACGGGATGCCGCGGCCGTCGTCGTCGACGCTGACCGAGCCGTCGGCGTGCAGCGTCAGCGCGATGCGGCGGCCGTAGCCGGCCAGCGCCTCGTCGGCAGCGTTGTCGATCACCTCCTGCACCACGTGCAGCGGGTTGTCGGTGCGGGTGTACATGCCCGGGCGCTGCTTCACGGGCTCGAGGCCCTTGAGCACGCGGATCGAGGCTTCGGCGTAGGCGGCGGGTTTGGATGGCATGGGGCGGCATTCTAGAAAGCGCCCGCGGCGAATCTGCCGGCATGCCCGCCGGCAGCCCGCGGCAAGGCCGAGGGTTCTACCCGATGCGGCCGCGCCGCAACGCCGCCGCAGCCGCTGCCGCTTTCGTTACCATGCCCCGCCGATCGAGGGCATGCCGCCCCTGCCGCAGCGGGCGCGACCGCCGGCCGGCGCGAGAACAACAGCCGGGAGACGACGCATGCTGACCGCACTCGCCTACGCCATGATCCTGGTGTTCATGGCGCTGATCATGACCAAGCGCCTGTCGGCGATGGTGGCGCTGATCCTGGTGCCCATCGTCTTCGGCCTGCTCGGCGGCTTCGGCATGGCGCTGGGGCCGATGATGTTCGACGGCATCAAGAAGCTCGCGCCCACCGGCGTGATGCTGATGTTCGCGATCCTGTACTTCGGCATCATGATCGACGCAGGGTTGTTCGACCCCGTCGTCAGGCTGGTGCTGCGCCTGGTGGGCGGCAGCCCGACCAAGATCGTGGTCGGCACCTTCCTGCTCGCGGCCGGCGTGTCGCTCGACGGCGACGGCTCCACCACCTACATGATCACCTGCGCCGCCATGCTGCCGCTGTACCACCGGCTGGGGCTGAACCGGCTGGTGCTGGCCTGCGTGGTGATGATGGCGGGCCAGTTGATGAACATCCTGCCCTGGGGCGGCCCCACGGCGCGCGCCGTCAGCGCGCTGGGCGTGGAGATGGGCGACGTGTTCGTGCCGATGATCGGGCCGATGATCGCCACCGCCGCATGGTGCACCGTCGTCGCCTTCATCCTGGGCCGGCGCGAGGCGCGGCGCCTGGGCACCATCGACCTGGCCGGCGCGCACGGCGGCAGCCAGTCGATCGCCGAAGTCACCGGCGGCGACCCGGCGCTCGCGCGCCCCGGGCTGTTGTGGGTCAACGCGCTGCTGACGCTGGCCCTGATGGTGGTGCTGGTGATGGACGTGTTCCCGCTGCAGGTGCTGTTCATGGTGGCCTCGGCGATCGCGCTGATGATCAACTACCCGAAGCTGCAGCAGCAGAAGGAGCGGCTCGAAGCGCACGCGGTGAACATCGTGCCGGTGGTGTCGCTGATCTTCGCCGCCGGCATCTTCGTCGGCATCCTGTCGGGCACCAAGATGGTCGATGCCATCGCCAACAGCGTGATCGCGATGGTGCCCGACTGGATGGGGCCGTACATGGCGGTGGTGACGGCGGTGCTGAGCATCCCCTTCACCTTCTTCATCTCCAACGACGCGTTCTACTTCGGCATCCTGCCGATCCTGGCCAAGACGGCGGCGGTCTACGGCATCGGCCACGTCGAGATCGCGCGCGCCTCGCTCGTCGGCCAGCAGGTGCACCTGCTGAGCCCGCTGGTGGCTTCGACCTACCTGCTGGTCGGGTTGGCCGACGTCGAGTTCGGCGACCACCAGCGCTTCACCCTGCTGTGGGCGCTGTCGGCCGCCTTCGTGATGCTGGCGGCGATGCTGCTGCTGGGCGTGATACCGCTGACCGGGAGTGCCGCATGAACGACGACATCCGCACCATCCTGTACGCGAGCGATCTGGGCGACAGCTGCGAGGCGGCGCCGGCCTATGCGATCAACTTCGCCGGCCGCCTGGGCGCGCGGCTGCCGGTGCCGGCGGGAGAAGGCTGATGCCGCCGCTCGACGAGAGGAGGCGCGCGCCGCTGTCGCGCCGCACCGCGCTGGGCCGGCTGGCGGCGCTGGGCTCGACACCCTGGGCCGCCGCTGCGTGGGCGCAGGACGACAACGAACTGATGGGTTACGCGCCGCGCGCAAAGGCGCCGGCGGGCTACCCCGCCGCCTACGCGACCACTGTGCGTGCCGCCGAGGACGAAGGCCAACTCAGCGTGCACTCCACCACCGACGAGCGCGTGGCTGCGCCGCTGGTGGCCGATTTCCAGCGGCTGTACCCGCGCGTCAGCGTCAACTACGAAGACCTGAACAGCACCGAGCTGGTGCACCGCTTCATCGCCGAGAACGAGCTCGGCCGCGAGGCCGCCGACGTGCTGTGGAGCTCGGCGATGGACCAGATCATGTCGCTGGCGCTCGGCGGGCAGGCGCTGGCCTACGAATCGCCCGAGCGCTCGCATTTGCCGGCGTGGGCGCAGTGGCAGAACCGGCTGTGGGCCACGACCTACGAACCCATCGTGTTCGCCTGCCACAAGCCCACGCTGCCCGAGAGCGAAGCACCGCGCAGCCATGCGGCGCTGGGGCCGTGGCTGGCGCGCGCCGGCGCGGCCGGCAATGCGCCCGGCAGCGTCGTCAGCTACGACATCCAGAAGTCCGGCCTCGGCTACTTCCTCGCCGCGCAGAACGCCGCGGCCGACGCCGATGCCTTCTGGGCTGCCGCGCAGGGCCTGGGCGCGAGCCGCGCGCGCCTGCTGCTGACCACCGATGCGATGGTGCGCCAGATCGCCGACGGCCGCGCGCGCTTCGGCATGAACCTGCTGGGCGCCTACACGCTGGCGCAGGCGCCGAAGCTGCCGGCGCTGGGCGTGATCTTCCCCGAGGACTACACGCTGGTCATCTCGCGGCTGCTGCTGATCAACGCCCGCGCCGCGCACCCGAACGCCGCGCGCCTGTGGGTCGACTACGTGCTGTCGCAGCGCGGCCAGTCGGTGATGGCTTCGTCCTCCCGGCTGCATGCGCTGCGCGACGACGCGCAGGGCGAGGTCACCGGCGCGGCGCTGAAGAAGCGGCTGGGCGAGCGCGCGCGGCCGGTGGCGCTGGGCCCGGAACTGGCTGCGCCGCTGGCCAATGCGGCCTATCGCGACTTCATCCTGCGCTGGCGCGCGGCGCTGGGCCGCCCCAGGTGATCGGCTGCCCGTCCGGCATGCGGCCCCGCCCAGGGCCGCCCGCGCCCGTGCCTGCATCGGCGAGGATCTGTCGCGGCGCCACTCGGGCTCGATGCCCACGGCCCTGATGACCCTGCCCGCTTCCTGGCTTCGACCTGCCGGAACTTGGTCAGGTCGATCTGGCCGCCCGGCAGATCGGTGATCGCCCGCTGGTTGCGCTCGTAGCGCACGTGCAGGATGCCGATGTGCGGCCGCTGTTCGAACGTCTCGCCGGTGACGCGGCTCGGCGAGCGGACGCTGCCGAAGCTGCGCTGCCGCGCCGCTTCTTCGCATCGGCGACGAGATCGGCGACGGTCCGGCACGGCGAGTCGGCCCGCATGACGAGCACCCGGCCGCCCATCGCCGTCAGGGCGCCGGCATCGATCGTGCCGCGCTGCCCGCGCCGCCCCTCGGGCGGCGTGGCAACGATCCACTGAGCGCGCCCCAGCCGGGCAAGCCGGCGCCCAGGCCGGCAGCCGCAGCGGGCCGGCAGCGTCTTCAGCCGGCGACCGCCAAGTGCGCCAGCAACTCGTCGTTGAAGTGCAGCGCCCCCAGCGGCAGCGGCGGCGGCACGATCGGCGGCCCCTCGATCGGCACCGGCAGGATGTCGGGCGGGCTGTCAGCGTCGGCGCGGCCGCCCTTGCGCTGCAACGCGTAGTCGATCTCTTTGCCCACCCACGGCGATGCCGCCGCGGCCTTGGACCAGAACAGGAAGAACACGTCGCAGCGGTCGATCTCGCGGTACAGCGCGTGCTCCCAGCGCTCGCCCGGGTCCAGGCTGAGCACGTCCTGGAACACCTCGATGCCGGCGATGCGGAAGGCCTGCACCCGGCGCAGCACCTCGGCCCGGTCGGCCGACGAGTAGGAGACGAAGGCGCGCCGGTAGCGGCGCGCCCGCACCGCCATCGGATCGGCGGGCGCCGCGGGCGCGCCGGCCTCGGCCAGCGACACCTGGAAGTGCAGCGTGCCCGCAGGCATGCCGGCGACATCCACGCGCAGATGGCCCAGCACCGTGCGCGCCCTCGCGTCCGGCGGCACCTCGACCGGGAACTGCGCCGCGACCGCGCGCCCGGACCAGACCAGTGTCGCGTCGGCCGCGCCCAGCGCCAGACCCGGCATGGACAGGTGCAGGTCCACGCGCGTACCGCGCGGCAACTCCATCGGCAGCGCGCAGCTGCCGCGCCGGCGTGCGCGCTCGTCGGCCTCGGTTGCCAGCGCCGCAACTGCCGCGGCCGCCGGCGGCGCATGCAGCCAGGCCTGGACCAGGAAGGCGTCGCCGCGCGCCGCTTCGGGCGGGCAATACACGGTCACGTCGACGGGCTCCGCGTCGGGCGGCGGCGGCACCGCGCCACGCGGCAAGGCTTCGCGGTCGGCGCCCGGCGGCGCCGGCATCGGGATGCCCGGCGCCGATGTGGCCGCGGCCGACAGCGCCGGGTCGGCCTGCGACTGCCGCTGGTCCTGCTGCTGCTGCTGCTGCTGCTGCTGCTGCTGTTGCTGCTGCTGCTGTTGCTGCTGTTGCTGCTGCTGCTGCTGTTGCTGCTGTTGCTGCTGTTGCTGCGGTTGCTGCGGTTGCGGTTGCGGTTGCGGTTGCGGTTGCGGTTGCGGTTGCGGTTGCGGCTGCTGCGGCGGCGGCTCGGCACCGGCCTGCGGCGGCGCGGCGCGCGCCGCCGAGCGCAGGCGCTCCTGCGGTGCGCTGCCCGAACCCTCGCCCTCGCCCGTCACCAGGCTGGCGCCGGGCACGCGCTCCAGCAGGCGCGCCGCCATTTCGCAGCCCGCGTCGGCCTGGGTCCGGCTGGCCGCGTCGGCCAGGCGCAGCGAGCCGCCGCCGGCACGGTCCGCAAAGTCGCAGGCGGCGCGGCGGCCGACGCGCGCCAGGTCCACCTGCGTGCCGTTGTCGAGCTGCAGGCTCGCCGGCGCACCGGCGAAGCCGTTGAAGTACAGGCCCAGCGTCTGGCGCACCGCGGCGCTCCCGGCCAGATCGATGCTGAAGCCGAAGCGCTGTGCCGGCGCCTCGAAGTAGCGCCGCCCGTCGCCGGCGCCGGCGCGGACCAGGCGGCGCAGGCCGGCGACGACGTCCGCGGGCGCGCCGCCGGCGGCAACGCGCAGGCCCGGCCGCCGCAACGCGTCCGGCACGGCGGCCAGCGGGTTGTCCTCGAGGTCCACTTCCGCCAGCGCCGGCAACGCCGCGAGGGCGCCGGCATCGTGCAGGCGGTTGGCCGCCAGATCCAGCCGCGCCAGCGCGGGCAGCCGCCCGGCCAGCGGCGGCAGTGCCGCCAGGCCGTTGCGCGCCAGGCTCAGCGACACCAGCGCCGGCAGCGCCAGCAGCACCTCGGGCCAGGTCTCGAAGGCGTTGCCGTACAGATCCAGCTCCTCCAGCCGGCGGCACGCCGCCAGCTCGGCCGGCAGCGACGACAAGCGGTTTTCCGACAGGTCCAGCCGGCGCAGCGCGCTCAGGCGGCCGATGCCGGGGTCCAGCGCCGCCAGGCGGTTGCCGCTCAGATCCAGGGTCTGCAGCGCGGTGCACGACCACAGCGCCGGCGGCAGCGCCGTCAGGCGGTTGCCGGCCAGGTCCAGGCGGCGAAGTGCGGTCAGCCCTTCGGGCCAGGCGGGCAGCGTCTTCAGGCCCAGGCCGCGCAGGTCCAGCGAATCGGCACCGCGGGCTGCGGCATCGGCCAGGGCGCGCTCGGCGCGCTCAGCAGGGCGCAGGTGCTGGTTCATCGGGGTGGTTCCTCCGTCGATTCGGCGGCAGCGCCGAGCAGGGCGGCCATCGTACCGACCGGGCAGGTGCGCGCGACGGCCGCCGCGGTGCGCCCGTCGCGCGCCCGTGCCTGCGGATTCGCGCCGTGGGCGAGCAGGCAGCGCGCCAGCGCCTCGCGGCCGCGCTCGACGGCCAGCAGCAGCGGCGTGGCGCCGGCGGCGTCTTCCTCGTCGACCTCGGCGCCTGCGGCCAGCAGCGCCAGGGCGCAGGCCTCGGCATCGACGCCGCCGGCGGCGACGGCGGCGTGATGCAGCGCCGTGGCGCCCAGGGCATCGGCCAGGTCGACATCGGCCCCGGCCGCCAGCAGCGCCTGCAGCGTCGCGACGAAGCCCTGCCGCGCCGCGTGCATCAGCGCGGTGCCGCCGTCGGCCGCCTGGGCGTCGACATCGGCCCCGGCGCCCGCCAGGGCCGCGACCACCGCAGCATCGGCCGCATGCATCAGCGCGGTCGTGCCGTCGGCCGCGGCATGGCGCGGGTCGGCGCCGGCCGCGAGCAGATCGCGCACGAGTGCCGCGTCCAGCGCCGCGGCCCGCTGCAGCAGGCTGCGGCCGTCCGGATCGCCCGGCGCCGCTGCGGTGTCGAGCGACAGGCCGCTGTCGTGCAGCACGTGCAGCGTGGCCAGGATGTCGGCCGCCGCCGGGCCGAGCACGCGCACCGCAGCGCCGTCGGCTTCGCGCAGCGCGCCCAGGCTGCTGCCGACGGCCGCCAGCGGCCAGGGTGCGGCACGCAGCCGCGCCGCATCGGCCGGCCGTTCAGCGAGCAGCCGGCGCAGCAGCGGCGCATCGGCCGCGCGCCAGGCGGCAGCCAGCAGCGGGCGCGCGGCGGCATCGTCCAGGCCCAGTTCCGCCCGCTGCGCCAGCCCCCGGGCGTGGACCTGCTGCAGGGCTTGCAGATCCTGCGCCGCGGTGCGGGCGTCGCCGGCACAGAACACCGGCTGGCGCGGCAGTAGACCCAGCAGGCAGGCGATGTCCCGCTCGTGCCGGCCGACGCGGCCGCCTGCGGCCAGCGCCGCCGCCCAGCCGGCGGCCTCGGCTGCCGATTCGTCGACGACACGTTGAACTTCGGCCGCCGGCACGGGCACGGGCCCGCCCGTGCCGTCGCTGCGCCAGCCCAGGTGCAGCAGCCCGCGCGGCGACCAGGCCAGCACCGCCCGGGCCGGCTCGGCAGCGGCCCAGCGCAGCAGGCAGAAGGCCACGCGCTCGCCGACGGCTCGATCCAGCGGCGCGCCGAGCCACGACAGCGACAGGTGGAAGCAGCCGCCGGCCGGCAGGCGCGCGTGGCTGCACAGCAGGCGCAGCCCGTCGGGCGCTTCGAAGACGCGCGCGTCGCCGGCCGCAGCGGCCAGCGGGCCGCCGTGCTCGCGGCCGGCGCGCAGCAGCCCGGGCAAGGCCGCGGCCAGCGCCGGCCAATCCGGCTGCGGGACGGCAGCCGACAGCGCCGCCCCGCGGCCCCGGCTGCGGTCCAGCACGTTGTGGCCCAGTTCATGGGCAATCACGAAGTCCAGGCCTTGCGGCTCGCGAAAGGCCAACAGCTTGTCGCGGCCGAACTGCAGCGACGAATCCGAATCGCTGCCCTCCACCACCTGCGCCTGGTCGAGCACCTTGTCGATCAGCGGCGACATGGCGCGCCACCACGCGGCGTCGAAGCGGAACAGCCGGTCGCCGAAGCCGCCCAGCACATCGAGCACGCGCGCCTTCAGGGCCTCGTGCTGCAGCGGATGACGGATGCGCACCAGATGCTGAAGCGCCAGAAAATCCTGCTGGACGGCCTCTTGCGGCACCCCGCCGGGCCGCGGCGGCTCCACCGGCGACAGCGCCGAAGGCAGCGCGCGCGGCAGCCAGGCCAGCGCGTAGGCCTGCAGCGCCGGCGATTGCCAGGGCCGGCCCGGGACCGGCGGCGCAACGCCCATGGCCTGGCCCAGCGCGCGGCACAGCGCCTCGCGCGCCGAGGCATCACCCTCGCGGGCCAGACACCGCAGCGCCGCGAGCGCGCCGGCTGCTGCACCGGGCGTCGGCGACGCTTGCAGCAGGGCGATCAGCGGGTCCAGGTCCATGGCAGACGCCGCACGGGCAGCTGCCGAACAGTAGCGGCCGTCGGGCCCGCCGGCAATCACGAACTCGGATCGCCGGTCGATCCACGGCCGCGATCGCCGGGTTCGTTCACCGCCACGTCTACGGCAAGTGGGCCTGCCGTTGCTGCGGCAGCTTGCAGCAGGAGCCGGCCGAGCCCGAGGTCGTCGACGGCGGCATCCCGAGCAGCGCTCTGGTGGCGCATACGCTGATCAGCCGCTTCGCCGACCACCTGCCGTACTACCGGCAAGAGGCGATCAACGCCAGGAGTGTCGTGCACACCCCGCGCTCGGCGCTGGCGACGTGGGCCGGCGCGGGTGGCGCGGCGCTCGAGCCGCTGTACGAGGCGCACAAGCGCTTCGTGCTGGCTGCTGGCGTGGCTGCACGCCGACGAGACGCCGATCGCGCTGCTGGACCCCGGCGAGGGCAAGACGAAGAAGGCTTACGTCTGGGCCTACGCGCGCAGCCTGCTGGAGGGCCCGCCGGGGGTGATCGACGACTTCTGTCCGGGCCGCGGGGCGCAGTACCCGAAGGCCTTCCTCGGCGGCAAGGGCCCGCCGTACGCCGAGCCCGCCTGGCGCGGTACGCTGGTCCCGGGTGATGATCCCCGAGTGCGAGCGCGCTCAGATCCTGGAGCGCTCGCGCCGCGGCAAGCGCCACCGCGCTATGCAAGGCGAGGTCAGCGCGCTCAGCGGCGCACCCTACGGCTACCGCTGCGTGCGCAAGACCGAGGATCGGACCGCGTACTACGAGGTGCTCGATGCGCGGGCCGAGGTCGTGCGCCAAGACCTGTGCACCACGCCCGCGCTGAGCATCGGCGCGATCACCCGACGCCCGAACGAATCGGGGTACCGACACGCAAGGAACAACCCTGGATCCGCATCGCCGTGCCCGCGCTGCTCGATGAGCGCACCGTCAAGCGCGACCATCGATGACCTCTCCCGCTGCGAACAAGTGGGCCTTCGTGCTGCGCCTTCGCCGGCGTGCCTTCGGCTGGGGGGCATAGTCGTTTCAAACGCCCTCGAGGTCGACCTGTGACGGTCCAGCGGCGGCATGAGGTGCTTGGACTTGGCGACCGTGACTGTCGGGACCGGACCGAGATCGGACGCCGCATGGCCACGCGGCGGGCAAGCGTCGGAAACCGGCGCCACAGGTCGGCACTGCCCCGGTGTGGTCCCCCGGCGTGACCTGCCCAGGAGCCTTCGAAACGTTCATGCGCCGGGATGGCGGCAGCAGGCGATCAGGTCGGCCTGCAGCCGCGCGCCGTAGAACTCGGCCGGCAGCATGGCCTTGCGCTCGCGCGCCCAGGCGATGGCCTGTGCGAAGGGCACGTCGAAACCAGGCAGGCGCGGCGGGTCTTCAGGCCGCTGGTCGAAGCGGTGCATGCTCATCCGTCGCCTGCCTGAGCTTGCCGCGAAGAATTAATTGGGTGCACAATTAAAGCGTGCGCACGGTCATCGAAACGCCGACGTTGCAGAAGCAGGCCGCGGCGATCTGGAGCGACGAGGAGCGCGAGGCATTCATCGACTTCATCGCCGCCAGCCCGGATGCCGGCGACGTGATTCCGGGCGTCGACGGCGCGCGCAAGGTGCGCTGGTCGCGCCCCGGTATGGGCAGGCGCGGCGGCGCGCGTGTCATCTGCTTCCACCTGGTGGGCGACGAGGTGGTGCTCCTGGTCATGGTGTACGCCAAGGCCGAGCGCAAGAACGTGGCGCCCAAGGGCATCAAGCGGAGCTGAGAGCATGAAGACGCTGAACGTGGAGAAGGTGGCGCGCGCCGTCGAGGCCGACGCCGGCCATGCCCTGCCCGGGCTGCGCGAGTCGCTGGCCGAGGCAAAGGCGGGCCGGTTCGCGGCGGTGCACACGCCCGAGCAGATCGCGGCGCGCCGGCGCGGGCGCCCTGCCGGCAGCATGGCCGCCGTGACCAAGGAGCCCGTCAAGCTGCGCCTGGACCCCGACGTGCTGGCTGCGCTGCGCGCCACCGGTGAGGGATGGCAGACGCGCATCAACGACATGCTGCGGGCCTCGCTGGCGCTTGGGGGGAGGCTGAGGCGGTGAAGGCCGGATTCGGGCTCATGCCCTCTGCTCCTCGGCCGCCACATACCCCAGCACCGCCGCGGCGAAGCTCGCCCGCTCCAGTGCCTGCTGGAACCGCGCGGCGATAGGAAACTCAACCGTGCTCCAGTCGGCTCGAGACCGGGGCCGAGACCGGGCCAGCACCTGCCGACAGTGCGATGAAGTGCCTCGATGAGGGCGCGTGGACTGCCGAAATGCCGTGCCTCGGTGCCGCGTCAGTTGCTGGGGTTGCTGACACGCTTGAGCAGCCGCGCCCAGCCGATCCGGTGCAGTCGGCTCTGGTCCTGAACCGTCTCGACCTCGCGTTCGCTGGCACCTGCGGTTTCGGTGGCCTGCTCTTGCACGTCGGTCCCCTGCGGCCCCTGCGGCACCACCAGCGCCCGCAGCTTCGCGTTCGGAGCCAGCACCCCATGAAAGCGGATCAGGTGCAGCCGCGGTGAACCGCACGCTCGCGCTCGTGCGGTCGATCCTGCGCAAGGCGGTGCGGGAGTGGCAGCGGCTCGATCGCGCGCCGGCGGTCCGCATGTTGAAGGAGCCGACGCGCCGCGTACGGTACCTGACG
>JAFEFZ010000318.1 GCA_018240325.1 Pseudomonadota bacterium
TTGTGCGCCGCAAGTGAAGCAACAACGATGCCAACTGCTCGAATGCCATATAAAACAACGCCTTGCAGCCGAGCGGTGGGGTCGGCGCGAACGCAGTGTCAGATTTCCCGACATCGGCAGATCGTGTGTCCCGCGCAGCGAGTTGACGCCGGGTCATCTGCAGCCGGCGCCCGGCGATTGCACCGCCGCGGGGCGGCAGGGCCCGGCGATCGCCGATCGATGGCAGCAGAAGGCCCCCGAGCCGTGACGGCGGTATGCCCGCAGTACGTCTGCCGCCGCATCGCCCCACCACTGCGCCGCAGTGGGGCAGACGGTGGTCTTCGGGTTGAGGCTGCACCGGTTCGCCGCGCCGCTGCCGGCGCGGCCGCGCGCCGGTTCAGATCGTGCCATCGCGGCGCAGCGCGTCGATGTGCGCGGCCGGCCACCCCAGCTCGTGCAGGATTGCGTCGGTGTGCTGGCCCAGCGCCGGCACCGCGTCCATGCGCGGCGCATCCGCATCGGCCACGCCCGGCGGCAGCAGTGCCGGGATCGGCCCGGCCGGCGTGCCCACCTCGACCCAGCGGCCGCGCGCCTGCAGCTGCGGGTGCTGCCACACGGCATGCATGTCGTTGACGCGCGCGTTCGCGATCCGGGCGGCGTCCAGGCGCGCGCAGGCCTCGTCGGCCGACAGCGCGGCGAAGGCCTCGACGATCAGCGCGTGCAGCGCGTCGCGGTGCGCGCTGCGCTGCGGGTTCGACGCGAAGCGCGCGTCGGCGGCCAGTTCGGGCCGGCGCAGCACGTCGCGGCAGAAGGCGAGCCACTCGCGCTCGTTCTGCAGGCCGAGCATCACCACGCCGCCGTCGCCGGCCGGGAACGGGCCGTACGGGCAGATCGTCGCGTGCGCGGCGCCGGTGCGCGGCGGCGGCGGTGCACCGGCGAAGGCGTAGTACAGCGGGTAGCCCATCCACTCGACCATGCTCTCCAGCATCGACACGTCGATGCGGCTGCCCAGCCCGGTGCGGCCGCGCTGCAGCAGCGCCGCGAGGATGCCGCTGTACGCATACATGCCGGCGGCGATGTCGGCGATCGAGCAGCCGGCCTTGGCCGGCTCGCCGGGCGTGCCGGTCACCGACAGGAAGCCCGATTCGCTCTGGATCAGCAGGTCGTAGGCCTTGCGGTCGCGGTACGGCCCGTCGCTGCCGTAGCCGGAGATGTCGCACACGATCAGCCGCGGGTGCTGCGCGTGCAGCGCGTCGAAGGACAGCCCGAGCCGCGCCGTCGCGCCCGGCGCCAGGTTCTGCACCAGCACGTCGGCGCGCGCCAGCAACTGCGCCAGCACCGGCTGCGCCGATGCATGCTTCAGGTCCAGCGTCAGGCTTTCCTTGGAGCGGTTGCTCCACACGAAGTGCGAAGCCAGGCCGTTGACGCGCGCGTCGTAGTCGCGCGCGAAGTCGCCGCTGCCCGGGCGCTCGATCTTGATCACGCGCGCGCCCTGGTCGGCCAGGTGGCGCGTGCACAGCGGCGCGGCAATCGCGTGCTCGAGCGCGACGACGTTCACGCCGTCGAGGGGCCGCGGCCCGGCCGGCCTGCCGGGCGCGGCGCCGGCGCCGCCCATCAGTAGCTCCGCGGCAGCCCCAGCAGGTGCTCGGCCACGTAGGCGTAGATCATGTTGGTCGACACCGGCGCCACCTGGTACAGCCGGGTCTCGCGGAACTTGCGCTCGATGTCGTACTCGTGCGCGAAGCCGAAGCCGCCGTGGGTCTGCAGGCAGGTGTTGGCCGCTTCCCACGACGCCTTGGCCGCCAGGTACTTGGCCATGTTGGCCTGCGCGCCGCAGGGCTGGTGCGCGTCGAAGCGGCGCGCCGCGTCGAAGCGCATCAGGTCGGCCGCCTCGATCTCGATGTAGGCATCGGCGATCGGGAACTGCACCCCCTGGTTGCGGCCGATGGGCCGGTCGAAGACCACGCGCTCGTTGGCGTAGCGGGTCGCGCGCTCGACGAACCACCGGCCGTCGCCGATGCATTCGGCGGCGATCAGCGTGCGCTCGGCGTTCAGCCCGTCGAGGATGTAGCGGAAGCCCTGGCCTTCGGTGCCGATCAGGTTCTCGTCGGGGATCTCGAGGTTCTCGAAGAACAGTTCGTTGGTCTCGTGGTTGACCATGTTGCGGATCGGCCGCACCTCGAGCCCGCGGCCGACGGCCTGGTGCAGGTCGACGATGAACACCGACAGGCCTTCGCTCTTGCGCCGCACCTCGGGCAGCGGCGTGGTGCGCGCCAGCAGGATCATCAGGTCGGAGTGCTGCACCCGGCTGATCCAGACCTTCTGGCCGTTGACCACCCAGCGGCCGTCCTTGCGCACCGCGGTGGTCTTGATCTTGGTGGTGTCGGTGCCGGTGGTGGGCTCGGTCACCGCCATCGCCTGGATGCGCAGCCGGCCGGCGGCAATGTCGGGCAGGTACTTCTGCTTCTGCGCCGCGCTGCCGCTGCGCAGCAGCGTACCCATGTTGTACATCTGGCCGTGCACCGCGCCGGCGTTGCCGCCCGCGCGGTTGATCTCCTCCATGATCACGCTGGCCGCGGCCAGCCCCAGGCCGGTGCCGCCGTATTCCTCGGGGATCATCGCCGCCAGCCAGCCGGCGGCGATCAGCGCATCGACGAAGGCCTCGGGGTAGGCGCGCTGCGCGTCCACCTCGCGGAAGTATTCGTCGGGGAACTGCCGGCACAGCTGCCGCACCGCGTCGCGGATCTCCTGGAATTCGTCGGGTTCGTGCTGCATTCGTGCCTCCGGCATCACAGGCTCTCAGCCCAGCGCGGCGTCGGCTTCCATCGCCAGACGGCCATCGGGCGTGCGCGCCCACAGTTTGACGCTGCGCTCGCCCTCCGGCCGGCCGCAGACTTCGAAAGGCGCCGTGTCGAACAGCGGCTGCATCGCCCGGAAGCTGAATCGGGTCACCTGCGCCGACGGCTGCTCGCGGCGCAGCAGGTCGAGCAGCAGCGTGGCGATCAGCGGCCCGTGCACCACCAGACCCGGATAGCCTTCGACGCCGGTGGCATAGGGGCGGTCGTAGTGGATGCGGTGGCCGTTGAAGGTCAGCGCCGAGTAGCGGAACAGCAGCACCGGGTCGGGCTCGATGCGCCGGCTCCACTGCGCGTCGGCCGGTGCCGGCAGGCCCGCCGGCGCCGGCTCGCCGGGCTGCGGCGCTTCGCGGTAGACGATGTCCTGGTGCTCGACCACCGCCGGCTCGCCGCCGGCGCTGATCTCGTGGCGGGCGTTGACGAACACCAGCGGCCCGCTGCGGCCCTGCTTGCAGCGCACGTCGTCGATGCGCGACGTGCGCACCAGCGCCTGCCCGGCGCGCAGCGCTGCGCGGAACTCGATCCGGCTGCCGGCGAACATGCGCCGCGGCAGCGGCACCGGCGGCAGGAAGCCGCCGCGCTCGGCGTGCCCGTCGGGGCCGATTGCCGACTGGCGCGCCGCCGGCAGGAAGTAAAGCCAGTGCCAGCAGGGCGGGATCGGGTCGCCCGGCTGCGGCGCGTCGTCGCGGTCGAGCGCAGCGCTCAGGCCGCGCAGCGGCGCCGGCACGGCCGAGTCTGCGGCGGTCTCGGTGCGGCCGATCCAGCCGCGCAGCTTCTCGAGATCGATGTCCATTCGACTCTCTCCTGTCGATCCGTGGGGATCGTGCGCGGCATGCGTGCACATGCGGGCTGCGCGCCGCTCAGCCGCGCTGCCGCGAAGCGCTCAGGCGGAGGCGACGATGCCGCCGTCGAGCGCGATCACCTGGCCGACCACGTACTCGCCGGCGCGCGAGCTCAGGAAGATCGCCAGGCCGGCGACATCTTCGGGCGTGCCGACGCGGCCGCTGGGGCTGCGGCCGCCCACGGCATCCCAGTCGACGCCTTCCGTCTTGCCGCCGAAGCCCACGCCGGTGGACAGCATCCAGGTCGGGAAGGGTCCGGGCGCGATCGCGTTGCACAGGATCCGCTCCTTCGTCAGCCGCGCCGCGAGGAAGCGCGTCAGGTGGTGCACCGCGGCCTTGGACGCGCCGTAGGAGTAGGTCTCGAAGGTGGCGGCGCGGATGCCGTCGATCGAGCCGATGTTGATCACCCGCGCCGGGCTCGCGCCCGCGGCCGCCGTGCGCAGTTGCGGCAGCAGCGCCTGCGTCAGGAAGAACACCGCCTTGACGTTGGTGTCCATCACCTTGTCCCAGCCGGCCTCGGGGAAGGTGTCGATCGCCTCGCCCCAGGCGGCGCCGGCGTTGTTGACCAGGATGTCGAGCTTCGGCTCGTGCTCGGCCAGGCGCCGCGCCAGCGACTGCACGCCTTCCAGCTTCGACAGGTCGGCCGGCAGCGACACGCACGTCGCGCCGTAGGCGTCGGCGATGCGCCGCGCGGTCGCATCGCAGGCCTCGGCCTTGCGCGACGAGATGTAGACCTTCGCGCCTTGCGCTGCGAAGCCCGACGCGATCATCTCGCCGATGCCGCGCGAGCCGCCGGTGACGAGCGCCACCTTGCCGCGGATCGAGAACAGGTCCTGGAAGCCGGGGTTCATCGCAGTGGTTCCTTCAGGCGAGCGCCGCGTAGCGCTCGAGGTGGTGGTCGGCGTCGCCGAAGCGCTGCGCCAGCATCGTCAGCCGGCGGAAGGTGTGCGACACCTTCAGCTCCTCGGTCATGCCCATGCCGCCGTGCAGTTGCACGGCTTCCTGGCTGATCAGCCGGGCGGCGTCGGCGATCTTGACCTTCGCGCCGGAGACGGCGCGCCCGCGCCCGCGCGCGTCGCCGCCGGCATCGACCCTTGCCGCGGCCAGGATCGCCATCGAGCGCGCCTGCTCGAGCGTGATCGCCATCTCGACCATGCGGTGCTGCAGCACCTGGAACGACGCGATCGGCACGCCGAACTGCTTGCGCGTCTTGGTGTAGTCGAGCGTGGCCGCGTTGGCGTAGGCCATCGCACCGACCGCGTCGGCGCACAGCAGCGCGGCGGCGAAATCGGCCGCCTCGTCGATCGCGTCCATGGCCGCGCCGGCCGCGCCGAGCAGCGCATCGGCGCCGGCGCGCACGCCGCTCAGCCGCAGGTCGGCGGCGCGCTGGCCGTCGAGCGTGCGGTACGGGTTGAGCTGCAGGCCCGGCGCATCGCGGCCGATGGCGAACAGGCTGACGCCCGCGGCATCGTCGGCTTCGCCGCCGGTGCGCGCCGGAACCAGCAGCGTGTGCGCCAGCGGCGCGCCGACGACCACGCACTTGGCGCCGTCGAGCACCCAGCCGTCGCCGTCGCGGCGCGCGCGCGTCAGCACTGGCGCCAGCGCGTAGCGCTGCCCGGGCTCGTGCGCCGCGAGCGTGAGGCGCTGCGTGCCGGCGGTCGCGCCGGGCAGCAGCGCCGCGCGCTGCGCCGCGCTGCCCAGCCGTGCCACCAGCCGCGCCGCGACGACGTGGTCGAGCAGCGGCTCGACCACGAGCGCGTCGCCGCAGGCCTCCATCACCGGCAGCAGGTCGACGGCGCCGCCGCCGAAGCCGCCGTCGCCCTCGGGCAGCGCGATCGCGGCCACGCCCATCTCGGCGAAGGCGGCCCAGATCGGCTCGCTGCAGCCGGCGGCCGACGCGACGATCGCGCGCCGCTGCTCGAAGCCGTAGCGGCCGGCGAGCAGCCGCGCGAAGGCGTCGGCCAGCTGTTGCTGCTCGTCGGAATACTCGAAGTCCATCGGCGCGCTCCTACAGGCCCAGGGTCATCTTCGCGATGATGTTGCGCTGGATCTCGTTGGACCCGGCATAGATCGTCGTCTTGCGGTAGTTGCAGTACCGGGCCGCGAAGCGCGAGGCGAGCGGGTCGAGCGTGCCGCCGTCGACCGCGGCGAAGGGCTCGGCCAGCGGGCCGACCGCCTGCATCATCAGCTCGGTGATCGACTGCTGGATCTCGGTGCCGCGGATCTTCAGCATCGACGCATCGGCCCCCGGCGGCTGGCCGGTGCGGCGCATGCGGTCGAGGAAGCGCATCGCGGTCAGCTCGAGCGCGTCGAGCTCGATCTCGGTGCGGCTCAGCCGGTCGC
This sequence comes from Pseudomonadota bacterium, assembly GCA_018240325.1. Taxonomy (GTDB): domain Bacteria; phylum Pseudomonadota; class Gammaproteobacteria; order Burkholderiales; family Burkholderiaceae_C; genus Rubrivivax. The sequence continues at coordinate 6,020 of JAFEFZ010000318.1, forward strand.
GAAAGCGCGGGTCGTCGAGCAGCGGCTGGCCGTTCTTCTGCTCGCGGGCCGCCAGGCTCTTGAGCGCCGCCAGTTCGCGCCGCGAACTGCCCACCGCGCCCGAGCCCAGGCGCTCGTGGCCGAGCAGGTACTTGGCCACCGTCCAGCCCTTGTTCTCCTCGAACACGATGTTCTCGGCCGGCACGCGCACCTCGTCGAAGAACACCTCGTTGACCTCGTGGCCGCCGTCCATCAGGATCAGCGGGCGCACCGTGATGCCGGGCGTGGCCATGTCGATCAGCAGGAAGCTGATGCCCTCCTGCCGCACCGGGGCCTGCGGGTCGGTGCGCACCAGGCAGAAGATCCAGTCGCCGTAGTGGCCGAGCGTGGTCCAGATCTTCTGGCCGGTGACGAGGTAGTGGTCACCCTGGCGCACGGCGCGCGTCTTCAGGCTCGCCAGGTCGGAGCCGGCGCCCGGCTCGGAGTAGCCCTGCACCCAGAAGTCGAGCCCGTCGCGGATGCGCGGCAGGAAGCGCTGCTGCTGTGCCGGCGTGCCGAAGCGCAGCAGCACCGACGCGCACATGCTCGGCCCGAAGGGCGGCAGCATCGGCGCGCCGGCCAGCCCGAACTCCTCGTCGAAGATGTAGCGCCGGGTCACGTCCCAGCCGGTGCCGCCCCAGTCCAGCGGCCAGTGCGGCACCGACCAGCCTTTGGCGGCCAGGATGCGGTGCCAGCGCAGGTAGTCGTCCTTGCTCAGGTGCCCGTAGCCGGTGATCTTGGCGCGGATGTCTGCCGGCAGGCTGGCCTCGAGCCACGCGCGCACTTCGCCGCGGAAGGCGCGCTCGTCGGCCGAATCGTTCAGGTCCATGCGGCGGTCCTCGTGAAGGGATGCGGCGTCGCGGCGGCGACGCGCTCAGCGCGCATTCTGGCTTCGGCGCCCGCCCGAACGCAGTCCGCCCGGCGACACTGCGCCGGGCGCGGGTGCTCAGAGGCTGAGAGGCTTTCGGCCGTGCCCGAAAGGCGCGCCGGAACGCGTCGGATCCAGGCGCAAAGCGCAGCCATAGCTCGGGCTATGGCGAGCATTTGCAACGACGAGCCGGTGTGTTCCGGCGTGCAAGGCGGGCATGGGCGAAAGCCTCTCAGCCTCTCAGCCGGCGCTGCGCGCCGCGGCCGGCCC
>JAFEFZ010000319.1 GCA_018240325.1 Pseudomonadota bacterium
CCGCCCCGGCTGCGGCTGCGGCCGTGCCCGCTGCGGCGGCGCCGCTGCAGGTGGCCGGCGTGCAGGCGCCGATGGCGTCGGCGGGGGTGCCGCCCGCGGGCGCGCCGCCACGCCTGCGGGCACCGGCCCCGGCGCGCGCCGCGCAGGGGGTGCTGCAATGAGCGTCGCACCCCTGCCGGCCGACGACACGCTCGGCACGCTGCCCGAGCCGCGCGGTGCCGGCGCGGTGATCGAGCGGCCGCCGCTGTGGCAGCGGCTGCGGCCGGCGTTCAGCGGCTTCGATCCGTGGCTCGCGCTCGCGGTCGTGCTGCTGGCGGGCATGGGGCTGGTCACGATGTACTCGGCCGGTTTCGACCACGGCACCCGCTTCGCCGATCACGGCCGCAACATGCTGCTCGGGCTGGCCGTGCTGGTGCTGGTGGCGCAGGTGCCGCCGCAGCGGCTGGCGCAACTGGCGCTGCCGCTGTACGTGCTCGGCGTGGCGCTGCTGGTGGCCACCGCGCTGCCGGGACTGGGCGTGACCAAGAAAGGCGCGACCCGCTGGCTCAACATCGGCGTGGTGATCCAGCCCAGCGAGATCATGAAGATCGCGATGCCGCTGGCGCTGGCCTGGTGGTTCCAGCGCCGCGAAGGGGTGCTGCGGCTGGCCGACTTCCTGATCGCCGGCGTGCTGCTGCTGGTGCCGGTGCTGCTGATCGCCAAGCAGCCCGACCTGGGCACCGCGATCCTGGTGCTGGCCGCGGGCTTCTACGTGATCTTCTTCGCCGGGCTGTCGTGGCGGCTGATCCTGCCGGTGGCGCTGCTGGGCGCGGCCGCGGTGGCGGCGCTGGTCCTCGGCGAATCGGCGATCTGCGCCGACGGCGTGCAGTGGCCGATGCTCAAGGAGTACCAGCGCCAGCGCGTGTGCACCTTGCTCGACCCGACCACCGACCCGCTCGGCAAGGGCTTCCACATCATCCAGAGCGTGATCGCGATCGGCTCGGGCGGCATCTGGGGCAAGGGCTTCATGCAGGGCACGCAGACGCACCTGGAATTCATCCCCGAGCGCACGTCCGACTTCATCTTCGCCGCCTTCAGCGAGGAGTTCGGGCTGGCCGGCATCGCGGCGCTGCTGCTGGGCTTCAGCTTCCTGATCCTGCGCGGGCTGTGGATCGCCGCCGACGCGCCCACCGTGTTCTCGCGGCTGCTGGCCGGCGCGATCAGCCTGAGCTTCTTCACCTACGCCTTCGTCAACATGGGCATGGTCAGCGGCATCCTGCCGGTGGTGGGGGTGCCGTTGCCCTTCATCAGCTACGGCGGCACCGCGATGGTCACGCTCGGCCTGGGGCTGGGCATCCTGATGTCGGTGGCGCGCAGCCGCCGGCTGATGCCGAGCTGAACCGCGCCGCGCTCAGCGGACTACCCTTCGCGCTACGTGCTCCGGGATTCGCGCTCGGGGGCGGCCCGGCGCGCTCAGGCGCCCGCTGCCGCGGCCGGCGCGGGTTCCGGCCGCGGCGCCGGCTGCACCGGGAAGCGCACCGTGATCAAGGTGCCCGGGCCCACGCCCTGCGCCGCCGCCTGCGTGCGCGCCAGCGCGTCGGCGATGCTCAGCTCGGCGCCGTGGTGCTGCGCCACCTCGCGCACGATCGCGAGCCCGAGCCCGCTGCCGTCGATCGTGGTGTCGGCCGAGCGGTAGAAGGGCTGGAACACCAGCTCACGCTCGTGCTCGGCGATGCCCGGGCCGCTGTCCTCGACCTGCAGCACCACCACCTCGCCGAAGGGGTCGGCGACCACGCGCGCGGTCACGGTGCCGCCCGCGGGCGTGTACTGCAGCGCGTTGTCGACCAGGTTGCGCACCATCTCGCGCACCAGCACCGGCTGGCCGGCCAGCTGGCTGTCGGCCCCGGGCTCGGGGCCTTCGTAGCCCAGGTCGATGCGCTTGTCCATCGCGCGCGGCACGAAGTCGCGCACCGTGTCGATCACCGTCTCGGCCAGGCTGAAGCGCTGCGGGCGCATCGTCTGCTCGCGGTCTTCGGCGCGCGCCATCGACAGCAGCTGGTTGACGGTGTGCGCGGCGCGCTGGCTCGAGCTGGCGATCTGCTCGAGCGATGCCTTCAGCGCCGCCGGGTCGCTGGCGCCGCTCTCGATCGTGCGCGCCGCCAGCTCGGCCTGCATGCGCAGCCCCGCCAGCGGCGTCTTCAGCTGGTGCGCGGCGTCGGCGAGGAAGTGCTTCTGCGCGCCGATCGACTGGTCCAGCCGCTCGAGCAGGTCGTTGAAGGCGTCCACCAGCGGCGCCACTTCCTCGGGCACGTTGCGGTCGTCGATCGGGCTCAGGTCGCCGCTGTCGCGCCGGCGGATGCGCTGCTGCAGCCGCGACAGCGGCTTGATGCCGCGCGCCAGCGCGAACCACACCAGCACCACCGCCAGCGGCAGGATCACGAACTGCGGCAGGATCACGCCCTTGATGATCTCGTTGGCCAGGCGCGCGCGCTTTTCCAGCGTCTCGGCCACCTGCACCAGCGCCATCTGCCCGCCGCCCTCGCCCGGCAGCGGCACCCATTGATAGGCCACGCGCACCTCCTGGTCGCGCACCAGCTCGTTGCGAAAGCGCACGTCGTCGCCGGCATCGGCCTCGGCTTCGGGCACCGGCAGCGCGGCGTCGCCGGCGACCAGCTCGCCGTGCGCGCCCAGCACCTGGTAGTAGGCGTGGTCGACCTCGTCGGAGCGCAGGAACTCGGCCGCCCGCGCCGGCAGCTGCAGCTGCGCCGTGCGGCGCGCGCCCGGCTCGACCGGCGCGGGCTCGACCTGGCGCGCGATCGCCCGCACCACCTCGGCCAGCTCGCGGTCGTAGGGGCGGTGCGCGATGTTCTGCGCGACCACGTAGGTCAGGATGATGCTCATCGGCCACAGCAGCAGCAGCGGCGCGAGCATCCAGTCCAGGATCTCGCCGAAGAGCGAATGCTGTTCGCGGTCGCTGCCGAAGGCCATGCGGGTGCCGGGGATGGCGTCAGCCGCCGTGCCGCCCGTGCCCGCGGGCGGGCGCGGCGGCAGGCTTCACGGACGCTCAGCCCGGGATCTTCTCCAGGCAGTAGCCGAGGCCGCGCACGGTGGCGATGCGGATCGGGCCCTGCTCGATCTTCTTGCGCAGCCGGTGGATGTAGACCTCGATCGCGTTGTTGCTGACCTCTTCGCCCCACTCGCACAGCCGCTCGACCAGCTGGTCCTTGCTGACCAGCCGGCCGGCGCGCTGCAGCAGCACCTCGAGGAGCGAGAGCTCGCGCGCCGACAGCTCGACCATCTGGTCGTTGATGTAGGCCACGCGGCCGGTGGAGTCGAAGCTCAACGGCCCGTGCTTGATGATCGTCGCGGCGCTGCCCAGCCCGCGCCGCGTGAGCGCGCGCACCCGCGCTTCCAGCTCCTGCAGCGAGAAGGGCTTGGCCATGTAGTCGTCGGCGCCCAGGTCCAGCCCCTTGACGCGCTGCTCGACGCTGTCGGCCGCGGTCAGGATCAGCACCGGCACGCTCGAGCCGCGCGCGCGCAGCCGGCGCAGCACGTCGAGCCCGTGCATCTTGGGCAGGCCCAGGTCGAGGATCACGCAGTCGAACTCGTGGTCGGCCAGGGCCGCGTCGGCCTGCGTGCCGGTGCCCACCTGGTCGGCCGCGTAGCCGGCCGCACGCAGCGAGCGCAGCAGCCCGTCGGCCAGCACCTGGTCGTCTTCGGCGATGAGGATGCGCATCGGGGTCGTCTCCTGCAGTGGCGCCGCCGCGGGCGGGCGGGCCGCTCTTCTCGGCGGCTGGAGCAGTCCCATTCTAGGCAAGGGCCTCGCGCCGCCGCCAGAGCGCGCGGACCGTGCAAAAGATACTGTACGAACATCCAGCTTCGCCGATAATGCCAACATTCGAGGAGAGCAACGATGGACGCACCCGTGAAAGCACTCAATACCGAAAAGGCCAAGGCGCTGCAGGCGGCGCTGTCGCAGATCGAAAAGCAGTTCGGCAAGGGCTCGATCATGCGCCTGGGCGACGGCGAGGTCAGCCGCGACATCCAGGTGGTGTCCACCGGCTCGCTCGGGCTGGACATCGCGCTGGGCGTCGGCGGCCTGCCGCGCGGCCGGGTGATCGAGATCTACGGCCCCGAATCGTCGGGCAAGACCACGCTGACGCTGCAAGTGATCGCCGAGATGCAGAAGCAGAACGGCGTGTGCGCGTTCATCGACGCCGAGCACGCGCTCGACACCCAGTACGCGGCCAAGCTCGGCGTGGACCTGCAGGACCTGCTGATCAGCCAGCCCGACACCGGCGAGCAGGCGCTCGAGATCGTCGACGCGCTCGTGCGCTCGGGTTCGGTGGACCTGATCGTCGTCGACTCGGTGGCCGCGCTCACGCCCAAGGCCGAGCTCGAAGGCGAGATGGGCGATTCGCTGCCGGGCCTGCAGGCGCGGCTGATGAGCCAGGCGCTGCGCAAGCTCACCGCCACGATCAACAAGACCCAGACGATGGTGATCTTCATCAACCAGATCCGGATGAAGATCGGCGTGATGTTCGGCAACCCCGAGACCACCACCGGCGGCAATGCGCTCAAGTTCTACTCGTCGGTGCGGCTGGACATCCGCCGCACCGGCAGCATCAAGAAGGGCGACGAGGTCATCGGCAGCGAGACCCGGGTCAAGATCGTCAAGAACAAGGTGGCGCCGCCGTTCAAGACCGCCGAGTTCGACATCCTCTACGGCACCGGCATCAGCCGCGAAGGCGAGATCGTCGACCTGGGCGTGCAGGCGCGCGTGGTCGACAAGTCCGGCGCCTGGTACGCGTACAACGGCGAGAAGATCGGCCAGGGCAAGGACAACGCGCGCGAGTTCCTGCGCGAGAACCCCGACATAGCCCGCGAGATTGAAAACCGCGTCCGCGAAGCGGTTGGTGTCGCCCCCATGGGGGGCGGCACCGGCGGCACGGGCGCCAGCACGTGACGCGAAGCGGTTTTGCCAGAACCGCATCCGCGAATGGCCGGACATCGCGCCGTTGGCCGCGGCGCCGGCGCCGCCCACAGCCGGCTGATGGGCGCGCAGGCGCTGCCGGCGCGTCCAGCCGACCCAGCCGGCCCAGCCGACCGATGAAGCCGAGCGGCGGCCTGAGCCGGCTGCAGTTGCAGGCGCGCGCGCTGCGCTGGCTGGCGCAGCGCGAGCACAGTCGCCACGAGTTGCGTGCCAAGCTGCTGCGCGCCGCCGCTGCGGCCGCCCCTATCGCCGCCTGCGCCCACGTCCCCGCCGAAGCCGAAGCCGATGCCGATGCCGATGCCGATGCCGATGCCGCCGATGCCGAGGACGCAGCCGACGACGCTGCGGCCGGCCGCGCCGGGTCGCCGGTCGGGCCGGCGGAAGACGCACAGCCCGACGCCGACGCCGCGGCGGTGGACGCGCTGCTCGACCGGCTGCAGGCCGAAGGCCTGCTCAGCGACGAGCGCTTCGTGCAGAGCCGGCTGCGCGTGCGCGCCGGCGGCGCCGGGCTGCGCCGGATCGAAGCCGAGCTGGCGCGGCACGCGCTCGAGCTGCCGGCGCACGATCGCCAGGCGCTGCAGGCAGGCGAGCTCGAACGCGCGATCGCGCTGTGGCAGCGCCGCTTCGGCGGCGTCGCCGCCGAGCCGAAGCTGCGTGCGCGCCAGATGCGCTTCCTGGCCGGCCGCGGCTTCGCTGCCGACGTGATTCGACGCTCCGCGGCCGAGCTGCAGCGGCGCGCGCGCGAAGGCGGCTGAGATCCGGCGCGCCTGCGTGCGCCGCCGCGCTGCGTGCGCCGCCGAGCCGCCGCGCTGCCGAGACGCCGAGACGCCGAGACGCCGAGACGCCGAGACGCCGAGACGCCGAGACGCCGAGACGCCCGCCAGCCGCCCCGGCATGGCGCGCAGGCCGCGTGCTACAGTCCCCGCGCTTTCCGGCCGCGGTCGGGCGAGCGGGTCGCGGCAGCGGTGCGCAGCGGGCCGCCGCCGGTGCAGCCGCCGTCGTCTGGCGGCTGCGGGTTCAGGCTGGAGCAAGGCTGCG
>JAFEFZ010000031.1 GCA_018240325.1 Pseudomonadota bacterium
CCAGCACCTTCTCGAGGGTGGCCTGCAGGGTGTCGAGTTTCATGGTCATGGAGCCCTGCCCTCTTCAGCGTGCGATGGTGTTTTCGCGGCGGATCTTGGCCTGCAACTGCAGGATGCCGTACAGCAGCGCCTCGGCCGTGGGCGGGCAGCCCGGCACGTACACGTCCACCGGCACGATGCGGTCGCAGCCGCGCACCACCGAATAGCTGTAGTGGTAGTAGCCGCCGCCGTTGGCGCAGGATCCCATGCTCAGCACCCACCGCGGCTCGGCCATCTGGTCGTAGACCTTGCGCAGCGCCGGCGCCATCTTGTTGCACAGCGTGCCGGCGACGATCATCAGGTCGCTCTGCCGCGGGCTCGGGCGGAACAGCATGCCGAAGCGGTCGATGTCGTAGCGCGCCGCGCCGGCGTGCATCATCTCCACTGCGCAGCAGGCCAGGCCGAAGGTCATCGGCCACAGCGAGCCGGTCTTCGACCAGTTGATCAGCTTGTCGACCGAGGTGGTGACGAAGCCTTCCTTGAGTACGCCTTCGATGCCCATGCCGCGATCACTCCCAGTCGAGTGCGCCCTTCTTCCATTCGTAGACGAAGCCGACCACCAGGATCCCCAGGAAGAGCATCATGGCCCAGAAACCTGACGGCCCGATTTCACGCAGCGCCACCGCCCACGGAAACAGGAACGCGATCTCGAGATCGAACAGGATGAACAGGATCGCGACGAGGTAGTAGCGCACGTCGAACTTCATGCGTGCGTCTTCGAAGGCCTCGAAGCCGCATTCATAGGGCGAGGCCTTGGCCGCATCCGGGCGGTTGGGGCCGAGCAGATAGCCCAGCACCTGCGGCGCCACACCGACCGCCGCACCGACCAGGATGAACAGGATCACGGGCAGATACTCGCTGAGGTCCATGGCAGGTTGGGCGCTGCGTTACGCGTGGTGTTGGTGGCGTTGATCCGGCCCCGCACGGCTGCCGGGCCGTGTCGGGTGCGTCGTTGTGCTTGGTGCCGACGGCGAGACTCGAACTCGCACAGCTTTCGCCACTACCCCCTCAAGATAGCGTGTCTACCAATTTCACCACGTCGGCATGAGGCTGCGCCGCAGCGCTTTGCCTTAAGGCAACGACATCCTCGCGGCGGCGGAATTCTAGCGGCAATTCCCCGGTGATCGCCCCGCTGATCGGCTCCACGCGGGCCGATCGCGCCGCGCCGCTTGCGCAGCGTCAAGCGCTGCGTTGCGCGCGCCGCAATGGCGCGCGCAGCGGGTCATTTCCCGGCCGGGCTGGCTGCCGGCGCAGCCGGGATCGCCGCCGGAATCGCGGGGTTGGCGACGGGCGCCGATGCCGCAGGCGGCGGCACTGCGCCGGGGATCGCCGCAGCCGGCGCACTGGCTGCGGGCGCCGCCCGGTCGAGCACACTGCCTGCGCTTTCGGCCGGCGCGCTGCGGCCGGCATTGCCCATGAAGGCCAACGCCAGCGTGCAGACGAAGAACAGCGTGGCGCAGGCGGCCGTCGAGCGCGACAGGAAGTTCGCGCTGCCGGTGGCACCGAACAGGCTGCCCGATGCGCCGCTGCCGAACGAAGCGCCCATGTCGGCGCCCTTGCCGTGCTGCACCAGCACCAGGCCGATCATCGCCATCGCGGTCAGCAGTTGAACGGCGTGAAGGATCGTGCTCCAGATCTGCATGGTCATGTGGTCGTGGTTCGTTCGCGAAGGCGCATCAGCCTGCGGCGCGGCAGATCGCGGCGAAGTCGGCCGCGTTCAGCGACGCGCCGCCGATCAGGCCGCCGTCGATATCGGGTTGGGCGAACAGCGTCGCTGCGTTGTCGGGCTTGACGCTGCCGCCGTAGAGGATGCGGATCGTGCCGGCCGGCAGCGCTGCGGCCTGCAGCTGCGCGCGCAGCAGCGCGTGCACCGCCTGCGCCTGCTCGGGCGTGGCGGTGCGGCCGGTACCGATCGCCCACACCGGCTCGTAGGCGACGACCATGCGGCCGGCATCCTGCCCGAGCGCATCGACCACCGCGGCCAGCTGGCGCCTGACGACGGCTTCGGTCTGGCCGGCCTCGCGCTGCTCGAGCGTCTCGCCGACGCACACGATCGGCGTCAAGCCGCAGCCGAGCGCGGCCCCGGCCTTGGCGGCGACGAGCTCGTCGCTCTCGGCGTGGTATGCGCGCCGCTCGGAATGGCCGACGATCGCCCAGCTGCATCCCAGGTCCTGCAGCATCGCCGCCGACACCTCGCCGGTGTAGGCACCCTGCGCATGCGCAGAGCAGTCCTGCGCGCCCCAGCCGACGCCGCTGCCGACGAGCCGAACGGCAACGTCGGCCAGATACGGGAACGGCACGCACACCGCGACGTCGGCGCCGAAGGGGCGCGCGCCGAGCAGGCCCTCGAGAAGCGCCGCGTTGGCCGCGCGGCTGCCGTGCATCTTCCAGTTGCCGGCGACGAGTTTGCGGCGGGTGTTCATGGGGCTCTCCTTCGGACTGCTGGAGCCGGAACTCGCGCCCGGGCGCGGCCCGGCGGGCTCGCTCGGATACCTTCGGGCTGCGTCCTGCGGTATTCGCCTTTGGGGCGGCCCGGCGGGTGCATCAGAAAACCTTCGGGCTGCGCCCTGCGGTATTCGCCCTTGGGGCGGCCCGGCGGGCTCATGCCGCGGGCCGCCAGTCGAGCACGATCTTGCCGACGTGCACGCCCGACTCCATCAGCGCGTGCGCCTGCGCGGCCTGCGCCGCCGGGAAGACCTGGTGGATCACGGGCCTGATGCGGCCGGCTTCGATCAGCGGCCAGACCCGGGCGCGCAACTCGCGCGCGATCACCGTCTTGTACGCGACCGTGCGCGGCCGCAGCGTGCTGCCGATGATGGCGATGCGCTTGCGCAGCAACGCGCCGACATCGAGCTCGGCCTTGGTCCCGCCCTGGACCGCGATCACCGCGATGCGGCCGTCGTCGGCCAGGCACTGCATCTCGCGCGCCACGTAGTCGCCGGCCACCATGTCGAGCACGACATCGACACCGCGCCCGGCGGTGATGCGCCGGACCTCGGCGACGAAGTCCTGGGTCTTGTAGTTGATCGCGTGGTCGGCGCCTTGCGCGATGCAGGCGGCGCACTTGGCGTCGGTGCCGGCGGTGACGATCACGGTCGCGCCGAAGGCCTTGGCCAGGTGGATCGCCGCGACGCCGATGCCGCTCGAGCCGCCCTGCACCAGCAGCGTCTCACCCGGCTGCAGCCGCGCGTTCTGGAACACGTTCTGCCAGACGGTGAAGAAGGTCTCGGGCAGCGCCGCGGCTTCGACGTCGGTCAGGCCGCTGGGCACCGGCAGGCATTGCCCGGCCGGCGCCACGCAGGCTTCGGCGTAGCCGCCGCCGGCGACGAGCGCACACGCACGGTCGCCGAGCTTCAGCCCGGCCGCCGCCAGATCCTCGGCGGCGCCCGCCGCCACGGTGCCGGCGATCTCGAGCCCGGGCAGGTCGGACACGCCCGGCGGCATCGGGTACAGGCCCTTGCGCTGCAGCACGTCGGGCCGGTTCACGCCCGAAGCCGTGACCGCGATCAGCAACTCGCCGGGCGCGGGCACCGGCGCGGGCCGCGTCGTCGGCCGCAGCACTTCGGGCCCGCCCGGTTGCGTGATCTCGATCGCTTGCATCTTTGCTCCCCGGCCGCGCCGCGCCTCGGCGCAACGCAGCGACGCCTTCAGTCGCGTGATGGCGCGTCGGCGCCGGCCGCTGCAGCCGGCGCGGCTTCGGCCGCCGGCTCGGCGCGCGGCGCCCGCTCGCGGCGCTCGCCGCGGTCACCGCGGTCACCGCGGTCGTAGCGGTCGCCCCGCTCGCGCCGCGGCGGCCGTTCGCGCTCTTCTTCCATGCCCTCGGGCCGGTCGAGCAGCGCCTTCATCGACAGCTTGATGCGGCCCTTGTCGTCGGTCTCGAGCACCTTGACCTTGACCACCTGGCCTTCCTTCAGGAAGTCCTCGACCTTCTCGACGCGCTGGTGCGCGATCTGGCTGATGTGCAGCAGCCCGTCCTTGCCCGGCAGGATGTTGACGAGCGCGCCGAAGTCCAGGATCTTGGTGACCGGGCCTTCGTAGACCTTGCCCACCTCGGCCTCGGCGGTGATCTCGGTGATGCGCTTCTTCGCGAACTCGGCGCGCTCGGCGTCGGTCGACGCGATCGTGATCGTGCCGTCCTCGCCGATGTCGATCGTGCAGCCGGTCTCTTCGGTGAGCGCGCGGATCGTCGCGCCGCCCTTGCCGATCACGTCGCGGATCTTCTCCGGGTTGATCTTCATCGTGTACAGGCGCGGCGCGAACTGCGACACCTCGGCGCGCGACTCGCCCATCGCCTCCTGCATCTTCGCCAGGATGTGCAGCCGCGCCTCCTTGGCCTGCGCCAGCGCGACCTGCATGATCTCCTTCGTGATGCCCTGGATCTTGATGTCCATCTGCAGCGCGGTCACGCCGCTGGTGCTGCCGGCCACCTTGAAGTCCATGTCGCCGAGGTGATCCTCGTCGCCGAGGATGTCGGTCAGCACCGCAAAGCGGTTGCCGTCCTTGATCAGCCCCATCGCGATGCCCGCCACATGCGCCTTCATCGGCACGCCGGCGTCCATCAGCGCCAGGCAGCCGCCGCACACCGAGGCCATCGACGACGAGCCGTTGCTCTCGGTGATCTCGCTGACCAGCCGCAGCGTGTACGGGAACTCGTCCTTGGCAGGCAGCGCCGCGATCAGCGCGCGCTTGGCCAGGCGCCCGTGGCCGATCTCGCGCCGCTTCGGGCTGCCGACGCGGCCGGTCTCGCCGGTGGCGAAGGGCGGCATGTTGTAGTGCAGCAGGAAGGGATCGGAGTACTCGCCGGCGAGCGCGTCGATGCGCTGCGCGTCGCGCTCGGTGCCCAGCGTGGCCACCACCAGCGCCTGCGTCTCGCCGCGCGTGAACAGCGCCGAGCCGTGGGTGCGCGGCAGCACGCCGGCGCGGATCTCGATCGGCCGCACGGTGCGCGTGTCGCGGCCGTCGATGCGCGGCTCGCCGGCCAGGATCTGGCTGCGCACGATGCGCGCCTCGATGTCGAACAGCAGGCCTTCGACCTTGACCGCGTCGAACTCGACGCCTTCGGCCTGCAGCGCCGCGTTCACCGCGGCGTAGGCCTCGCGGCAGGCCTGGGTGCGCGCCTGCTTGCTGCGGATCTGGTAAGCCGCGCGCAGCGGCTCCTCGCCGAGCGCCTCGACCCTGGCGATGAAGGCCTCGTCCTTGGCCGGCGCCTGCCAGTCCCATTCGGGCTTGCCGGCATCGCGCACCAGCTCGTTGATCGCGGCGACCGCGACGTTGCCCTGCTCGTGGCCGAAGACGACCGCGCCGAGCATCACGTCTTCGCTGAGCATGTCGGCTTCGGATTCGACCATCAGCACCGCAGCCTCGGTGCCGGCGACGACCAGGTCCAGGCGCGAGTTCGCGCGCTGGCTCGGGCCCGGGTTGAGCACGTATTCACCGTTGACATAGCCGACGCGCGCCGCGCCGATCGGCCCGTTGAACGGGATGCCGCTGATCGCCAGTGCCGCGCTGGCGCCGATCAGCGCCGGGATGTCGGCCGGCACTTCCGGGTTCAGGCTGAGCACGTGCACGACGACCTGCACTTCGTTGAAGAAGCCGTCCGGGAACAGCGGGCGGATCGGGCGGTCGATCAGGCGGCTGGTCAGCGTCTCGAGCTCGCTCGGCCTGCCTTCGCGCTTGAAGAAGCTGCCCGGGATCTTGCCGGCGGCGTAGGTCTTCTCGATGTAGTCGACGGTCAGCGGGAAGAAGTCCTGGCCGGGCTTGGCCTTCTTCGCGGCAACGACGGTGGCGAGCACGACGGTGTCGTCCATGCTGACGACGACCGCGCCGCCGGCCTGACGCGCGATCTCGCCGGTTTCGAGGGTGACGGTGTTTGCACCCCATTGGAAGGTCTTCGTGACCTTGTTGAACAGACCCATATGCAGTCTCCTAGTCGGATCGGGCCCGCTCGCGGTGGAGCCCGGTACCGGCAGGAGCGTCTTCGCGGCGGCATGCCATTCCAGCGCGGCCCGGCCGGCCGGCACGGCAGGCAGCGCTGGAATGACAAGCACGCGCCCGACCGGCGCCCTGCTGCCGGCCGACCATGCCGAGGCCACCGGCGCCCGCGGCGCCTGCCTCGCACGGATGGCCGGCCATTCGTCGTGGCCTTACTTGCGCAGGCCGAGCTTGCCGATCAGCGCGGTGTAGCGCTCGGCGTCCTTGTCCTTCAGGTAGGCCAGCAGGCGCTTGCGCTGATTGACCAGCTTCAGCAGCCCGCGGCGGCCGTGATGGTCTTTCAGGTGCTGCTTGAAATGCGGCGTCAGCTGGTTGATGCGCGCGGTCAGCAGCGCGACCTGGACTTCCGGCGAGCCGGTGTCCGCGGCACCACGGGCGTGGGCCTGGATGATCTCGGCGATCTGGGCGGGGGCGAGGGACATGGGAGTTCCAGAGGATGTGGAAGCCGCCATGCCCGGTGCGCGCATGGCGTGCGCGCACCGCATCGGGACAGGGACGGTTTCCGGTTTCACTTGCGCTTGCAGGGGAAACCGCCCCGCAGCGTGCTGCCCGGCGCACCCTCGCGGGCTGCCGAACCGGCGGATTATAGGCCGAGCGCGCCGCGCAGCCGCTGCACCCCGGCGAGCAGGCGCTGCGGGTCGCGCGCGGCGAAGCACCAGCGCAGCCAGCCTTCGCCCTGCGGGCCGAAGGCCGCGCCCGGCGCCAGCCCGAGGCCGTGGTCGCGCACCAGGCGCCGCGCCAGTGCCAGCGAATCCTGCTGCCCGGCGACACGCAGGAACAGGTACATGCCGCCGTCGGGCGCCGCCGCCTCGATGCCGGGAAGACCGGCGAGCGCCGCGGCCAGCGTGTCGCGGCAGCCGCGCAGATGGGCGGCCAGCGCCGGCACGGTCTGGTCGGCCAGGCGCAGCGCCGCCAGCCCGCCGCGTTGCACGAACACCGGTGCGCACGAGGTGTTGAACTCGATCAGCTTGCCCAGCGCTTCGAGTTCGCCTTGCGGCACGACCATCCAGCCCAGCCGCCAGCCGGTCATCAGGAAGCTCTTGGAGAAGCTGTGCACCACCACCAGCC
>JAFEFZ010000320.1 GCA_018240325.1 Pseudomonadota bacterium
CATCGCGGCAGCCCGCTGCGAGGCCCCCATTGCATCGCCTAGTGCAGTGTTCCACTTTGTGCAGCACTGAAGAAAACCGATGGATTTGTCGTCCTGGCTGGGCGCAAACCGCAGCGATGCCCAGTGGCATCGCGAGGATTTGCAACGACGCCAGGGCGGCAAAGGCGCGGTTTTATGTGCTGCATAGCGTGGAACACTGCACTAGGATCGTGGCCCCTCATCCTGCCGCCATGACCCTGGAGACCTCCGCATGAAGCTCTACTACAGCCCCGGCGCCTGCTCGCTCAGCCCGCACATCGTGCTGCACGAATCCGGCCTGCCCTTCACCACCGTGCTGGCCAGCACCAAGAGCCACAAGCTGCCCGACGGCACCGACTACTACGCGATCAACCCGAAGGGCTACGTGCCGCTGCTCGAGCTCGACGACGGCCAGCGGCTGACCGAAGGGCCGGCGATCCTGCAATACATCGGCGACCAGGTACCCGACCAGAAGCTGGTCGCGCCCTGGGGCAGCATGGAGCGCTACCGGCAGATGGAGTGGCTGAACTTCATCGCGACCGAGCTGCACAAGGTTCTCGGCCTGTTCTTCAACCCGGCCATGCCGGAGGAGTTCAAGGCGCCGACGCGCACCCGCGTGGCCGGGCGGCTGCAGTGGGTGAACCAGCAGCTCGAAGGCCGCCCGTACCTGATGGGCGAGCGCTTCACCGTGCCCGACGCCTACCTGTTCACCGTCGTCAACTGGAACAAGTACGTGAACGCCGACACCGCCGGGCTGAACCACCTCGACGCGTTCATGGCCCGCATGGCGGCGCGCCCGGCGGTGCAGGCGGCGATGAAGGCCGAAGGGCTGATCCCGTAGCGCCCGATGGTCGCGGCGGCGCTGCGGTGCCTGGCGCTGGCCGGCCTGGCGCTGGCCGCACCGGCGGTGCCGGCCGCACCCGAGCGCAGCACACCCGGCGCCGCCGGCGATCTGCTGCAGGGCCAGCCGCCCGCGCCGGGCCGCTACGACGCCGTGATGTGCGTCGCCGTCGGCGCACGGGCCGCCGACTGCGGAGCGGTAGACGCCGAAGTGCTCGACGGCGGCACCGTCGACGTGCGCATCGCCGACATCCTGTACCGGCTCGAACGCTGGGGCGAGCAGCTCGGCATCACGATGATGCACGGCACGATGCAGGTCGACGGCTTCTTCGCGCCGTACCGGTGGCGCGGCCGCACGCTGACGTTCACCGATACCGAAAAGAGCACCCGCTACGAGCTGACGCTCGGCGCACGCCGCCTCGGCTGAGAGCCTGAGAGCGCGCGGCGCACAGGGCTCAGCCGCCCTGCGCGGCTGCCGCTTCCCAAGTGGCGCGGCGCGCGTTCAGCCCATCTGCGCCGCGGCCAGCAGCTCGCGCGTGTAGGCCGCCTGCGGCGCGGCGAACAGCGCCAGCGCCTCGCCCTGCTCGACCACGCTGCCGTCCTTCATCACCAGCACGCGGTGCGCCATCGCGCGCACCACCGCCAGGTCGTGGCTGATGAACAGGTAGCTCAGCCCGTAGCGCTGCTGCAGCGCCACCAGCAGCGCCAGCACCTGCTGCTGCACCGACACGTCCAGCGCCGAGGTCGGCTCGTCCAGCACCAGCACCTCGGGGCGCAGCACCACCGCGCGCGCGATCGCGATGCGCTGGCGCTGGCCGCCGGAGAACTCGTGCGGATAGCGCTGCAGCACCTGCGGCACGCCGTGGCGCTCGCTCAGGCCGACTTCGTCGAGCATCTGCAGCACCAGCGCCTCGCGCTCGGCAGCGGGCAGCTCGGGGCGGTGCAGCGCGAGCCCTTCGCCGACGATCTGGCCGACGGTCTGGCGCGGGCTCAGCGACGCGAACGGATCCTGGAACACCACCTGCATGCGCCGGCGCATCGCGCGCAGCGCCTTGCGGCCGGCGTCGTCGATGCGCTGCGCGTCCAGCCGCACTTCGCCCTGCGCGATCTCCTGCAGCGCCAGCAGCGCCATGCCCAGCGTCGTCTTGCCCGAGCCCGATTCGCCGACGATGCCCAGCGTCTCGCCGCGCCGCAGTTGCAGCGTCGCATCCCGCACCGCCTGGAACCAGCGCCGCCGGAACCAGCCCTGCGCCACCGGGAAGCGCACGCCCACCGCGCGCGCGTCGAGCAGCACCGGCGCGTCGTCGGCCACCGGCTGCAGCAGGCGCTGCGGCCGGCTCGCCAGCAGCCGCTGCGTGTAGGCGTGCTGCGGCCGCGCGAACACCTCGGCGGTGTCGCCGACCTCGACCAGGCGGCCACGCTCGAGCACGCCGACGCGGTGGGTGAAGCGCCGCACCAGGTTCAGGTCGTGGGTGATGAACAGCAGCGCCATGCCCGATTCGCGCTGCAGCTGGTCGAGCAGCGCCAGGATCTGCAGCTGGATCGTCACGTCCAGCGCCGTGGTCGGTTCGTCGCAGATCAGCAGCGCCGGCTCGCAGGCCAGCGCCATCGCGATCATCGCCCGCTGGCGCTGCCCGCCCGACAGCTGGTGCGGATAGGCATCCACCTTGGCCTGCGGGTCGGGGATGCCGGTGCGCGCCAGCAGCTCGACCGCGCGCGCGCGCGCCGCGTTCGGCCGCATCCCGAGGTGCAGCTCGAGCACCTCGCCGATCTGGTTGCCCACCGTGTACAGCGGGTTCAGCGCGGTCATCGGCTCCTGGAAGATCATGCCGATGCGCGCGCCGCGGATCGCGCGCATCTGCCGCTCGCTCTTGGCCGTGAGCTCGTCGCCGCCGAAGCGGATCGAGCCGCTGGCGCTGCCGGCATCCACCAGCCGCAGCACCGACAGCGCAGTGACCGACTTGCCCGATCCCGATTCGCCGACGAGCCCGAACTTCTCGCCCGGCGCGATCGCGAACGACACCCGGTCGACCACCGTGCTGCTGCCGAAGCGCACCGTCAGGTCGTCGATCTGCAGCAAGGGCTGATCGAGCGGCCGCTGCGGATCCGGCGTTGCCGGGCCGCCCCGCAAGGGAGCGCCGAAGGCGCCTCGGGCGGGCGTCATGACTTGCGCGTGTCGAAGGCGTCGCGCAGCGCGTCGCCGATGAAGGTCAGCAGCAGCATCGCCACCACCAGCAGCGCGAAGGTCGGGAAGATGATCCACCAGGCGTCGAGGTTGTTCTTGCCCTGGCGCAGCAAGTCGCCGAGCGACGGCACGGTGGCCGGCACGCCCAGGCCCAGGAAGTCGAGCGAGGTCAGCGCGACGATCGCGCCGCTCATGCGAAACGGCAGGAAGGTGATCACCGGCGTCATCGAGTTCGGCAGCAGGTGGCGCCGGATGATCTGGCCGTTGCTCAGGCCGAGCGCGCGCGCCGCCCGGACGAACTCCAGGCTGCGGTTGCGCAGGAACTCGGCGCGCACGTAGTCGGACAGCCCCATCCAGCCCCACAGCGACAGCAGCACCAGCAGCAGCAGCAGCGAGGGCTCGAAGATCGACGCGAAGATGATCAGCAGGTACAGCTCCGGGACCGCGCCCCAGACTTCGATCAGCCGCTGCAGCGCGAGGTCGGTGCGGCCGCCGAAGTAGCCCTGCACCGCGCCGGCGGCGATGCCCAGCAGCGTGCCCACCAGCGTCAGCGCGAAGGCGAACCAGATGCTCACGCGAAAGCCGTACAGCAGCCGCGCCACCATGTCCTGGCCGAGGCTGTCGGTGCCCAGCCAGTGCAGCGCGCTCGGCGGCGCCGGGCTGGCCTCGGTCTCGAAGGGGTTGGTGGTGCGCGGCCCGTAGCGGTTGACGGTGAACAGCGCCCAGTTGCCCGGCTGGGCGAAGTGTTCGGCGATCAGCGGGTCGGACCAGTCGGTGGGCGTGCCGAAGTCGCCGCCGAAGGTGGTCTCCGGATGGTTCCGGAACAGCGGCATGAACCACTGCCCTTCGTAGCGCGCCAGCAGCGGCCGGTCGTTGCTGATCAGCTCGGCGAAGGTCGCGAGCACCAGCAGCGCCACGAACACCCACAGCGACGCGGTGCCGATGCGGTTGCGCTTGAAGCGCGCCCAGGCGCGTTGGTTCGGCGACAGCGGCCGCGCGGCGGCGGCCGGCGCAGGGGCCGCATCGGCAGCGGGCGGGCGGGGCAGCACGGCGCTCATCTCTCCACAGGCTCTCAGCCCCCTCTTCAACGCGCCGCGGCGCCGAACTGCACGCGCGGGTCGACCGCCACGTACAGCAGGTCCGACACCAGCTTGACCACGAGCGCGATCAGCGTGAACAGGTACAGCGAACCCAGCACCACCGGGTAGTCGCGCCGCACCACCGATTCGTAGGCCAGCAGCCCGAGCCCGTCGAGCGAGAACAGCGTCTCGATCAGCACCGAGCCGGCGAAGAAGGCGCCGACGAAGGCCGCCGGGAAACCGGTGACCAGCGGAATCAGCGCGTTGCGGAAGATGTGCTTGTAGAGCACGCGCCGGTCGTCCAGCCCCTTGGCCCGCGCCACCAGCACGTACTGCTTGCGCACCTCCTCGACGAAGGTGTTCTTGGTCAGCATCGTGGTCACCGCGAAGCTGCCGATCACCAGGCACACGAGCGGCAGCGTCAGGTGCCAGAAGTAGTCGAGGATGCGCGCCGGCCAGCTCAGCTCGTCCCAGTTGTCGCTGGTCAGCCCGCGCAGCGGGAACCACTCGAAGAAGCTGCCGCCGGCGAACAGCACGATCAGGAAGATGCCGAGCACGAAGCCCGGGATCGCGTAGCCCACCAGCACCAGCATCGAGGTGAGCACGTCGAAGCGCGAGCCCTCGCGCACCGCCTTGGCCACGCCCAGCGGCACCGAGATCAGGTAGCTGAACAGGAAGGTCCACAGCCCCAGGCTGATCGACACCGGCAGCTTCTCCTTGATGAGCTGCCACACGTCCTTGTTCTGCAGGAAGCTGCGCCCCAGGTCGAAGCGCAGGAAGCTGCCCAGCATCTCGAAGTAGCGCACATGCGCCGGCTTGTCGAAGCCGTAGAGCTTCTTCAGCTCGGCGATCTGCTTCGCATCGCTGTCGCGCCCGGCCTTGTACAGACCGGCATCGCCGCCGCCCTTCTGGCTGGCGCGCGCCTCGGCCATGATCTGCTCGACCGGGCCGCCGGGCACGAACTGGATCACGACGAAGGTGATCGTCAGCGCGCCCAGCAGCGTGGGCAGCATCAACGCGATGCGTTTGAGGATGTACCACCACATGCGCTTGCCTTCGCCTTCAGCGTTGCGCCGGATCCTTGATCCACCAGGTCTCGAGCGGCCACGCGAAGAAGCCGGCGCCGGTGTCGATCGTGAAGAACTTCGGCCAGACCTTCGGGATGCCGAAGCGGTTCCAGTACGACGCGCGCTCGTCGGCGGCGTACAGGTCGGGCACCTGCCAGTAGTTCCACATCACCACGCGGTCGAAGGCGCGCGCGGCGTCGCGCAGTTCGTCCAGCGACCGGGCGCCGGCCATCGCCTCGAGCAGCGCGTCGGCCGCCGGGCTCTTGACGCCGCGCAGGTTGTTGTTGCCGGGCTCGTCGGCCGCCTTCGAGCCGAAGGTCGTCATCAAGCCGGTGGCGTCGGGCAGCGTGAAGTCGCCGCCGACGATCGTGACCATGTCGAAGTCGTACTGCTCGAGCCGGCGCCGGTACAGCGCGAAGTCGACGTTGCGCTCCTTCATGGTGATGCCGAGCTTGGCCAGGTTGGCCTGCCACTCGGTATTGCGCCCGCCCTCGCCGGGGTTCAGGTACTCGAACTCGAAGGCCTCGCCCTTGGCGTTGCGCAGCTTGCCGTCGGGCGACAGCTTCCAGCCCGCCTCTTCGAGCAGCGCGCGCGCCTTCAGCAGGTTGGCGCGCAGCCGCTTCGGGTCGCGGCCGGTGGTCGGCGGCCGCCACGCGGGGCCGAAAACTTCGGGCGGCAACTCGGCGCGGAAGGGCTCGAGCAGCTTCAGTTCGCCCGGCGACGGCAGCCCCTCGGCCGCGAACTCGGAGTTGTTGAACACGCTGTACGCGCGCGTGAGCAGCCCCAGGCGGTTGAGCGTGTCGAAGTCGTAGGTCAGCCCGATCGCCTCGCGCACGCGCCGGTCCTGGAACAGCGGCCGGCGCAGGTTCATCAGGTGCGCCTGCAGGCCCTGGCCCACCTGGGTGAAGAACATGTTCTTGATGATCCGGCCGTCGTCCCACTTCGGCCCCTTGTGCTGGCGCACCCAGCTGCGCGAGCTGTATTCCTTGTAGATGTCGAACTCGCCGGCCTTGAAAGCCTCGCGCGCGACCGCGCCGTCGCTGTAGTAGCGGTAGACGACGCGGCCCCAGTTGAAGAAGCCGCGGCGCACGCCCAGGTCGCGCGCCCAGTAGTCGGGATTGCGCACGAACTCGATCCGCCGCCCCGAGTCGGCCCTGGCGATGGTGTAGGGCCCCGACGTGATCGGGTATTCGCTGACGATCTCGTCGAAGCGCTTGGGCTTGCCGTCGCTCGCCAGCCCCCACTTGCGCGAGAACACCGGCAGCCCGCCCACCGTGAACAGCATGTCGGTGCTGCGCTCCTTCAGCTCGAAGCGGACCGTGCGCTCGTCCACCGCCACCGCGCGCGCCACGCCGGCCAGCGACGCCTGCAGCCCCGGCGCCGCGTACTTGCCCGACTGCTGCTCGAAGCTGTAGAGCACGTCGGCCGCGGTCACCGGGTCGCCGTTGCTGAAGCGCGCCTTCGGGTTCAGCCGGAAGCTGATCGACGACTTGTCGGGCGCCACCGCGAT
The DNA here is from genome assembly GCA_018240325.1 of Pseudomonadota bacterium. Taxonomy (GTDB): domain Bacteria; phylum Pseudomonadota; class Gammaproteobacteria; order Burkholderiales; family Burkholderiaceae_C; genus Rubrivivax. The sequence goes on from JAFEFZ010000320.1 coordinate 6,700, forward strand.
GGCTTCGGCCAGCAGCCCGTACATCGTCTGCAGCTCGTCGCCGGAGTTGACCGCCAGCGACTCGAACATGAACAGGCTCACCCCGGCGGGCGCGTTGCCGCGGGTGGTGAAGGGGTTGAACTTGTCGAAGCTCGAGCGCCGGTCGGGGTTGCGCAGCCGCAGCGTGCCGCCCTTGGGCGCATCGGGGTTCACGTAGTCGAAGTGCGCGAAGCCGGCCGGGTACTTGGGCTCGCCGAAGGCGGCGTAGGCGTGCACCCAAGGTGCGGCTGACGCTGCCTGCGCGTGCGCGGCCAGCGGCAGCAGCAACGCCCACAGCACGCAGGCCAGCAGCGTCCGGATCAGCGCGGCGGCGGCCGGCAGCGGGCGGCGGGCCGGCCTTGACGCCGGTGCGGTCGGGTCGTGCATGCCGGCCATGCTACGCAATTGCCGTCGCGCGCCCGCCCGGCCGGCGGCGTGCCCGCCCACGGCAGCGCGCACCCGCGAACCACGCACCCCCCGAATGAAGGGGGTCGCTCTTGATTCAGATCAGCAAAAATCGATCGGTTCCGCGGTGCCCGACGGGCGCGTCCGTCTGCGGCGGGTTCCGCCAAGGAGAGGCCCATGCGCCGCAATGCAATTGTCGGATTCCCGTGGCGCAGCCTGCTGGCGCTCGCCGCCGCGGCGAGCGCCGCATCCGCTGCCGATGCCGCCGTCTACCGCGGACGATTCACGCCGGACTACGGCGCGCCGTTCAGCAACCTGTACTGGAACGGCAGCCTCGAGGTGTATGCGCCGGACGCCTGCGTTCCGGGTTCGCCGGCGACGATCTCGCTCGCTTCGTGCGCCGGCATCGAGATCACCGCTGCGGTGGTCAACCTGTACGACAAGGCCGACAAGGGCACGATCCTGCAGACCATGGATTTCCGGTCGGCCGCGGGCTCCCAGTTGAACGGCCTGAACTGGCTGCTGAGCTTCGGCAGCGACGAAAAGCTGCTGGGAGCCAACTCGACGGCGTTCCCGGCGATCCAGGGCGCGATCGCGCAAACCCAGTATGGCGGCAACCAGGCCTGGTTCAGCCTGCAGTTCCTCGGCGACTATGCGCAGCTGTACTGGTTCGACAAGGAGCCGAAGGAGGCCTTCTTCGGGTTGGTTCCGGACGAGGTCGTGCTGACCGCCGGCGGCACCTTCGCCAATCCCTTGTACCCGTTCGGGCCACCCACCATCACGGTCGGCGAAGTCTGCCGCCGCAACGGCGTCGTGAACGTGCCTGGAGCGCTCCGGCCTTTCGTCAACCCCGATCAATGCGGCTGGTCGGACCCCGACAACATCAGCAAGGGCGCCTTCATCACCTTCGAGCGGGTGCCCGAGCCCGCCGGCCTGGCGCTGGTGCCGCTGGCGCTGGGCCTCCTCGGGCTGGTCGGGCGGCGATCGAGGCGCCGCGCGCAGCCGTAGGCGCCAGGGGCGCCTGCCCGCTGCGCAAGCCCGGCCCGCTCAAGACGGCATCGCCGCCCGCGGCAAGCCGTCCGGCAGCGGCGGGGCGGTGCCCAGCGCAGCCCGGATCGCGTCGTCGAGCTCCCACTGCTGCGCCGCCTCGTCCCAGGCGGCGGCGAAGCGCTCCGCGCCCAAGGTCCGGCGCAGCGCCTCCACCCGCGCCTGCCAGCGTGCATCGGCGGCCGGCCGGCGGATCAGCCCCATTCGCCGGCGGGTCGCAGCCGCGACAGCGGCGATCCGCGCCGCCGTCTCGGGCGCCTGCGCCTGCCGGTTCAGGTCGACCAAATCTTCGAGGCAGCCGACCAATTCCTTCCACATTTCCACCGTCTGGAAGCGCAGCAGCGCGTCGCCCAGGCGCGGGCGCGCGGCCTGCAGGTCGCCCAGCGCCAGGCCGGCGGCGCCCATCCGCCACAGCGCATTGGCTTCGCCCCGGCGGTCGGCACCGTCCGTGCAGATGCCGAGCGAACGCGAGAAGTGCCCGAGCGCGCCCGCCGCATCGCCCATCTCCAGATCCACCTCGCCCAGCAGCAGCTCGCATTCGCCTTCTACTTCCGCCGATTCGAGCCGCTGCGCCAGTTCGCGCCCTTGGGTCAGCTGCTCGCGCGCGCGCACCAGATCGGCTTCGAACAGCGCGATCAACCCCATGTTGCAATGGCCCACGAGTTCGCCGAAGCGGTCGCCCGCCTCGCGGAACAGCTCGATCGCCTCGGCGCCGTCGCGGCCGGCGCCGGCGGGATCGCCGCCCTCCAGCCGCGCCAGCGACAAGGTGGACAAGGTGGCGGCGATGTTCTTGCGGTCGTCCAGCCGGCGCCGGATGTCCAGGCTGGCCTCGAGCAGCACGCGCGCCTGCGCATGGTCGCTGTGGCATCCGGCCAGTGCCGCGCCCACGTACAGCGCGTGCGCCTTCGCATGGTCCCAGGCCTGCACCGCCGGCAGCGCCAGCGCCGCCTCGACCAGCCTGCGCCCCTCGGCCACGTAGCCGCGCAGGATCCAGAAGCCCTGCAGCTGCACCGCGAACTTGACGGCGATGACCGGGTCCACGCCGCCGGCCAGCGCCAGCGCCATCGCTGCGCGCAGGTTGTCGTGCTCGGCCTCCAGCCGCGTCAGCCACTTCGCCTGGTCGGCGCCGTCGATGCCCTCGCGCGCCTCGACGGCCAGCGCCAGGAAGTGCTCGGCATGCCGCGCGGCCAGCGCCGCAGCTTCGGCGGCGTCGGCCCGCAGCTTCTCGGCCGCGTAGTCGCGGATCGTCTCCAGCATCCGGTAGCGCGAGCCGCCGCCGCGCTCTTCCGCCATCAGCAGCGACTTCTCCACCAGCGAGCCCAGCAGGTCCAGCACCTCGAATCCCTCGATGGGCTCGAAGCCGCAGACCTGTTCGGCCGCCTCGAGGTCGAAGCCGCCGATGAACACCGCCAGGCGGCGCAGCAGCAACTGCTCGCCCGGGTCCAGCAGCTCGTGGCTCCAGTCGACCAGCGCGCGCAGCGTCTGCTGCCGCTGCTGCAGCACCCGGCTGCCGCCGGTCAGGAAGCGGTAGCGGTCAGTCAGCCGCCGGTTGATGTCGGCCACGCTCAGCGCGCGCACGCGCGCCGCCGCCAGCTCGAGCGCCAGCGGGATGCCTTCCAGCCGCGCCACCAGCTCGGCCACGGCCGGGGTTTCGCCAGCGTCGAGCGCGAAGGACGGCTTGTGCGCCTGCGCGCGCTGCACGAACAGCTGCACCGCCGGCGCCGCCTGCAGGTCCGGCAGGCTCGCGCCCCGCTCGGGCACCGGCAGCGGCAGGATCGGGTAGGTCTGCTCGCCCGGCACGTGCAGCGGCTCGCGGCTGGAGGCGATCATCCGCACCTGCGGCGCGTGCTTCACGATCGCGTGCGCCAGCTCGGCCGCAGGCCCGACCAGGTGCTCGCAGTTGTCCAGGATCAGCAGCGCGCGCCGGGCCTTCAGGTGCGCGCCGATCGCGGCCAGCAGCGGCCGGCCGGGCTCCTCGGCCACGTCGAGCACCCGCGCCGCTTCCGCCGCCACCAGCGCGCCGTCGCTCAGCGGCGACAGGTCGAGGAACCACACGCCGTCGGGGTACTGGTGCAGCCGCTCGGCCGCCACCTGCAGCGACAGCCGCGTCTTGCCGAGCCCGCCCATGCCCAGCAAGGTGACCAGCCGCGCCCGACCGAGCAGCGCCTGCACCTCGTCGATCTCGCGCTCGCGGCCGACGAAGGAGCTGCCCTGGTGCGGCAGGTTGTTCGGGATCTCGCGCACCGGCATCCACCAGTCGCCCATCTGCACGACGCGGTGGGCCTTGTCGCTGTCGCCGGGGGCGAGCATGCGCCGGCCCGCCTCGCCGGCCTCGAACAGCTCGATCGGGTCGGCCACGCCCTTGAGCAGCCAGTGGCCGTGCGACTGCGTGTCGAGCGCCGTGCAGCCGAGGTCGGCGCGCGCCTCGGGCGTCAGCAGCGTCTGCCCGCCGCGGGCCAGCGCCATCACGCGCGCGGCGGTGGGCTTGGCCAGGCCGTCCACTTCCAGCGGCTTGGCACCGCGCGCCACGTCCGCGGCGCTGTTCTCGCGCAGGATCACGGACCCGACGTGCAGCCCGGCACGCGCTTGCAGCGGCACCGCCAGGCCGGCCAGCACCCGGTGGTACGCCAGCGCATAGCCGACCGCATCGGCCGCGGTGTCGAACAACAGCAGCATGCCGTCGGTCTTGTCGATCTCGCGGCCGCGCCATTGCGGCAGCAGGTCGCGCGCCACGCGGTCGTGCGCCGCCCAGACCTCCGCCATCGCCGGGTCGCCCAGCGCCTCGGACAGACGGGTGCTGTCCACCACGTCGGTCAGCAGCAGCGCTCGCAGTTCGGCCATCGCAACCCTGGTGAGCCGGTGCGCGGCTTCTCGTGCCTTCGGCCGCGCTCGCCGGATGGTCCTGCCGCGGCGCGGGCCGCGGCAGCGCAGCGATGCTACGCGCCATCGGCCGATGCCGTGCAAGACGGCGCGGCGCGCGCATTCAGCCCAGGCAAACGCCGTCTTCACCGTGCCTGCACCCGCAGCGCGCCGCGGCGTGTCACGATGCCGGCATGAACACCACCGCCACCGCCACCGCCGCCACCGCTTCCGCCACGGTCGCGCGAGCGCGCACCGTCGAGCGCGTGGTCGCCGGCCAGGCCACCCAGGACGGCGCCGGCGTCAAGCTCACGCGCGTGCTCACGCACGACCTGCAGCGCCGGCTCGATCCGTTCCTGCTGCTCGACGCCTTCGGCACCGACAACCCCGGCGACTACATCGCCGGCTTCCCCGACCACCCGCACCGCGGCTTCGAGACCGTGACCTACATGCTCGAAGGCCGGATGCGCCACCGCGACTCGGCCGGCCACGAGGGCCTGCTCGGGCCCGGCGGCGTGCAGTGGATGACCGCCGGCCGCGGCGTGATCCACAGCGAGATGCCCGAGCAGCAGGAAGGCCGGTTGGAGGGCTTCCAGCTGTGGCTGAACCTGCCGGCCGCCGCCAAGATGCGCGACCCCTGGTACCGCGACATCCCGACGGCCGAGATCGCGCAGGTGCAGACACCCGAAGGCGTGCTCGTGCGCGTGATCGCCGGCACGAGCCACGGCACCGCCGGCGCGATGCAGCGCGAGACCACCGAGCCGCTGTACCTGGATCTGCAGCTGCCGGCGCAGGCGCGCTTCGAGCAGCCCTTGCCCGAAGGCCACAACGCCCTCGTCTACGTGTATCGCGGCGAGCTGGCGATCGGCGCTCAGGCAGTGCCGCGCCAGCGCATGGCGATCCTGGCCAACACCGCCGGCAGCGACGGCGTGCGGCTCGAGGCAGGCCCCGACGGCGCGCGCGCCCTGCTGATCGCCGGGCGCCCGCTGCACGAGCCGATCGCCCAGTACGGCCCGTTCGTGATGAACACGAACGAGCAGATCTTCCAGGCCGTCGAGGATTACCGGGCCGGGCGGCTGGCCTGAACGCGGGCGCAGGCGCGCGCGATCAGCGGCCGGCCTAGTGCAGTGTTCCACGCTTTGCAGCACATAAAACCGCGCCTTTGCCGCCCTGGCGTCGTTGCAAATCCTCGCGATGCCACTGGGCATCGCTGCGGTTTGCGCCTAGCCAGGACGACAAATCCATCGGTTTTCTTCACTGCTGCACAGAGTGCAACACTGCACTAGGCCCGCGCCGCCGACGGCGCCGGCTGCGCCAGCTGCCAGTCGAGCCACCAGCCCGGCGGCACGTCGTTGACCACCGGCTCGGGGCTCAGGTGCTCCGTCACCTGCAGGCCTTCGTGCAGCTCGTGGCTGGAATCGAACCAGCCGCAGCCTTGCGGCACCGCTTCCTCAGCCACGGGCTCGGGCTGGTCGATGCGCGCGTTCACCCAGTGCGGCGTGTCGCGCCGGGCGGCGCCGTGATCCGGCCGGCGCGGTCGGCGGCTCCAGTGCAGGCAGGCGGCGAGGTTCATGGCAGGCTCCCGGCGGCGTTCGATCAGTGCGCGCATCGTCGGCCGCGGGCGCGCGTCGCGCCATCGCCCGCAGGGCGGGCCGGCGGGGGCGCCCCGACGGGTGCCCCCGATCGAGGGCCCGTGCCCGCCGCCGCTGGGCAATGCCATACTCGTCCGCCCCACGAGTGCCGGAGGATCCCCGATGTACAAGGCTTTGCTGATCGAGAAGGACGGCGCCGGCTACCGCGCCGGCATCCGCGAACTGGACGACGACAACCTGCCCGAGGGTGACGTCACGGTGCGCATCGCCTACTCGACGCTGAACTACAAGGACGCGCTCGCGATCACCGGCAAGTCGCCGATCGTGCGCAAGTTCCCGCTGGTCGCGGGGATCGACTTCGCCGGCACGGTCGAAGCCAGCAGCCACCCGGCCTGGAAGGCAGGCGATACGGTCGTGCTCAACGGCTGGGGCGTGGGCGAGAGCCATTCGGGCGGCCTGGCGCAGCGCGCGCGCGTGCGCGGCGACTGGCTGGTGGCGCTGCCGCCGCCGCTGACGCCGCGCCAGGCGATGGCGGTCGGCACTGCCGGCTACACCGCGATGCTGTGCGTGATGGCGCTCGAAGGCCACGGCTGCAAGCCGGGCGACGGCGACATCCTGGTCACCGGCGCCAACGGCGGCGTCGGCGGCGTGGCGATCGCGCTGCTTTCCAGGCTCGGCTACCGCGTGGTCGCCTCCACCGGGCGGCCGAACGAAGCCGACGCACTGAAGGCGCTGGGCGCGGCCGAGGTGATCGCGCGCGACGAGCTGGCGGCACCCGGCAAGCCGCTGCAGAAAGAGCGCTGGGCCGGCGTGGTCGACGCGGTCGGCAGCCACACGCTGGCCAATGCCTGCGCGAGCACCCGCTACCGCGGCGCGGTGGCCGCCTGCGGGCTGGCGCAGGGCATGGACTTCCCGGCCACGGTGGCGCCCTTCATCCTGCGCGGCGTCACGCTGTACGGCATCGACAGCGTGATGGCGCCCAAGGCGCTGCGCGAGCAGGCCTGGGCGCGGCTGGCGCGCGACCTGGATCCGGGCAAGCTCGATGCGCTGGTGCGCGAGATCGGGCTGGCCGACGCGCTGCAGGCCGCGCCGCAGATGCTGGCCGGCCAGGTGCGCGGCCGGCTGGTGGTCGACGTCAACCGCTGACGGCGCGATCCGCCCGCGTGCCGGCCCGCAGCGGCGCGCCCGGGGCGCGCGTTGTCCGGCCGGCTGCCGCGAGCCCGGCCCTGGGCGCTCAGAACGGCCGCACGCCGAACAGCCATGCGTGCAGCCACAGCGCGAACACCGCGTAGGCCACCAGGCCGACGACCACCGTGATCGCGGTGGCGCCGGCCTTGCCGGGCGCGTAGATCGTGTGCTCGCGCTGGTCGCGCCGGCGCGCCGCGCGGTAGTCGAGCACCGCCCACAGCAGGAAGCTGCCGAACAGCAGCAGGTCGGCCAGCGTGTGGTTGGCCAGCAGGTGGGCGAAGGCCCAGAGCTTCACGCCCAGCAGCATCGGGTGGTGCAGCCGCGCCCGGATGCCGTTGCGCGGCACGTAGGCCGCAACCAGCAGCACGAAGGCGGCGATCATCAGCAGCGCCGCCAGGTGCCGCGCCCACGGCAGCGGCGCCCACAACGCGATCGGCGCCGATCGCGCCTGCGCGTAGCCCCAGACGATCAAGGCCAGCCCCACGGCCGAGGCCAGCGCATACAGCCCCTTCCACGCGTTCAGGCCGCGGCGGGCGATCTGCGCGCTGCGCCAGCCGTCGGCAACGATGCGCACCGAATGCACGCCCAGGAAGACGACGAGGCCGATGATCAGCGTGGACATGAAAAAGGGGCTCTGCGGTGGAGCCCCGATTCTGGCGCGCGGCCCGTGCGCGGCACGCCGCCGCGCGAGCGCCTACTTGAAGCCGACGCGGTCCAGCATCTGCTGCACCTGCACCTGGTTGCGGCCGGCTTCGGCGATCGGCAGCGTATCGACCTTGAAGCGGCCCATCGCCTCGAGCGCCGGGTTGGTGATTTTCACCGTCGGCACTGCCGGCCACTCGTTGTTGCCTTCGGCGAAGTAGCGCTGCGCGTCGTCGCTGGCCAGGTATTCGAGGAAGGCCACCGCCTCGTCCCGATGCTTGGCGTGGCGCGCGACCGCGCCGCCGGCGACGTTGACATGCGTGCCCCAGCTGTCCTGGTTGGGGAACACGTAGCCGATCCGGGCCACCGCCTCGGCGTCGTCGGCCTTGGTCGAGCGCATCATCCGCGCCAGGTAGTAGCTGTTGGTCAGCGCGATCTGGCATTCGCCCGCGGCCACCGCCTTGATCTGGTCGGTGTCGCCGCCCTTGGGTGCGCGCGCCATGTTGTCGACCAGGCCCTTCAGCCAGGCTTCGGTCGCCTGCGGCCCCAGGTGCGCCAGCATCGCGCCGAACAGTGTCAGGTTGTACGGGTGCGAGCCGCTGCGGGTGCACACCTTGCCCTTGTTCTTCGGATCGGCCAGCTGCTGATAGGTGGCGACGTCGGCCGGCTGCACCCTGACCTTGTTGTAGACGATGATGCGCGCGCGCGTCGAGAAGCCGAACCACTGCGTGCCGCTGCCGCTGTCGGCGCCGCGCAGATGCGCCGGGATCCGCTCTTGCAGCGTCGCCGATTTCACCGGCTGGAACAGGCCGTCGGCTTCGGCCCAGGTCAGCCGCGCCGCATCGACCAGCAGCACCACGTCGGCCGGGCTGGAGGCGCCCTCGGCCTTCAGCCGGTTCAGGATGCCGGCGTCGTCGGAGTCGATCCGGTTGATCTTGATGCCGGTAGCCTTGGTGAAGTTGTGGTACAGCGCCTCGTCGGTCTGGTAATGGCGCGCGGAGTACAGGTTCAGCACCTTGTCCTGTGCCTGCGCAGCCAGCGCCACGGCACCCAGCAGCACGGCGCCCAGCAGGCGCTTCGGTTCGATAAAGTGCGGCATCGTCGGCGAGAGTCGAATGAGGGGCCGCGATCCTAGCATCAATGCGAACCATTCGCATTTGTTCCGCATCAAGAATCGAAGCCCACGATGCGCCTGATCGACGCCACCGCCGCCGCTGCCGCACTGCCCTTCGGCGCGCTGATCGCCGCGCTGCGCACGCGCTTCATCGAAGGCTGCGAAGTGCCGCTGCGCCACGGCCACGCGATCCCCGCTGTCGACCCTGCCGCGGGCGCGGCCGGCACGCTGCTGCTGATGCCGGCCTGGCGCCCCGGCCGCCGGATCGTCGTCAAGCTGGTGTCGGTGTTCCCCGGCAACGCTGCGCGCGGCCTGCCGGCACTGCATTCGGTGGTGCTGCTGCTCGATGCCGGCAACGGCAAGCCGCTGGCGATGATCGACGGCGACACGATCACGTCGCGCCGCACCGCTGCGGCTTCGGCGCTGGCGGCGTCGTTGCTGGCACGGCCCGATGCCTCGCGCCTGCTCGTGGTCGGCGCCGGGCGCGTTGCGGCCCTGATGCCGGCGGCGATGCGGGCCGTTCGGCCTGTCCGCCAGGTCAGTGTGTGGGCGCGGCGCCCGAATGCCGCCCAGGCCCTGGCCGATCAACTCGCCGCTGACGGCTTCGACGCGCAAGCGTGCACGGAGCTCGAGCAGGCTGCCCGGGCCGCGCACATCGTCAGTTGCGCCACCTTGAGCACCGAGCCACTGATTTCAGGACATTGGCTGCAAGCAGGCACTCACCTCGATCTGATCGGCGGCTTCACACCACAAATGCGCGAAGCCGACGCCGCCTGCTTTGCCGGCGCGCGTGTCGTCGTGGACACGCTCGAGGCCACCGTCAAGTCCGGCGACTGGCTGCAGGCGGCAGCGGCCGGCACGGTCGATCCAGGCCCGCCTTCCACGCTCGCCGATCTGTGCCGTGGCGCTGCATCCGGGCGTGAACACGAAGGTGAGCGCACGCTCTTCAAATCAGTCGGTACTGCGCTGGAAGATCTGGCAGCCGCCGAGCTGGCCTTCGACGGCGCCGCCGCTGTGCCGGGCTGCGACGACGGCAGCCGCGACATCCGATGACGGGCAGCCGCCCGCCGCCGGCGCAGGCACGACGGGACGGCCGGATCGACCCGCCTCAAGCCCCCGGCAGCAGCCCGTCGGCACGCAGCAGCGTGCGCAGGCACTGTTCGCGCACGCCGTAGAAGGCCTGCAGTTCGTCCAGTTGCGCGAGCAGCGGCTCCGGCCGCGGCGGCGCCGCACGGCGTACCGCCAGGATCATCTTGTTCTTCGCGGTGTGCTCGAGCGACACGAACTCGAACACCTGCGCGTCGTAACCGCTGGCCTCGAGCAGCAGCGCCCGGATCGCGTCGGTCAGCATCTCGGCCTCCTGGCCCAGGTGCACGCCGTGGCGCAGCAGCGGCCGCAGCGGATGCGGCTGCAGCAGTTGCGGCCGCAGCTGCTGGTGGCAGCAGGGCGCGCAGCAGACGATCGCCGCGCCGGCGCGGACCGCGTAGTGGATCGCGTGGTCGGTCGCGGTGTCGCAGGCGTGCAGCGCGATCAGCACGTCCACCGGCCGCAGCGGCCAGCCGGCGATGTCGCCGGCCTCGAAGCGCATGCCGGCAAGCCCGAGCCGCTGCGCGACCGCGTTGCCGGCCGCCACCAGTTCGGGGCGCAGCTCCACGCCGGTCATGCGCGCGTCGATGCCGAGCGCGTGGCGCAGGTGATCGTGCAGCGCGAAGCTCAGGTAGCCCTTGCCGGCGCCGAAGTCCAGCAGTTCCAGCGCCGGCCTGCCCGCCAGTGGCGACGCCGCGATCGCGCCGGCCATGATGTCGACGAAGCGGTTGATCTGCCGCCACTTGCGCGCCATCGCCGGCACCAGCCGGTGCTCGGCGTCGGTCACGCCGAGTTCGGCCAGGAACGGGCGGTCCAGCGCCAGCGGGTAGCGCCGCGCCCGGTTGTGCGCAGCGGGGGCGGCCGCCACGGCCGAATCGTCGCCCGCCGGCGGCGCGCGCCGCGCGCGGCGCAGGCTGAAGCGGCCCTTGCGGCTGAGTGCGAGCTGCAACTCCTCGTCGCGCGTCAACAGGTGCGCGTTGGCGAAAGCCGTGCCGATGCGCGCGCGCAGCCACGGCCACGCCTGCGCCGGCAGCAGGTTGTGCGTCAGGTCGCGCCGCGCATGCTGCTCGACGATGCACAGGTGCGGCTGCCCGCGCAGTTGCAACGGCCGCGCGCTCACGCGCAGCGCCTGGTCGCCGCTGGTGCCACTGCTGCCGCCGTCCGGCCCGCTCTCGAGGAACGAAGGGCCGCTGCCGAGTTGCCTAACCCCCACGGGGGGCGGGCCGGGCCGCGGCCCGGCCCGGGGGGCGCTCAGCAGCAGCCGCTCGAACCCCCCGTCCTCGAACGCGCGCTCGGCCGCGGCGAGGAAGCGCTGCGCCGCCGCGGCGTTGCCAAGCCCGGCGGCCTCGGCCGCATCCGGCCGGCCCGGCCGCGCCTGATCCGCCGCGCGCACCGGCCCGATGCCCCTGTCGCGCTCCACCGCCTGCACCGCCTGGCTCCTCCTGCTCACGCCGCGAGCTTACCCGGGCCGCAACTCTCGGGCATAGTCCCGGCGACCACCCAATCCGGAAGGCCGCCGATGAACGCCGCGTCACCCGCCACCCCGTGCGCCACCGACGGCGCCGCCCTCACCGACGGCCTGCAGCGCCTGCTGCGGCTGAAGACCACGCCGATCGGCATGAAGCTGTTCGAGCGCGTCGAAGACATGCTCGCGGTGCCCAAGATCCGCCGCCCGCAGGCGATCCACACCGCCGACCAGATCGTCGGCATGGCCGCGCGGCTGGGCTTCACGATGGGCATCACCCGCGACGACCTGGTCGGCCCGCAATGCGGCGCGGTGCTCGGGCTGCACCCGCAGGACGAGGAGTGGCGGTCGGGCAAGGCGATGGCCGGCGTGTGGTTCGCCACCGTCGAGGACGCCGGCGCGCACCAGCGCGCGATGCCGGTGGTGCCCTACGGCCGCTACACCGCGATGGCGGTGTCGCCGCTGGCTGGCGGCCGGCTCGAGCCGCCCGACATCTGCCTGGTCTATGCGACGCCGGGGCAGATGATCATCCTGATCAACGGCCTGCAATGGGCCGGCTACCGGCGCTTCGACTGGAGCGTGGTCGGCGAATCGTCGTGTGCCGATTCCTGGGGCCGCGCGCTGGCCACCGGCGAGCCGAGCCTGTCGATCCCCTGCTTCGCCGAGCGGCGCTACGGCGGCGTGCCCGACGACGAACTGCTGATGGCGCTGAAGCCGGCCGACCTGGCCCGGGCCATCGACGGCATGACCCGGCTCGCCGCCAACGGCCTGCGTTACCCGATCCCGCCCTACGGCATCCAGGCCGATGCCCGCGCCGGGCTCGGTGCCAGCTACCCCGAGCGGCGCTGAGGCAGGCCGGCAAGCGGCCGGCCCGGAGTCAGAGGCTGAGAGGCCTTCGGCCGTGCCCGAAAGGCGCGCCGGAACGCGTCGGATCCAGGCGCACAAGCGCAGCCATAGCTCGGGCTATGGCGAGCATTTGCAACGACGAGCCGGCGTGTTCCGGCGTGCAAGGCGGGCATGGGCGAAGGCCTCTCAGCCTCTCAGTCGACCAGCCACACCTCGACGCGGCGGGCTTCCTCGGGCGGGCCGCCCAGCGCGGTCTGGTCGGGCTTGCGCAACTGCACGTGCGCCGCGTCGGCGCCCAGCGCGATCAGCGCGAGGCGCACCGCAATGGCGCGCCGCTTGGCCAGATCGGCGTTGTGCGCGGCATCGCCGCTCGGGTCGTGGAAGCCGGCGATCAGCAGCTTCTTCGCAGGGGCTGCCGCCAGCGCGGCGATCGCCGGCGCCAGTGCGGCCGACGCATCGGGCAGCAGTTCCGCCTTGTCGACATCGAAGAACACGCGCACCACGGCCACGCCCGCCAGCGGCACGTCGAGCATCGCGTCGGCCTCGGCCACTGCCGCGGGCCTGGCCGCATGCTTGGCGCCCAGCGCGCGCAGCCCCAGGCCGCCGAGCAGCCCGAACAGCAACAAGGTGATGACGCCCAGCGTCACCCACAAAGCGATCTTCACACCGTCGTCTTGGTCGTCCATCGAAAACTCCAGGCCACCGGCCCGCCCGCCCTTGGTTGTGATGGGCCGCGATTTTGCCAGCCGAGCCCCGCCGTAGAGCTTACGGGCCGACGCCGGCGGCCCGCCGGGTGCGCGCCGACCGCCCGCGCGGCCGGCCCGCGAGCACCCCGCCGTCAGACGTCGATGTTGCCGGCGCGCAAAGCGTTGCTCTCGATGAAGTCGCGCCGCGGCTCGACCTCGTCGCCCATCAGCATCGTGAACACGCGGT
>JAFEFZ010000321.1 GCA_018240325.1 Pseudomonadota bacterium
CCACCGAACTTGTTCGACAGGATCGTCGTGATCGCCGCCGTCAGCGTCGTCTTGCCGTGGTCCACGTGCCCGATCGTCCCCACGTTCACGTGCGGCTTCTTGCGCTCGAATTTGCTTTTTGCCATGTCGATCTCCGTACAAAGAGCGTGCCAGCGGTGCTTTAAGGTCTTGCGCGCATCGTGCAGCCGCTGGCCGCTGCACCCCGTGGCCGAAGACCGTCGTGTGGGTTACTTGCTGCGTGCGCTGATGATCGCGTCGGCGACGTTCTTCGGCGCCTCGGCGTAGTGCTTGAATTCCATCGTGTAGGTGGCGCGGCCCTGCGACATCGAGCGCAGCGTGGTCGAGTAGCCGAACATCTCGCTCAACGGCACCTCGGCCTTGATGATCTTGCCGCCGCCGGGCATGTCGTCCATGCCCTGCACCATGCCGCGGCGGGACGACAGGTCGCCCATCACGTTGCCGGCGTAGTCTTCGGGCGTCTCGACCTCGACCGCCATCATCGGCTCCAGGATCACCGGCTGGGCCTTGCGGCAGCCGTCCTTGAAGCCGATCGATGCCGCCATCTTGAAGGCGTTCTCGTTGGAGTCGACCTCATGGTACGAGCCGAAGGTCAACGTGACCTTCACGTCCACCACCGGGTAGCCGGCGAGCACGCCGTTGGGCAGCGTGTCGACGATGCCCTTCTCGACCGCGGGGATGTACTCGCGCGGCACCACGCCGCCCTTGATCGCATCGACGAACTCGAAGCCCTTGCCCGGCTCCTGCGGCTCGATGCTGAGCACGACGTGGCCGTACTGGCCCTTGCCGCCCGACTGGCGGACGAACTTGCCTTCGATGTCGGACACCGGCTTGCGGATCGTCTCGCGGTAGGCGACCTGCGGCTTGCCGACGTTGGCTTCGACGCCGAACTCGCGCCGCATCCGGTCGACGATGATCTCGAGGTGCAGTTCGCCCATGCCGGCGATGATGGTCTGGCCCGATTCCTCGTCGGTGTTGACGCGGAACGACGGGTCTTCCGACGCCAGCCGCCCGAGCGCGATGCCCATCTTCTCCTGGTCGGCCTTGGTCTTGGGCTCCACCGCCTGGCGGATCACCGGCTCGGGGAAGACCATCTTCTCGAGCGTGATGATGTGGTCCGGGTCACACAGCGTCTCGCCGGTGGTCACGTCGCGCAGGCCGACGCAGGCGGCGATGTCGCCGGCGAGGATTTCCTTGATCTCCTCGCGCTGGTTCGCATGCATCTGCAGGATGCGGCCGATGCGCTCCTTCTTGCCGCGCGTCGGGTTGTAGACCTGGTCGCCGCTCTTGAGCACGCCCGAATACACGCGCACGAAGGTCAGCTGGCCGACGTACGGGTCGGTCATCAGCTTGAAGGCCAGTGCCGAGAACTTCTCGCTGTCTTCGGCCTTGCGGGTCGTGTCCTTGTCGTCGTCGTCGGTTCCGGCCACCGGCGGGATGTCCGACGGCGACGGCAGGAAGTCGATGACGGCGTCGAGCATGCGCTGCACGCCCTTGTTCTTGAAGGCGGTACCGCACAGCATCGGCTGGATCTCGCTGGCGATCGTGCGCAGACGCAGGCCCTGCTTGATCTCGTCCTCGGTCAGCTCGCCGGACTCGAGGTACTTGTTCATCAGTTCCTCGCTCGCCTCGGCAGCGGCCTCGATCATCCGCTCGCGCCACTTCCCGGCCTCGGCCTCGAGCTCGGCCGGGACCGGGCCGTACTGGAACTTCATGCCCTGGCTGGCCTCGTCCCAGATGATCGCCTTCATCTTGAACAGGTCGACCACGCCCTTGAAGCTGTCCTCGGCACCGATCGGGATGACAATCGGCACCGGGTTGGCCTTCAGGCGCGTCTTCATCTGGTCGTAGACCTTGAAGAAGTTGGCGCCGGTGCGGTCCATCTTGTTGACGAAGGCCAGCCGCGGCACCTTGTGCTTGTTGGCCTGGCGCCAGACGGTCTCGCTCTGCGGCTGCACGCCGCCGACCGCGCAATACACCATGCAGGCGCCGTCGAGCACGCGCATGCTGCGCTCGACCTCGATCGTGAAGTCCACGTGCCCGGGCGTGTCGATGATGTTGATGCGGTGTTCGGGCATCGACAGGTCCATGCCCTTCCAGAAGCAGGTCACCGCCGAGGAGGTGATCGTGATGCCGCGTTCCTGCTCCTGCTCCATCCAGTCGGTGGTGGCGGCGCCGTCGTGCACCTCGCCGAGCTTGTGGCTCACGCCGGTATAGAACAGGATGCGCTCGGTGGTCGTGGTCTTGCCGGCATCGATGTGCGCGGAGATGCCGATGTTGCGATAGCGCTCGATGGGGGTCTTGCGGGCCATGGTGTCAATCCAACTGCTATGGCCGTCCGGCACAGGTCACAGGCCTGGCGGCGGCCGGAGGCGTCTTGCTTCGCCGTCGGTTCAGAAGCGGAAGTGCGAGAAGGCCTTGTTGGCCTCGGCCATGCGGTGCACCTCGTCGCGCTTCTTCATCGCGCCGCCGCGGCCTTCGCTGGCTTCCAGCAGCTCGTTCGCCAGACGCGCGGCCATCGACTTCTCGCCGCGCTTGCGCGCCGAATCCTTCAGCCAGCGCATCGCCAAGGCCTGGCGCCGCACCGGGCGCACTTCGACCGGAACCTGGTAGTTCGCGCCGCCGACGCGCCGGCTCTTCACCTCGACCATCGGCTTGATGTTGTTCAGCGCGATGACGAAGATCTCGAGCGGATCCTTGCCGGCGCGCTTCTCGATCTGGTCGAGCGCACCGTAGATGATGCGCTCGGCGACGGCCTTCTTGCCGCCTTCCATGATCACGTTCATGAACTTCGAAAGCTCGACCGATCCGAACTTCGGATCCGGCAGAACCTCGCGCTTGGGAACCTCGCGACGACGGGGCATTGCACTTCCTTCCTGGGCTTCAGTCGGCAGGGGCCCACGCCCCCGCCACGAAGGGCCATCCGGGCCCTTCACTTACTGGCCGGGCTGGGGGGCCCGGCCAAGGCGGCTGCGGCAGCAGGGTGCCGACGCCGCCGACGACGATGGGCGTCAGGCCTTCTTGGGCCGCTTCGCACCGTATTTCGAACGGGACTGCTTGCGATCCTTGACGCCTTGCAGATCCAGAGAGCCGCGCACGATGTGGTAGCGCACGCCCGGCAAGTCCTTCACCCGGCCGCCGCGCACCAGCACCACGCTGTGTTCCTGCAGGTTGTGGCCCTCGCCGCCGATGTAGGAGATGACCTCGAAACCGTTGGTCAGGCGCACCTTGGCCACCTTGCGCAGCGCCGAGTTCGGCTTCTTCGGCGTGGTGGTGTACACGCGCGTGCACACGCCGCGCCGCTGCGGGCAATTCTGCATCGCCGGCGACTTGGACTTCGTGACCTCGACCTCGCGGCCCTGGCGCACGAGCTGGTTGATGGTTGGCATAGTGACCTGCTTGCGTTGGATCTCGATGGCGGCTGCGCGCAGCCCGCCGGGCGGCCCTGCGCGCGCGGGTCTGGCCCGCGCCCGGCGCCCCGGTATTCTTGGCGCGCCATCCGCAACCGGCCGGCGCGCCGGAAAAGCCTTAAATTATATTCCGAGCGGCCATGCCCCGCAACAATGGGTGTCCAGCAACGTCGCACGCGATGCGGCTGCGGCGCCGAACACCTGCCCGATGACGCCCCGCGTTGATCCCACCGTTGCCGTGCTGGACACCAACGTCGTGCTCGATTGGCTCCTGTTCGGCGATGCGCGCGCGCGTCCGCTGGCCGCGGCGATCGGCGCCGGGCGTCTGCACTGGCATGCCACCGCCGCGATGCGTGCCGAGTTCGAACAGGTGCTGCACCGCCCGATGCTGGCGCACCGCGGACACGATGGCGGGCGGCTGCTCGAGCAGTTCGATCGCTGGGCCCGGCTGCACCCGGCGGCAGCCGCACCTTTCGCCGGCGCATCGCTGCGCTGCCGCGATGCCGACGACCAGGGCTTCATCGACCTGGCGGTCGCGATCGGTGCAGGCTGGCTGCTGAGCCGCGACCGGGCGCTGCTGGCGCTCGCCCGGCCCGCGCGCCGCCACGGCCTGGAGATCACCACGCCGGCCGTCTGGGCGGCGCGCGACGCCGTCGCGCTCGCGGCAGCTTGACCGGCGACGGCAGGCGCACCGCGCAGCCGCCGCCACCCGTTCCCACCAGCCCGCACGCACGCCGGCTTGGCCGGCCGCGGCAGCGGGCTTCGAGCGGCGACACCCGCCACGCCGCTGTCCGACCCGCATCGAACAAGAAGGGGCGGCCCGTGGCCGCCCCTGGACTGCAGCGGTGCGACGCGTCACTCGCCCGCGTCGCCGGCAGCGGTCTCCGCCGCCTGTGCCGCCATCGCGGCATCGACGTGGGCCAGCTGCACCGCGGCCAGCTCCTCGGCCTCTTGCAGCGCGATCGCGCGGCGCTCGTTCTCGTCCATCGCCTCCTTGGCCTTGCGTGCCTGGTGGAAGGCCATGCCGGTGCCGGCGGGGATCAGCCGGCCGACGATCACGTTCTCCTTCAGCCCGCGCAGCTCGTCGCGCTTGCCCATGATCGCGGCCTCGGTCAGCACGCGCGTGGTCTCCTGGAACGACGCGGCGGAGATGAACGAATCGGTCGACAGGCTCGCCTTGGTGATGCCCAGCAGCAGGTCCGCATGGGTCGCGGGGATCTTGCCGTCGGCGCGCAGCCGGTCGTTGGTGCCCAGCAGCTCCGAACGCTCGACCTGCTCGCCCGCGATGTAGCCGCTGTCGCCCGGGTTGACGATCTGCACGCGGCGCAGCATCTGGCGCACGATCACCTCGATGTGCTTGTCGTTGATCTTCACGCCCTGCAGGCGATAGACGTCCTGCACCTCGTCGACGATGTAGCGCGCCAGCTCCTCCACGCCCAGCAGGCGCAGGATGTCCTGCGGCTCGGCCGGCCCGTCGACGATCGACTCGCCCTTGTTGACCACCTGGCCTTCGTGCACCAGGATGCTCTTCTCCTTCGGCACCAGTTCCTCGTAAACCTTGCCTTCCGGGTCGGTGATCTGCAGCCGCACCTTGCCCTTGGTCTCCTTGCCGAAGCTGATGGTCCCGGTGATCTCGGCCAGCGTGCCCTTGTCTTTCGGGCTGCGCGCCTCGAACAGCTCGGCCACCCGCGGCAGGCCGCCGGTGATGTCGCGCGTCTTCTGGCCTTCCATCGGGATGCGCGCCAGCACCTCGCCGGGCATCAGCTCCTGGCCGTCGCGCACCTGGATCAGCGCGCCCACCGGGAAGCCGATCGTCACCGAGTGGTCGGTGCCGGGGATCTTGACCTCCTGCGCCATCGCGTCGAGCAGCTTGACCTGCGGGCGCACGACCTTGGTCGCGCCGCGGCGCTTCGGGTCGATGACCACCAGCGTCGACAGGCCCGTCACCTCGTCCACCTGGCGGGCGACGGTGACGCCTTCCTCGACGTTCTCGAACTTCGCGCGGCCGGCGAACTCGGTGATGATCGGGCGCGTCAGCGGGTCCCAGTTGGCCAGCACCGTGCCGGCCTTCAGCTGCTGGTCGGGCTTGACGCCGAGCAGCGCGCCGTAGGGCACCTTGTGGCGCTCGCGCTCGCGGCCGTGCGGGTCGGCGATGATGATCTCGCCGGAGCGGCTGATCACCACCAGCTCGCCCTTGCCGTTGGTCACGTAGCGCATCGTCGGGTTGAAGCCGACGATACCGTCGCTCTTGGCTTCGACGCTGTTGGCCACCGCCGCGCGCGACGCCGCGCCGCCGATGTGGAAGGTGC
This sequence comes from Pseudomonadota bacterium, assembly GCA_018240325.1. Classification (GTDB taxonomy): domain Bacteria; phylum Pseudomonadota; class Gammaproteobacteria; order Burkholderiales; family Burkholderiaceae_C; genus Rubrivivax. The sequence goes on from JAFEFZ010000321.1 coordinate 5,738, forward strand.
GCATCGTCAGCTGCGTGCCCGGCTCGCCGATCGACTGCGCGGCGATCACGCCCACCGCCTCGCCGACGTTGACCAGCCCGCCGCGGCCAAGGTCGCGGCCGTAGCACTTGCCGCACAAGCCGTAGCGCGTCTGGCAGGTCAGCGGCGTGCGTACCTTGACTTCGTCGACACCGGCGGCCTCGATCGTGTCGAGCGCGTCCTCGTCGAGCATCTCGCCCGCCCCGATCAGCACCTGCTGGGTCTCGGGGTGCATGACTTCGATGGCGGTGACGCGGCCGAGGATGCGGTCGCGCAAGGATTCGATCACCTCGCCGCCTTCGATCAGCGCACGCATCGCGATGCCGTTCTCGGTATGGCAGTCTTCCTCGATCACCACCAGGTCCTGCGTCACGTCGACCAGGCGGCGCGTCAGGTAACCCGAGTTCGCGGTCTTCAGCGCCGTGTCCGCCAGGCCCTTGCGCGCGCCGTGCGTCGAGATGAAGTACTGCAGCACGTTCAGGCCTTCACGGAAGTTGGCCGTGATCGGCGTCTCGATGATGCTGCCGTCGGGCTTGGCCATCAGGCCGCGCATGCCCGCCAGCTGGCGGATCTGCGCAGCCGAGCCGCGCGCCCCCGAGTCGGCCATCATGTAGATCGAGTTGAAAGACTCCTGGTCGACCTCCTGGCCGTTGCGGTCCTTGACCTTCTGCTTCGACAGCTGGGCCATCATGACCTTGCCGACTTCGTCGCCGGTCTTGCCCCAGATGTCGACCACCTTGTTGTAGCGCTCGCCGGCGGTCACCAGGCCCGACACGTACTGCTGCTCGATCTCCTTGACCTCGCGCTCGGCGCGCTCGATCAGGCCGTGCTTCTGCGCCGGCACCAGCATGTCGTCGATCGCGATCGAGATGCCGGCGCGCGTGGCCAGCCGGAAGCCGCTTTGCAGCAGCTTGTCGGCGAAGACCACCGTCTCCTTCAGGCCGCACTTGCGGAAGCTGGCGTTGATCAGGCGCGAGATCTCCTTCTTCTTCAGCGTCTTGTTCAGGTTGCTGAAGGGCAGGCCCTTGGGCAGGATCTCGCTGAGCAGCGCGCGGCCGACCGTCGTCGCGACCAGCGCGGTCACCGGCTCGAAGCCGCCGTCGGCGCGCTTGACGTGCTCGGTCAGGCGCACGTTGACGCGCGCCGTGATCTCGACCGCGCCGTTGTCCAGCGCGCGCTGCAGCTCGGCCAGATCCTTGAAGATCATGCCTTCGCCGCGGCCGTTGATGCGCTCGCGCGTGGCGTAGTACAGGCCCAGCACCACGTCCTGGCTGGGCACGATCGACGGCTCGCCGTTGGCCGGGAACAGCACGTTGTTGGTCGACAGCATCAGCGTGCGCGCTTCCATCTGCGCCTCGATGCTCAGCGGCACGTGCACCGCCATCTGGTCGCCGTCGAAGTCGGCGTTGAAGGCCGAGCACACCAGCGGGTGCAGCTGGATCGCCTTGCCCTCGATCAGCACCGGCTCGAAGGCCTGGATGCCCAGGCGGTGCAGCGTCGGCGCGCGGTTCAGCAGCACCGGGTGCTCCTTGATCACCTCTTCGAGGATGTCCCAGACCACCGGCGTGCCCGATTCGACTTCCTTCTTCGCCGCCTTGATCGTGGTGGCGATGCCCATCGCCTCGAGCCGGCTGAAGATGAAGGGCTTGAACAACTCGAGCGCCATCAGCTTCGGCAGCCCGCACTGGTGCAGCTTCAGCGTCGGGCCGACGACGATGACCGAACGGCCCGAGTAGTCGACGCGCTTGCCCAGCAGGTTCTGGCGGAAGCGCCCGCCCTTGCCCTTGATCATGTCGGCCAGCGACTTGAGCGCGCGCTTGTTCGCGCCGGTCATCGCCTTGCCGCGGCGGCCGTTGTCGAGCAGCGAATCCACCGCCTCCTGCAGCATGCGCTTCTCGTTGCGCACGATGATCTCGGGCGCCTTCAGCTCGAGCAGGCGTGCCAGCCGGTTGTTGCGGTTGATGACGCGGCGGTACAGGTCGTTCAGGTCGCTGGTGGCGAAGCGCCCGCCGTCCAGCGGCACGAGCGGGCGCAGGTCGGGCGGCAGCACCGGCAGCACCGTCAGCACCATCCACTGCGGCTTGATGCCCGAGCGCTTGAAGGCCTCGAGCACCTTCTGGCGCTTGCTGTTCTTCTTGATCTTCAGCTCGGAGCCGGTGGCGTCGTTCTTGATCTTCTCGATCTCGACGTCCAGGTCCAGGTCCTCGAGCAGCTTCTTCACGCCCTCGGCGCCCATCAGCGCGACGAACTCGTCGCCGTACTCGGTGCGCTTGGCTTCGTAGTCGTCCTCGGTCATGATCGAGAACTTCTTCAGCGGCGTCATGCCCGGGTCGACGACGACGTAGGCCTCGAAGTACAGCACGCGCTCGATGTCGCGCAGCGTCATGTCGAGCACCAGGCCCAGGCGGCTGGGCAGGCTCTTCAGGAACCAGATGTGCGCGCAGGGCGCGGCCAGGTCGATGTGGCCCATGCGCTCGCGCCGCACCTTGGTCTGCGTGACCTCGACGCCGCACTTCTCGCAGATCACGCCGCGGTGCTTCAGGCGCTTGTACTTGCCGCACAGGCACTCGTAGTCCTTGATCGGCCCGAAGATCTTGGCGCAGAACAGGCCGTCGCGCTCGGGCTTGAAGGTGCGGTAGTTGATCGTCTCGGGCTTCTTCACCTCGCCGAAGGACCAGCTGCGGATCTTCTCCGGCGACGCCAGGCCGATCCGGATGGCATCGAAATGCTCATCGGGGGTGAATTGCTTGAAAAGGTCGAGTAGTCCCTTCATGGTCTTGATCCTTTTCCTTCCTCAGTTGCGCTCGAGTTCCATGTCGATGCCGAGCGAGCGGATTTCCTTGACGAGCACGTTGAACGACTCCGGCATGCCGGCCTCGATCGCGTGCTCGCCCTTGACGATGCTCTCGTACACCTTGGTGCGGCCGGTGACGTCGTCGGACTTGACGGTCAGCATCTCCTGCAGCACGTAGCTGGCGCCATAGGCTTCCAGCGCCCAGACTTCCATCTCGCCGAAACGCTGGCCGCCGAACTGCGCCTTGCCGCCCAGCGGCTGTTGCGTGACCAGGCTGTACGGGCCGGTGGAGCGCGCGTGCATCTTGTCGTCGACCAGATGGTGCAGCTTGAGCACGTGCATGTAGCCCACCGTCACCGGCCGCTCGAAGGCCTCGCCGGTGCGCCCGTCGAACAGCCGGGCCTGGGTGCGCGATGCGGTCAGCCCCTTGGCCGCGGCCACCTCGTCGGGGTACGCGAGCTTCAGCATCGCGCGGATCTCCTCTTCGGCGGCGCCGTCGAACACCGGCGTCGCGAAGGGCACGCCCTGGCGCAGGTTGCCCGCCATCTCCAGCAACGCGTCGTCGCCGAGGCTGGCGATCGCCTCGCCCTTGCCGCCGCTGCGGTTGTAGAGCTCGTCGAGGAAGGCGCGCAACTCGGCCACGCGCGCCTCGCGCTGCATCAGCTCGCCGATGCGCTCGCCGATGCCCTTGCCCGCCCAGCCCAGGTGCACCTCGAGCACCTGGCCGACGTTCATGCGCGACGGCACGCCCAGCGGGTTCAGCACGATGTCGGCGGGCGTGCCGTCGACCATGTAGGGCATGTCCTCGACCGGCACGATCTTGCTGACCACGCCCTTGTTGCCGTGGCGGCCGGCCATCTTGTCGCCGGGCTGCAGCCGGCGCTTGACGGCCAGATAGACCTTGACCATCTTCAGCACGCCGGCGGGCAGCTCGTCGCCCTGCGTCAGCTTCTTGCGCTTCTCCTCGAACAGCAGGTCGAAGCCGTGGCGCGTCTGCTCGTTGGAGTTGCGGATGCTCTCCAGCTGGTTGGCCACGTCCTCGTCGGCCGGGCGGATGTCGAACCAGTGGTGCTTGTCGACCGAACCCAGGTACTCCTTGGTGATCACCGTGCCCTTGGCGATGCGCTGCGGCCCGCCGTTGGCCGGCCTGCCGACCAGCAGCTTCTCGATCCGGTCGAAGGCATCGGCCTCGACGATGCGCAGCTGGTCGTTCAGGTCCAGGCGGAAGCGCTTGAGTTCGTCGTCGATGATCTGCTGCGCGCGCTTGTCACGCGGGATGCCTTCGCGGGTGAACACCTGCACGTCGATCACGGTGCCGTTGGTGCCCTGGTCGACGCGCAGCGAGGTGTCCTTCACGTCGGATGCCTTCTCGCCGAAGATCGCGCGCAGCAGCTTCTCCTCGGGCGTCAGCGTGGTTTCGCCCTTGGGCGTGACCTTGCCGACGAGCACGTCGCCGGGGTTGACCTCGGCGCCGATGTAGACGATGCCCGATTCGTCCAGCCGCGCCAGCTGCTGCTCGGACAGGTTGGGGATGTCGCGCGTGATCTCCTCGCTGCCGAGCTTGGTGTCGCGCGCCATCACGACCAGCTCCTCGATGTGGATCGAGGTGTAGCGGTCGTCGCCGACGACGCGCTCGCTGATCAGGATCGAGTCCTCGAAGTTGTAGCCGTTCCAGGGCATGAACGCGACCAGCATGTTCTGGCCGAGCGCGAGCTCGCCCAGGTCGGTCGAGGCGCCGTCGGCCACCACGTCGCCCTTGGCGACCAGGTCGCCGCGCTGGACGATCGGGCGCTGGTGGATGTTGGTGTTCTGGTTGCTGCGCTGGTACTTGATCAGGTTGTAGATGTCGACGCCGACTTCGCCGGCCACCGTCTCGGCGTCGGCGACGCGGATCACGATGCGGTTGGTGTCGACGTAATCGACGACGCCGCCGCGCCGTGCGGTCACCACGGTGCCGGAGTCGACCGCGGCCACGCGCTCGACGCCGGTGCCGACCAGCGCCTTCTCGGGCTTGAGCGTCGGCACCGCCTGGCGCTGCATGTTGGCGCCCATCAGCGCGCGGTTGGCGTCGTCGTGCTCGAGGAAGGGCACCAGCGACGCCGCCACCGACACGATCTGCGTCGGCGCCACGTCCATGTACTGCACGCGCTCGGGCGAGACCAGCACCGATTCGCCGCTCTCGCGCGCCGACACCAGCTCGTCGATCAGGCGGCCGCCTTCGTCGAGCAGCGCGTTGGCCTGCGCGATCACGTACTTGCCTTCCTCGATCGCGCTCAGGTAGTCGATCTCGTCGCTCACCTGGCCGTCGGCCACGCGCCGGTACGGCGTCTCGAGGAAGCCGTACTCGTTGAGCTGCGCGTACAGCGCGAGCGAGTTGATCAGGCCGATGTTCGGGCCTTCGGGCGTCTCGATCGGGCACACGCGCCCGTAGTGCGTCGGGTGCACGTCGCGCACCTCGAAGCCGGCGCGCTCGCGCGTCAGGCCGCCCGGCCCCAGGGCCGACACGCGCCGCTTGTGCGTGATCTCGGACAGCGGGTTGGTCTGGTCCATGAACTGGCTGAGCTGGCTCGCACCGAAGAACTCCTTGAGCGCCGCGGAAATCGGCTTGGAGTTGATCAGGTCGTGCGGCATCAGCGGCTCGGTCTCGGCCTGGCCGAGCCGCTCCTTCACCGCCTTCTCGATGCGCGCCAGGCCCGAGCGGTACTGGTTCTCGGCCAGTTCGCCGACACAGCGCACGCGGCGGTTGCCGAGGTGGTCGATGTCGTCGACTTCGCCGTTGCCGTTGCGCAGATCGACGAGGATCTTGACGACGTCGAGGATGTCCTCGTTGCTCAGCGTCATCGCGCCTTCGGGCGTGTCGCGGCCGACGCGGGCGTTGAACTTCATGCGCCCGACGCGCGACAGGTCATAGGTGTCGGGGTTGTAGAACAGCCGCCCGAACAGCGCCTGCACCGCGTCCTCGGTGGGCGGCTCGCCGGGGCGCATCATCCGGTAGATCGCCACGCGCGCGGCCAGCTCGTCGGCGGTTTCGTCCATCGCCAGCGTCTGGCTGATGTAGGCGCCCTGGTTCAGCTCGTTCGTGTACAGGCACTGCAGCTCCTTCACGCCGGCGGCGCGGAGCTTCTTCAGCAGGGTCTCGGTCAGTTCGTCGTTGGCCTTGGCGATGATCTCGCCGGTGTCGGCATCGACCATGTTGCGCGCGACGATGCGGCCGACCAGGAAGTCCTCGGGCACCGACAGCCAGCCGGTGCCGGTCTGCTCGATCTGGCGGATGTGGCGCGCGGTGATGCGCTTGTCCTTCTCGACGATGACCTCGCCGGCCTTGTCGGTGATGTCGAAGCGCGCGACCTCGCCGCGCAGCCGCTCGGGCACGAAAGCCATCTGCGCGCCCGCGTCCATCAGGCGGAAGCTGTCGTTGACGAAGAAGTGCGCGAGGATCGACTCCGGGTTCAGGCCGATGGCCTTGAGCAGGATCGTCACCGGCATCTTGCGGCGGCGGTCGACGCGGAAGTACAGGATGTCCTTCGGGTCGAACTCGAAGTCCAGCCACGAGCCGCGGTACGGGATGATCCGGGCGGAGAACAGCAGCTTGCCCGACGAGTGCGTCTTGCCCTTGTCGTGCTCGAAGAACACGCCCGGGCTGCGGTGCAGCTGGCTGACGATCACGCGCTCGGTGCCGTTGACCACGAAGGAGCCGTAGTCGGTCATGAGCGGCACCTCGCCCATGTAGACCTCCTGCTCCTTGATCTCCTTGACCACCTTCTGCGGATGGCTCTCGCGGTCGTAGATGATCATCTGCAGCTTCGCGCGCACGGCCGCCGCGAAGGTCAGCCCGCGCTGCTGGCACTCGCGCACGTCGAAGGTGGGCTTGGCCATGTTGTATTCGACGAAGCGCATCTCGACCATGCTGTTGTGCGACACGATCGGGAAGGCCGACAGGAACGCGGCCTGCAGGCCCTCGGCCTTGCGCTTGGCCGGCGGGACCTCCTTCTGCAGGAACGCGACGTACGAATCGCGCTGCATCGTCAGCAGGTACGGGACGTTGAGAACAGCCTCGCGTTTGCCGAAGCTCTTGCGGATGCGCTTGCGCTCGGTGAAGCTGTAGGGGGTCGTCTGCGCCATGGATACTCCGTGCCCTTGGAACCTGCGCGCCCCGGGGCAGCGGGCGCGGCAAGGTCGTCGGCGACTGGCTGATCGGGCCCCGTGGAGGCCGCTCGCGGCCTCCGTCCCCCGGCGGGGGCCGGCCGACGCGGGAGCATCCCGTCGTCGACCGCGGGCATCGCGCCCGAAGCTTGGTGGCTGGCCACTACCAGCCGCTGGCGGACAACCCCGGCGTTGCACCGGGGCCCGACCAAACCGGTCCTCTGCAGTCGGATCAGAGAACACTGCAAAGCCGCAAGGCTTTGCGCTGCTCTCGTCGCGCCGCGGCCGACCGACAGCCGCCGCGCAGCCGGCTTCGCCGGCCCGCCGGCGGCGCCCCCTTCGAAGAGGGGCGCCGCCGGCGCTGCCCGGGCGCTTACTTCAGCTCGGCCTTGGCGCCGGCCTCTTCCAGCTTCTTCTTGCCGGCTTCGGCGTCGGCCTTGGGCATCGCCTCCTTGACCGGCTTCGGTGCGCCGTCAACCAGATCCTTGGCCTCCTTCAGGCCCAGGCCGGTCAGTTCGCGCACCGCCTTGATCACCGAGACCTTGTTCGCGCCGACCTCGGTGAGCATCAGCGTGAACTCGGTCTTCTCTTCGACGGCGGGCGCAGCCGCGCCGGCGCCGCCGGCAGCCGGTGCGGCCATCGCCGCGGCCGACACGCCGAACTTCTCTTCGATCGCCTTGACCAGCTCGTTGAGCTCCATCACGGACATGCCGTCCACGGCGGCCAGGAATGCGTCTTTGTCGAATGCCATTTGGGGTTCCTCGAAACGGTAGAAACGGTTGATTCAGTTGCTCTGGAGATCGGGGCTGCGCGTCAGGCGGCCGGAGCTGCCTGCGGGGCCGCTTCTGCGGCAGCGCCGCCGCCCTTTTGCTCCGCCAGCGCGGCCAGCACGCCGGCCAGACGCTGGATCGGCGACTTCAGCAAGCCGGCGATCTGGGCGATCAGCACTTCGCGCGACGGGATCGCCGCGAGTGCCTTCACGCCGTCGGCGTCCAGCGGCTTGCCGGCATAGGCGCCGGCCTTGATGACCAGCCGGTCGTTGGTCTTGGCGAAATCCGCCAGCACCTTCGCCGCGGCCACCGCGTCCTCGGAAAAGCCGTAGATCAGCGGGCCGACCATCGCCTCGGCGGCCACTTCGAACGGCGAGCCGGCCACCGCGCGACGGGCGAGCGTGTTCTTCAGCACCTGAAGGTACACGCCCTGGTCGCGCGCCTGCCGGCGCAACGCATCGAGATTCGCCACCGTGAGGCCACGGTATTCGGCCAGCGCGAGCGTCTGCGAACGCGCAGCCTGGGCTGACACGTCCGCGACCACGGCCGCCTTTTCGTTGCGATTCAGACTCAAGGTCCACTCCTCGTATCGGGGCCCTGGGCCGCTGCGGTGCAGCGGCCGCAGGCCCGTCGAACATCAGCGACCGGACCGTCCGGAACCCGGCTTCGCGCCGCTGCCGCCCGCAGACCGGGCCGCATCGACGCCTCGCCTTCCTCCACACGGCGGGACCGCCATCTGCGCTGGCCGCCGCCGCCCGGCCCTGGAGGCCGCACGTGCGCCGATTAAGCGGCAGCCGCGGCGCAGGCCCTCGCGGAGCCTGCGCGGCGACCGCCACGCCAGCGGTCTTGGATGGCCCGCTGCCGGCTCGGCACCGGCAGCGGCCCACCAACTCTCGAACTCCTTTCGCGGCCTGCCTGCCCCCGGGAGGACCGTCCAGCCGGCCGCGTGCCTTCAGGCCGCCAGCGACGCGGTATCCACCCGCACGCCGACGCCCATCGTCGATGACACCGCCACCTTGCGCAGGTACACGCCCTTGCTGCTGGCCGGCTTGGCCTTGTTCAGCGCATCGATCAGTGCGCGCAGGTTGCCGGTGAGCTTGTCCGACTCGAACGAGCGCCGGCCGATCGTCGCGTGGATGATCCCGGCCTTGTCGACGCGGAACTGCACCTGGCCGGCCTTGGCGTTCTTCACCGCGGTGGCCACGTCGGGCGTCACGGTGCCGACCTTCGGGTTCGGCATCAGCCCGCGCGGGCCCAGGATCTGGCCCAGCGTGCCGACCACGCGCATCGTGTCGGGCGACGCGATCACCACGTCGAAGTTCAGGTTGCCGGCCTTGACCTCGGCGGCCAGGTCGTCCAGGCCGACCACGTCGGCGCCGGCGGCCTTGGCTTCCTCGGCCTTCGCGCCCTGCGCGAACACGGCGACGCGCTTGGTCTTGCCGGTGCCGTTGGGCAGCACCACGGCGCCGCGCACCACCTGGTCGGACTTCTTCGCGTCGACGCCCAGCTGCACCGCCACGTCGATCGATTCGTCGAACTTGGCGGTGGCGGCATCCTTCACCAGCGCCAGCGCCGCATCGATCGCGTACAGCCGGGTGCTGTCGACCTTGCCCAGCAGGCTCTTGGCCTTCTTCGTCGGCTTGCTCATGTCAGACGCCCTCCACCACGACACCCATCGACCGCGCCGAGCCGGCGATGGTCTTGACCGCGGCGTCCAGGTCGGCGGCGGTCAGGTCCTTCATCTTGGTCTTGGCGATCTCCTCGAGCTGGGCGCGGCTGATCTTGCCGACCTTGTCGAGGTGCGCCTTGGCCGAGCCCTTGTCGAGCTTGATCGCCTTCTTGATCAGCACCGTCGCCGGCGGCGTCTTGATGATGAAGGTGAAGGACTTGTCGGCGAAGGCGGTGATCACCACCGGCAGCATCAGCCCCGGCTCCACGCCCTGGGTCTGCGCGTTGAAGGCCTTGCAGAACTCCATGATGTTCAGGCCGCGCTGGCCCAGCGCAGGGCCCACCGGCGGCGACGGGTTCGCCTTGCCTGCGGGGATCTGCAGCTTGACGAAGCCGACGATCTTCTTTGCCATGAATGGCTCCTATCGAGTTCGAACGACCGCCGCAGCGATCTCCTCGTCCGTTGACCCGTTTCCGAAGGCCGCTGACGCCGGGTCGGCTGCATCAGCGGCGTTGCCGCTAGACCCTCTCGACCTGCGCGAAATCCAGCTCCACCGGCGTCGCCCGCCCGAAGATGGTCACCGACACGCGCACCTTGCTCTTTTCGTAGTTGACTTCCTCGACCGCGCCGTTGAAATCGGTGAAGGGGCCGTCCTTCACGCGCACCAGCTCGCCCACCTGCCATTGCACCTTGGGCCGCGGCTTGTCCACGCCCTCTTGCATCTGGTTGACGATCTTCATCACCTCGGCCTCGGAGATCGGCGCCGGGCGGTTGCGCGCGCCGCCGACGAAGCCGGTGACCTTGCTCGTGTGCTTGACCAGGTGCCAGGACTCGTCGTCCATCAGCATCTCGACCAGCACGTAGCCGGGGAAGAAGCGCCGCTCGGTCACGGACTTCTTGCCGCCCTTGAGCTCGACGACCTCCTCGGTCGGCACCAGGATGCGGCCGAACTTGGCCTGCATGCCCGAGCGCTCGATGCGCTCGCGCAGGTTGCGCTCGACCGCCTTCTCCATGCCCGAGTAGGCGTGCACCACGTACCAGCGCAGGCCGCTCGCGGCCGCGGCAGCCGGGGGTGCGGCGCTGCTGTCGACTTGTTCGCTCATCGCTTGCCCTTCAGCGCTTCCAGCCCAGGATCAGGTCGTACAGCACCCACTCCAGCGTCTTGTCCGTGAGCCACAGGAACAGCGCCATCACCACGACGAAGGCGAAGACGTAGCCGGTCATCTGTGTCGCTTCCTTGCGCGACGGCCAGACCACCTTCTTTGCCTCGCGCACCGAATCGCGGCCGAAGGCGATCAACTGCTTGCCGGCTTCGCTGGTGAAGAACAACGCCACGCCGGCGGCCAGCAGCGCCACCAGCGCCGCCACCCGCATCCACAGGTTCTGCTGGCCCAACAGGTAGAACGCGGCCAGCCCGGCGATGCCGAGCACGGCTGCGCCGGCCAGCTTGGCCTTGTCGGCACCCGTGTTCAGGGTCTCGACTTGGGGATTGGTGCGCATCGTTCCATCCATCCGGGACGCGGCCCGAGCCGCCGGCTCCCGGCTTGCTTCAGTTCCGGCGCGCGACGCCGCGGCCGGTGGCAGGGGCAGAGGGGATCGAACCCCCGACCTTCGGTTTTGGAGACCGACGCTCTGCCAGTTGAGCTATGCCCCTGCGCGAAAACCAGACCCCGCTACTCGATGATCTTGGCCACGACGCCGGCGCCGACGGTGCGGCCGCCTTCGCGGATCGCGAAGCGCAGCCCCTCTTCCATCGCGATCGGCGCGATCAGCTTGACCGTGATGCTGACGTTGTCCCCCGGCATCACCATCTCCTTGTCCTTGGGCAAC
>JAFEFZ010000032.1 GCA_018240325.1 Pseudomonadota bacterium
GACACCTGGCCCGGCTGGCTGGTGTTCGTCGATGTCAACAACAACGGCGTCGTCGACACCGGCGAGGAAATCATCAAGACCGGCACGATCGCCGCACCGCTGGTGCTGCGCGCCAGCGCAGCGGTTTCGGGACGCAGCCACATCGTCGGCTTCCTGCCCAACGGACTGGCACGCGGCGCCGACGAAGCGGCGCTGCTCAATGCGACGCTGTCGGTATGTGCGCCGTCCACCCCGCCGGCGGCCAACGTGCGCGACGTGCAGCTGGCCTTCGGCAGCCGCGTCGGCGTGCGCAGCCGTCAGACCGGCGGCGACTGCTCAGCCGCCCCATCCGACAACTGAAGTCCGCATGAACGCACGTGCAGCCCCATCCCGCCCGCAGCACGGCGGCACGCTGATCGAGATCCTGGTCGCGGTGCTGGTGCTGGCGCTGGGCATGCTCGGTGCGGCCGCGCTGCACGCCGCGGCGCTGCGCAACAACCAGAGCAACTTCGAGCACGCGCAGATGTCGGTGCTGGGCCACAGCATGCTCGACGCGATGCGCGGCAACGTCGCCGCGGTGGCCAGCGGTGCGTACGAGATGTCCTCGTGGACCTGCACCGCACCGAATGGCAGCACCCTGGCCCAGAGCGACATCGCGGCGTGGATCAACTCGCTGCAGGCGCAGATCAACCCCAGCGCCTGCGGGCGGATCACCTGCACCGGGCGCGACTGCACCATCGGAATCCGCTGGGACGATTCGCGTGCGACCGGCGGCTCCAGCACCCAGGCCTTCGAACTGCGGGGGCGGCTGTGAAGTCCGGCTGCAGCGCGCAGCGGCCTCACGGCGTCAGCCTGATCGAGCTGATGGTCGGGCTCACGCTCGGCCTGATCGTCGTGTTGGTGGCCGGCAGCATGTTCGTCGGCAGCAGCCAGGCCAGCCGCACGACCGCGGCGCTGGGCAGCAGCCAGGAAACCGCGCGCAACGCCTTCGAGCTCATCGCGCGCGACCTGCGCGAGGCCGGCGGGACGCCCTGCGACAACCGTCTGCTGGTCGCCAACGTGCTGAACAACGCCCAGGCGGCGCCGGCCACCTGGTGGGCCGACTGGAACCAGCCGCTCCAGGGTTTCGACGGCGCCACCGCCTTCCCCGGCGCGGCCTTCGGCACCGGCGTGGGCGATCGCGTGGCCGGCACGGGCGCGGTGATCGGCAAGTACGTGGCCGACCTGACCGACCTGACGGTCGTGGCGCACGACGTCGCGTCGGCGCAGTTCACGGTCAACAACAACCCCCCCCGTGCGCGCGCCGGCGACCTGCTGATGGTGTGCCACTACGGGCAGGCAGCCGTGCTGCAGGCCAGCGCGGTTGGCGCCGGCACCATCGACCACGCCAAGTCGGCGGCGGTCAGCGGCAACTGCAGCCGCGGGCTGGGCATCCCCACGCTGTGCACCGCGACCGGCACGTCCTACACCTTCGCACCGGGCTCCAAGATCGGCCGCTTCGCCGCCGTGGGCTGGTACGTCGGCAACAACGGCCGCGCGGAAACCGGCGGGCGCTCGCTGTACCGCGTCACCCGCAACGGCGCCGAAGAGGTGGCCGAGGGCATCCAGGATCTGCAGCTTGAATTCCTCAGCGCCGGCGGCACGGCATACAGCAACGCCGCCGGTGTCGCCGACTGGGACGAGGTGGTCGCGGTGCGCATCGCGCTCACGCTGCGCAGCGCCCAGGCCAACGTGTCGACACAGGCCGGCGGCCGGCTCGAGCGCCCGGTGAACTTCACGCTCTTCGTCCGCAACCGCCAGCCATGATCCACCGCCCTGCCCCCCGCCGCCGCAAGGCCCGCGGCTTTGCGCTGATCGTCAGCCTGATCCTGCTCGCGCTGGTCATGCTGCTGGGCCTGTCCGGCATGCGCAGCGTGGCGCTCGAATCGCGCATGAGCGCCGCCAGCCACGACCGCAACCTGGCGTTCCAGGGCGCCGAGACCGCGCTGCGCGAGGCCGAAGCGCTCGCCGCAGCCGCCACGCCGGCCACGTTCCCGAGCACCGGCTGCAGCGGCGGCTACTGCGCCGAGCCGGCCCCGGCCGACCCGGCGCGCTGGGCCGACGACAGCTTCAACGGCTGGCGCGCTGCCGCCGCCAGTGTCTCCGACGGCACGCCCACGCCCGAGGCGATCGTCGAGCGCAGCGGCGAGGGCGAGAACTGGCCCGCCTGTTCGCAGGAGATCCCGCGCCAGCCCAACTGCCGCACGCCGCGCTACCGCGCCACCAGCCGCAGCACCGACGACGGCCGCGCCGCCGTGCTGCTGCAGTCGGACATCGCCACCCAATGAACCCGTCGCCCACCGCAACCGCCGAGGCCTGCGCCATGAGACTGCCGCCCCACGAACCCGCTGCCTGCACGCTCCGGCGCCGCCTGCCGTGGATGCAGGCTCCGGCCGCGGCCTTCGCGCTGGCGATCCTGCCCGCGCATGCCGGTCTGCCGATCGGCAACAACCCGCTGTACCTGGTCAGCGGCAAGGCCAACGTGCTGGTGGTGCTGGACAACTCCAACAGCATGGACGAGGACGCATCCGGCGCCGCCGTGGGCAGCAACAGCCCGCAGAGCAAGTCCGAGATCGCGCGCGGCGTAGTGCGCACACTGACCGACGACCACAAGAACCGGATCAACCTCGGGCTGATGAGCTACAAGCAAAGTTCGCCGTCGAGTTCACACCTGCACAACTCACCCTACGACGCCAGCCACAACCCGACCACCTACGACCCGAGCTGGGTCGGTGCACGCGACAGCGCCACCCACAAGCGATTCCGCACGCCCAACACCAGCGCGCCCGGAAGGTTCGTGTACTACAACGTCGCACTGCCCTTCTATGCCGGCAGCAGCCAGGGCAACCGCTTCTGCTATTCGCCTACCGCCAACGCGTTCAACAACGGCGAGAACCCGTCCAGCGGCCCCTGGGACAGCTACCGCTGTTTCCCGACGATGACCGGCACCAGCGACACGCTGCCGAACTGGGCCAATGCCGCGTCCGAAGCTGCAGCAGGCTACAGCGGCGGCGCGAGCGCCTACACCTTCCACCCCACCGACAGCGACTTCGCGCAGTGCAGCCTCGACTTCGGCAAGCAGATGACCTGGAACTACGTCGGCCCTACCTGGTTGCGCAACGACTCGCCCGGCCGCGGCTACCTGGAGGTGCCGATCAAGCTGCTCGACGCGACCCAAGGCACGAAAGTCAAGAGCAAGCTGGCCTGCAACATCCCGGGCGATCCCGCGCCCTGCACCGCTGCCGGCATCAAGAACGCAGGCCTCACGCCGATCGAGGGCACGCTGCTGACCGCCAAGGACTACTTCGGCGGCAGCTGGAACACCGCGAGCGAGGGCTACGTCGCGGGCTGCTACCCGTTGCCGACCTCTTGCGGCAAGGACTTCGTGATCCTGCTGACCGACGGCCTGCCCTCGACCGACAAGAACGGCGGGCTGGTCGCCGTGCCGGCGACCGCGATCGCGCAGGCCGCAGCGGCCGCGGCGACGCTGAAGGCCGCCGGCGTCGAGACCTACGTGATCGGCTTCGCGCTGCCCTTCGGCACCGACCCGGCCTCGCTTGACGCGATCGCCGCGGCCGGCGGCACCACGACCGCCTACAACGCCAACGACCCGGCGAGCCTGGCGGCGGCTTTCAAGACCATCTTCGACGACATCTTCCGCAAGACCTCGGCCTTCGGCGCGGTGTCGCAGAACTCGACCGCGATCAACGACGGCAGCCGCGTGTACCAGGGCCGCTTCGACAGCACCGACTGGTCGGGCGAGCTCGAGGCGATGCGGCCGAAGGACGACGGCACGATGGAATCCAAGTGGAGCACCAACGACGCCGGGCGCTTCGCCGCGCCCGCGGCGCGCAAGGTGTTCACCTACAAGCCGGGCACCGGCGGCGTCGCCTTCAAGCTGTCC
>JAFEFZ010000033.1 GCA_018240325.1 Pseudomonadota bacterium
CCGCTGTGGGAGCTGGGGCACATCGGCTGGTTCCAGGAATACTGGATCGCGCGCAACCCGCAGCTCGAGCTCGGGCCGCGCG
This sequence comes from Pseudomonadota bacterium, assembly GCA_018240325.1. Classification (GTDB taxonomy): domain Bacteria; phylum Pseudomonadota; class Gammaproteobacteria; order Burkholderiales; family Burkholderiaceae_C; genus Rubrivivax. The sequence goes on from JAFEFZ010000033.1 coordinate 83, forward strand.
CCGACCCGGACGCCGCGCGGCGCGCGCCGCTGCGCGCCGGCGCCGATGCGCTCTACAACTCGAGCCGGGTGGCGCACGACAGCCGCTGGCAGCTGCCGCTGCCCGACGCCGCGGCCACGCGCGCCGACCTGGCGCGCCAGCTCGACGCCACGCTCGCGCGGCTGCGTGAGGCGGGCGGCGACGACGACGCGCTGTACTTCTTCCGCCTGGCGCTGCTGCACGAGGACATGCACCACGAGGCGGCGCTGTACATGGCGCGCGCGCTCGACATCGCGATCGACGATGCGCGCTGGCGTGCGCCCCCGCTGCCCGATCCGGGCGCGGCGCTGGCCTTCGACGCGCTCACGTGGCGGCTCGGCAGCGAGCCCGGCGCGGGTTTCGCGTTCGACAACGAGCTGCCCGGCTGCGCGGTCGCGTTGCCGGCCTTCGAGATCGACGCGCAGGTGCTGCGCTGGGCCGACTACCTACCCTTCGTCGAAGCCGGCGGCATGGACCTGCCGCGCTGGTGGAGCGACGCCGGCTGGCGCTGGCGCAGCGCGCAGCCGGCCGGCGTGCCGCTGTACCTGCGCCGCGCCGGCGCGGGCTGGGAGCAGCGGCGCGGCGGCCGCTGGCGGGCGCTCGACCTGCGCGAAGCGGCGTGTCACCTGACGCAGCACGAGGCGCAGGCCTGGTGCCGCTGGGCCGGGCGGCGGCTGCCGACCGAGGCCGAGTGGGAATGCGCGGCCTGTACCGCGCCCGAAGCCTTCCGCTGGGGCGACGTGTGGGAATGGACCGCAAGCGCCTTCGCACCCTACCCCGGCTTCGAACCGCACCCCTACCGCGACTACTCGGCCCCCTGGTTCGACGGCCGCCCGGTGCTCAAGGGCGCGTCGCACTGCACCCAGCCGCGCATGCGCCACCCGCGCTGTCGCAACTACTTCCCGGCCGCGCGCGCCGACGTGCCGGCGGGGTTTCGCAGTTGCGCGCTGTAGCTGCGATCAGGCGGCAGCGACGAAGAGGGCGAACCAGCCGCGGTCGTCGGTCCAGGCGCGCGGCTCGCGGAAGCCGGCTGCGCGCAGCAGCGCGGTGAAGCCGTCGAGCGTCCACTTGTAGGAATTCTCGGTGTGGATGCGCTCGCCCGCGGCGAACGCACGCTCGCCGCCGCGCCAGCGCACCACCTGCGGCCGCCGGGCTTCGAGGTGCATCTCGATGCGCGACGCGGCGCCGTTGAACAGCGCGACATGGCGCCACTGGCGCAGCTCGAAGTCGGCGCCGAGCAGCCGGTTCAGGTGGCGCAGCAGGTTCAGGTTGAAGGCCGCCGTCACGCCGAGCGCGTCGTCGTAGGCCGCTTCGAGCACCTCGACCGGCTTGACCAGGTCCACGCCGATCAGCAGCGCGCCTTGCCCCGCCAGCGCGCGCGCCTGCTGCAGCAGCGCCAGCGCTGCCGGCGGATCGAAGTTGCCGATGCTCGAGCCGGGATAGAACACCAGCGGCCTCGGCCCGACCAGATCGGCGGGCAGCGCCAGCCGGCGCGAGAAGTCCAGCCCGACGCCGACCAGGTCCATCGCCGGATGCTCGCGCTGCAGCTGCGCGAGCGCGCCGGCGACGTAATCGGCTGAGATGTCCACCGCCACGTAGCGGCGCGGGCCCAGCAGCGCAAACAAGGCCGCGCCCTTGGCGCAGTTGCCGGCGCCCAGGTCGACGATGACCGGCTGCGCGCCGGTGTGCGCGAGCGCGGCTTGCGCGATCGCCGCGCCGTGCGCGGCGAAGATCGCGGCTTCGGTGCGCGTCGGGTAGTACTCGGCCAGCTCGGTGATCGCGTCGAACAGGCGCGAGCCCTGCGCGTCGTAGAAGAACTTGGGCGGCACGGCGGCCTGCGGCTGCAGCAGCCCCGCGGCGGCCTCGGCGGCGGGGTCGGTCGCGGGATCGCCGATGGTGCCGGCGGCCGGCCGCTGCAGCAGGCGCGGCGTGTTCACGGGAGTACCTTCGGGCTGCGCCCTGCGGTGCTTGCCCTTGGAGCGGCCCGGCGCGCCAACTGGAGTACCTTCGGACTGTGCGCTGCGGTGTTCGCCCTTGGAGCGGCCCGGCGAGATCACTGGACTGCCCTCCACGGTGCGCGTTCCGGGATGAGCGCTTGGGAGCGGCCCGGCGTGCTCATGTGCCGTAAGCCTGCAGGTGCGGCGTGGCACGCAGTGCGGCCGGCACCAGCAGGCGCTCCAGCAGCGCGAATGCCGCCTGCACCCCCAGCGCGAGCAGTGCCGCCGGGATCGCGCCGGCGAGCATGCGGTCGATGTCGTTCACCGCCAGGCCGGCGACGATGCGCTCGCCCAGGCCGCCGGCGCCGACGAAGGCCGCCACGGTGGCGGTGCCGACGTTGATCACCGCCGCCGTCGCCACGCCGGCCAGCAGCGTCGGCAGCGCCAGCGGCAGTTCGACCAGGCGCAGCGTCTGGCCGCTGCGCAGCCCGAGCGCGCGCGCGGCGGCGCGCAGGCCGTCGGGCACGCTCGCCAGCCCTGCCTGGGTGTTGTGCACGATCGGCAGCAGCGCGTACAGGAACAGCGCGACCAGCGCCGGCCAGAAGCCGATGGTGCCGAGCAGCGCGATCAGGAAGGCGAGCAGCGCCAGCGACGGCACCGTCTGCAGCAGGCCCACCGCGCCCAGCACCGGCGCACGCAGGCGTGCGTGGCGCTGCGCCGCGATGCCCAGCGGCACGCCCACGGCCACGCCGAGCAGCACCGAGCCGGCGACCAGCGCCAGGTGCTGCAGCAGCAGGCGGCCGAGGTCGGGCGCCAGGATCAGCGCGATCAGGCGCGGCCGCGCGGCCGACGGCGAAGCCGCGGCAGCGGCGGACGCTGCCGCAGCGGCGGCAGCAGTGGTCGCTGCGGTGGTGGCAGTGGCGGTAGCGCGGGTGGCGACGCCACTGGCGGCAGCGCCGGCGGAAGGTGCGGGCTGCGCTGCGCGGTCCAGAAAGCCGCGCGCCACGTCGGCGAAGGGCCGGCCGTCGATCTCGACCTCGGCGTTGAGCGCGATCATCGCCGCCTCGTCGATGCGCCCGGCCAGCGGCGCGAGCGCAGCCAGCGCCGCTGCGGGCAGCGAGGCGCGCATCAGCAGCACTGCGTCGTAGCGCGGGAAGAAGCCGCGGTCGTCGCGCAGCACGCGCAGCCCCAGGCGGCCGATCTGCGCATCGGTGCTGTAGACGTCGATCAGGTCCACCTGCCCCTTGGCCAGCGCCTGGTACGCCAGCCCGTGGTCGAGTGCCGGCGGGTCGGCCATCGGCAGGCCGTAGGCGCGCTTCAGCGCCGGCCAGCCGTCGGCGCGCACCAGGAACTCGTGCGTCAGCCCGGGGCGCAGCCGCGCCAGCTCGGCCGCCGGCAGCCGCGCGAGCGCCGAGATCGAATCCACGCCCAGGCGCGCCGCGTCGGCCTCGCGCATCGCCAGCGCGTAGGTGTTGTTGAAGCCCAGCGGCACGGCTGCCTTCAGCCCGCGCGGCGCCAGCCACTCGTTGATCTGCGCGAGCGTGGGCGGCGGCGCTTCGGCCGCAAGGCTGCGGCCGAGCAGCTCGCGCACGATGGTGCCGGTGTACTCGGGGTACAGGTCGATCTGCCCGGCAGCCAGCGCCTGCGCGAGGATCGCGGTGTTGCCCAGGCCGCGGCGGTGCACGGCCGGCACGCCGGCTCGCTCGAGCGTCTGGCGCACGATCTCGCCGAGCACGTAGCTTTCGGTGAAGCGCTTGGAGCCGACCGTGACGGGTTCGGCCGC
>JAFEFZ010000034.1 GCA_018240325.1 Pseudomonadota bacterium
CGAGCGCGTCGAGCTGCGCCTGCAGCTGCTGCGGCCCGAAGTCGTCGGGCCGCGCCGGCAGCGCCGCCGGAAAGCCGCACACCTGAAGCGTGACGTGCGGCTGGCGTGCGCCGCCCGGCAGCAGCAGGCCGTGCAGCGCCCGGCGAAGCCCGCCCAGGCGCGCATCCACCGCGGCGTCGTCCAGCGCGATCGCCCAGACCGCATAGCAGGGCCGGCCGCGGTGCCATTCGGGGAAACCGCCGATGCGGCTGGCGATCGTCGTCGCACGCCCGCCACGACCACGGCCGCCGCCGGCGCCACCGCCACCGCTGCGGCCACCACCGACGTCGCCACCGCCGTCGCCGCCACTGTCGCCGCTGCCGCCGCGGTCGCCACTGCCTCCACGGCCACCGTCGCCGCCGGCAGCAGCGGCAGCGCCAGGGCCGGGCGGCGCACGGCGCGGCCTGCCCCTTGCCTGGCCGGGCGGGTTCATCGGGCGCCCGTCGGCAGCACCAGCGCGATCCGCCGGCCGTGCGCGGGCGCCGGCGGCCAGTGCGCGCTGTCGGGCGGCGCGCCCGCGCCGTCGCGCAGCCACAGCGCCGCGCTGAGCCAGCCGCCGTGCGTGACCACCAGCCGCGCATCGGCAGGGTCGAAGCCCTGCACCCGGCGCAGCAGCGCGGCCACCGGTTCGCCGCCCCCGGGCGGGTGATCGGCGAAGTCGGCGCACCAGGCGTCGAACGCGGCGCGCGGCACGGCCGCCCACGCGCACCCGTCCCAACTTCCGAAATCCAGCTCGGCCAGCGCCGGGTCGATCCGGTGCTGCCAGCCCCAGCGCGCGAGCCGCTGGCCGACCGCCCGGCAGCGTTGAAGCGGCGAGGTGACGACGATGTGCGGCAGCCCGTGGCGGCGCGCATGGGCGCGGATCTGGTGCGCCAGCCGCCTGGCGCGGCGCGGATCGACGGCCAGGTCGGTGCGGCCGATGCACCGGCCTTCGGCCCCGGCCGCGCGCGGATGCCGCCAGGCGTGCAGCAGCACCGCCGTCATCGCGGCCACTGCGCGGCGAAGGCCAGCAGCACCGCCAGCTCGCCGAGTTGCTCGGCCGCGCCGAGGGTGTCGCCGGTGCGCCCGCCCAGGCGCCGGCGCAGCCAGGCGCGCAGCGCGGCGAGCAGCAACGCGAGCGCGGCCCAGGCGGCAACCACGGCCGGCAGCGGCGCCGGCTGGGCCGCAGCCGCCAGCGCCAGCACGAGGGTGCCCGCGGCAACGGCCCACGCCGCGTCGGCCCACGCGAGCTCGCCCGCGACGCCGCCGGCGGTGGCCGCAGCCGGGCTGCCGGCACGCGCCGCGGCGCGCGCATCCGGCAGCACCCCCATCAGCACGACCGCGGCCGCCCGCCCGGCTGCGTGCGCCGCGACGAGGGCCGCCGCCGCGGCGGCCGGCCCGCGGCCCAGCAGCGCGGCCAGCAGCAGCACGCGCAGCAGCAGGCACAGGACGAGCGCCGCCGCGCCGAAGCTGCCGATGCGCGAATCCTTCATCACCGCCAGCGCGCGCTCGCGCGGCGCCGCGCCCAGCAGCGCATCGAAGGTGTCGGCCAGCCCGTCCTCGTGGAACGCGGCCGTGAGCCAAACCGTCGCGGCCACCGCCAGCGCGGCCGCCACCAGCGGCGGCCACAGCAGGTTCGCACCGACGGCGATCGCGGCGCCGAAGGCACCGACGAGCGCGCCGGCGAGCGGGAAGTGCCGCACCGCGCGGCCCATCAGCGCCGGCTCGGCACCGGCCGCCGCCGGCAGCGGCAGCCGCGTCAGGAACTGCAGCGCCAGCAGCATCGCCTGCCATTCGCGCCGCAGCCACGCCATCGCTCAGCGCCTGCGAATGAATCCGGCGCGCCCGAGCGGGCGCTCGAGACGGTGCCGATCCAGGCGCAACGCACGGCCGCCGCTCGGGCTGCAGCGAGCATCGGCATCGACGCGCGGCGCCGTCCGGGGCAGCCGGGCGGGTGTGTGGGATTCGTTCACAGGCTCTCGGCGCGGCCGCTGACGCCTGCTGATTCGAAGCTCGCCATCTCGGCGAGCACGCGGCAGGCCGATTCGAGCAGCGGCCAGCCGAGCGCCGCACCCGAGCCCTCGCCCAGGCGCAGGTCGAGGTCGAGCAGCGGCTGCACGCCCAGCTGCTGCAGCCAGCGCGCGTGGCCCAGCTCCTGCGAGCGGTGCGAGAACACGCAATGCGCCAGCAGCCCCGGCTGCAGCGCCGCGGCCACCGCCGCCGCCGCCGTCGTGATGAAGCCGTCGACGACGATCACCCGGCCGTCGGCCGCCGCCTGCTGGATCGCGCCGACCATCGTCGCGATCTCCAGGCCGCCGAGCGCCGCCAGCACCGCCAGCGGCTCGACCGCGCCGGCATTGGCCGACAGCGCCCGTTGCAGCATCTCGCGCTTGTGCGCCAGGCCGGCGTCGTCCAGGCCGGTGCCGCGGCCGGTGCACACCGACAGCGGCTCGCCGGTCAGGCGTGCCATCAGCAGGGCCGCCGCCGAGCTGTTGGCGATGCCCATCTCGCCCAGCAGCAGCGCATTGCCCGGCAGCCCGGCCACCAGGCGGCGGCCCTGCGCGATCGCCGCCGCGCACTGCGCGGCGCTCATCGCCGGGCCCCGGCTCGAATCGGCGCTGCCGCGTTCGGCGCCGGCGACCTTCAGCCGCGCCAGCAGCGGGTGCGGATCGAACTCGGCCGCCACGCCGCAGTCGGCCACCGTCAGCGCCAGAGCGTGCTGGCGCGCCAGCACCGACACCGCGGCGCCGCCGGCCAGGAAGTTGAGCACCATCTGGCGCGTGACCTCGGCCGGGTAGGCCGACACGCGCTGCGCCGCGATGCCGTGGTCGGCGGCGAAGACGACGAGCTGCGGCTGCAGCAGCCGCGGCGTATCGCTTTGCAGCACGAGCGCGAGCTGCAGCGCCAGCCGCTCCAGGCGCCCGAGCGCGCCCAGGGGCTTGGTCTTGGCGTCGATCGCGGCCTGCACGCGCGCGCGCCGCTGCGGGTCGTCGATCGCGGGCAGCGGCAGGGTGGGCTTGAAGTCGTCGGTCATGGCGGCAGTCCGTGGCGGGTGGCGCGTCTTCAACACGCGCGGATGGGGGCCGGTGGCGCCGGTGGGGCCGGTGGGGCCGGTGGGGCCGGTGGGGCCGATGGTGGCGGGCGGGGCCGGCGCGGCGGCGCGGCGCCGCCCGCGGCGGCCGTTGCGCAGGATGCGGGCGCCTTCATGGCTCGATGCCGGCCGCATCCAGCGCCAGCGCCACGCGCGGCCGGCCGGCGGCGTCGGTGTCGAAGCGGATCGCACCGCCGAACACGCGGATCAGCGCAGCCTGCACAGCCGGGTCGGCGGGCGCGCCGTCGGCCTGCACCACGCCGTCGGCGAGCACCAGCAGCCGGTCGGCCCACAGCGCGACCGGCAGGTCGTGCAGCACGCTGAGCACCGCGCGCGGCTGCGGCGCAGCGTGCGCCAAGCGCCGGAACAGCCGCGCCAGCGCCACCTGGTGCGGCGGATCCAGATGCGTGGTGGGCTCGTCCAGCAGCAGCAGCGGCGCTTCGGTGGCCAGCACCCGCGCCAGCAGCACGCGCTGGCGCTCGCCGCCCGACAGCTGCTGCAGCCGCCGGTCCTGCCAGGGGCCGCACTCGGTCAGCGCCATGGCCTGGTCGACGGCGGCGCGGTCGGCCGGCCCGGGCGTGCCCAGCAGGCCGAGCCGGGCGATGCGCCCGAGCTCGACGGTCTCGCGCACCGTCAGCTCGCCGGTCACGTCGCCCTGCTGCGCCAGCCATGCGAGCTGGCGCGCGCGCTGCGCCGCGGGCATCCGGTGCAGCTCCTGCGCAGCGCCGCGGCGGCCTTCGGGGCCGGTGCCCGGCGCCAGCATCACGCGCCCGGCCACGAGCGGCTGCAATCCGGCCAGCGCGCGCAGCAGCGTCGACTTGCCGGCGCCGTTCGGGCCCACGAGCGCCGTCCAGCCGGCGCCGAGCTGCAGGTCGACGCCTTGCAGCACGTCGCGCCGGCCCAGGCGCACGCGCACGCCGGTCGCGGCCAGCGCGGCCTTCACGCCACCGCCCTCTGCCCGAGCAGCCGCACCAGGTAGCCGCCGCCCAGCACCGCGGTGACCACGCCCACCGGCAACTCCTCGGGCGCGATCAGCGCGCGCGCCGCGACGTCGGCCCACAGCAGCACGGCCGCACCCATGCCGGCGCTGGCCAGCAGCAGCCACGCGTGCGGCCCGGGCGCATTGCGGCGCACCAGATGCGGCGCCACCAGCCCGACGAAGGCCACCAGCCCCGCCTGCGACACCGCCAGCGCGGTGCCCAGGCTGAGCATCAGCACCAGCGCGAGCCGCACCCGGCCCGGGTCGAGCCCGAGGCTCGCGGCGGTGTCCTCGCCCAGCGTCAGCGCGTCGAGCGCACGCGCCCAGCGCAGCGCCAGCAGCGCCAGCGGCAGCAGCCCGGCGGCCATCAGCGCCAGCGCACCCCAACCCAGGAAGCCGGTGCTGCCGAGCATGAAGGCCTGCTTGCCGCGCAGCGCATCCGGCGACGCCACCGTGATCAGGTCGCTGACCGCGCCGAGCAGCATGCCGACGACGACGCCCGCCAGCAGCAGGCGCAGCGTGTGCACCGCGCCGCGCGCCAGCACCAGCGTCAGCGACACCCCGGCCACGGCGCCGATGAAGGCCGCGGCGACCAGCCCGACGCGCTCGATCCAGGCGGCGGTGGCCAGGCTGATGTAGCCGCCCGCCAGCGCGGCCGCGGCCAGCACCAGCACCACGCCGAGCCCGGCGCCGGCGGCGCTGCCCAGCAGATACGGGTCGGCCAGCGGGTTGCGGAACAGGCCCTGCGCGATCGCGCCCGCCAGCCCCAGCAGCGCGCCGACCAGCGCGGCGCCGAGCGTGCGCGGCGCCCGGATCTGGCCGATCAGCAGTGCGGCGTCGCCGCCGTGCAGATCGGCCCACAGCGCGCTCGGCGAGAAGCCGGCCGAGCCGGTGGCCAGCCCCGCCGCCAGCCCGGCGGCCAGCACCGACACGATCGCCCAGGCCAGGCGGCGGCGCGCGCAGGCGTCGGCCGACGCGGCCGTGCCGGCGCCCGCGGTGCCCGCCGCACTGCGGTTCATCGCGGCGGCGGCGCCACGCGCACCAGGCAGTCGGCCACCAGCGCGGCGGCTTCGCCCATCCGCGGCCCGGGCCTGACGAGCACGTCGTACGCGGCCGCGTCGAAGCCGCACAGGCGCCCGTCGCGCACCGCAGGCAGCGTGCCCCAGCCCGGGCGCGCGGCCAGCTCGGCCAGTTCGCGCTGCAGGCCCAGGATCAGCTCGGGCCGGGCGCGCAGCACGAATTCGGGGTTCAGCTTCGGGAACGGCCCGAGCTCGGGCGGCACGATGTTCTCGAGCCCCAGGCGGGCGAGCGTCTCGCCGATGAACGAGGCCGTGCCCGCCGCATAGGGGCCGCCGCCGATCTCGAAGTACACCCGGCGCCCGCGCATCGCGGCCGGCACGCGCGCGGCCGCGGCTTCGGTCTCGCGCTCGAGCCGCGCGCGCACGCGCGCCGCTTCATCGGGCGTGCCCAGCAGCCGCGCCAGCAGCTCGAGCGTGCGGTACACGTCGGCGTGGCTGTCGGATTTGAGCCCGACCACGGTGAAGCCCAGCGCCTCGAGCCGGTCGAGCGCGCGCGCCGAGGTCGACGCCAGGATCAGGTCGGGCTTGAGCGCCGCGATCGCCTCGATGCGCGGATCGTCCAGCCCGCCCACGCGCGGCAGCGCCGCGATCGCGGCCGGCCAGTTCGACCAGCGGTCGACCCCGACCAGCCGCGGGCCGGCGCCGAGCACCCACGCCGCTTCGGTGAGCGACGGCAGCATCGTCACGATGCGCTTCGGCGGCGCACTCAGCCGGTGCTCGATGCCGCGGTCGTCGCGCACGACGATCGGCTGCGCGCGCGCTGCCGCCGGCACCAGCGCGAGGGCCAGCGCCAGAGCCAGGGCGCAGGCCAGCGCGAGGGTCAGCCCGCGATCGGGCGCGCGCCGCGCGGCGGCCGGCGCCGCCTTGCGGGGCGGGCACGGACGGGCGGCGCGGCGAAGCGGGCGCATGGCTGTCATCGCTGCTCCCTCAGGCGCTGCCCGGCGTGCCGGCTGCGGCGCCGGCGCCCTTCACGCACAGCGCGCAGCCGGCCACCATCAGCGTGACGCGCGCGCAGCAGTCGGCCACCGCCTGGTGCAGCCGCCCGAGCGCGTCGACGAAGGCGCGCAGCTCGCGCGCCATCGGCAGCAGCCCGAGGCCGATCTCGTTGGACACCAGCACGACCGGCGACGCGCTCGCGCGCAGCGCGCCGATCAGCTCGGCCTCCTCCTGCGCCCAGGCGGCAGCGGCCGGCGCGCTGCCGCCCGGATCGGCCAGCCCCGCCGGGCCGGCCGGCGGCATCAGGCACTGGGTGATCCACAGCGTCAGGCAATCGACCACGATCAGCCGCTGCGGATCGGCCAGCGCGCGCAGCGTGCGGCCCAGCGCCGACGGCGCCTGCACCGTCTGCATTCGGGGGATGCGCCGGGCGCGGTCGGCCTGGTGGCGCGCGATCCGCTGCGCCATCTCGTCGTCGCCGGTGAGCTCGCCGGGCAGCGCAGTCGCCACCAGGGTCGCGCTGCGGCCGCCGCCTGCGGCCAGCCAGGCGGCGGCCCGGCTCTCGGCCGCGCGCGACTTGCCGCTGCGGACGCCGCCGATGATCAG
>JAFEFZ010000035.1 GCA_018240325.1 Pseudomonadota bacterium
CATGAACCTGATCGACATCGCCCGCCTGCCGCTGCGCTACAAGCCCTGGCGGCCGCGCCACCTGAGCCTGGTCTGGGACAGCGTGCGCGGCACGGGTGCCGAGGGCCAGCCGCACGCGGTGCACCTGGCCGCCGCGATCGATTGGCTGTGCCGCGCGCAGGACGTGCGCGACGGGCATCCCGACGCCGGCGGCGTCTCGGCCGGCTGGAGCTTCGAGGACGGTTGGCTGCCGAGCTACCCCGAGACCACCGGCTACATCATCGAGACGATGCTCGCCGCGGCCCAGGTGCTGCAGCGCCCGGAGCTGGTGGCGCGCGCGCAGCGCATGATCGACTGGGAGCTCGCGATCCAGCTGCCCGACGGCGCCTTCCCAGGCCACTTCGGCGAGCCCGGCAGCCGCCCGGTGATCTTCAACACCGGCCAGATCATGCACGGGCTGATCGCCGGCTGGACGCAGCTGCAGCGCGCCGAGTGCCTGGAAGCCGCCGTGCGTGCCGGCCACTGGCTGGCCGACCAGCAGGACGGCGACGGCTGCTTCCGCCGCTTCGAGCATCATGACACCCCGCACGTCTACAACACGCGCGCCACCTGGCCGCTGCTGGCGGCGGGGTTGCTCGCGGGGGAATCGAGGCTGGTGCGCGCGGCGCGCAAGCACCTCGACTGGGCGCTGACCCAGCAGACGGCGAGCGGCTGGTTCGCCACCAACGCCTTCGTGCCGTGGAAATCGCCGTTCACGCACACGATCGCCTACGCGATCCGCGGCCTGCTCGAATCGGGCGTGCTGCTCGGCGAAGCCCGCTGGCTCGATGCGGCGCTGCATGCGGGCCGGGGGATCGCCGCCGTGCAGCGGGCCGACGGCTGGCTCGCCGGCACGTACCAGGACGGGTGGGTGGCCGATGCCGGCTACAGCTGCCTGACCGGCGTGGCGCAGATGAGCCTGAACTGGACGCGCCTGGCGCAGGCCACCGGCGCGCAGGAGCTGCGCACGCATGCACGCTCGGCGCTGGCGTACCTGAAGACCACGCAGCGCCTCGACCACGCCGACCCGGCCGTGTGCGGCGGCATCGCGGGTTCATCACCGATCTGGGGCGACTACTCGCGCTTCGAGTATCCGAACTGGGCCGCCAAGTTCTTTGCCGACGCGCTGATGATGGACATGGCCGACATCTCGGTTCCGCCGGTGCCGGCCGTCGCGGCAGGGGGTGCGCATGGCTGAGCCCGCAGCACGCCTGCGCCTGCTGGTGCTGTGCGGGCGCAGCCCGCGGCACCTGCACGTGGCCAATCGCCTGTGTGCGGCGGCCGACGTGCTGGCGATCGTGCAGGAGACCGGTTCCGACCTTTCGTGGCAGAAGCTCGCGCGCAAGCTGCGCCCCGACAACTTCGCGCGCAAGGCCTGGCGCTGGCTGCGCGACCGGCGCCGCTACACCGGCCAGGGCGAGGCGAAGTTCTTCTTCGGCGACCGCCCGCCGCAGCTCGACCGGCCCGACCTGGTGCGCGAAGTGCCGCACATCAACCACCCCGACGTGCTGGCGCTCGCGCGCTCGCTGCGGCCCGACCTGATCGCCGTCTTCGGCACTTCGCTGATCCGCGGCGAGCTGCTGCGCGAGGGGCGGCTGGGCATCGCCAACCTGCACGGCGGGCTGTCGCCCGAGTACCGCGGCGCCGACTGCACCTTCTGGGCGCTGTACAACGGCGAGCCGCAGAAGGTGGGCTGCACGTTGCACTGGATCGACGCCGGCATCGACACCGGCGGGCTGATCGCGCATGTCAGCCCGAAGGTCTTGCCCGACGACGATGAACTGCGCCTGTTCTGGCGCAGCGTGCAGACCAGTGCCGAGGTCTACGCCGAACTGCTGAATCGCCTGGCGGCCGGCGAACGCTTCGGGCAGAAGCAGCCTCACAAGGGGCGGCTGTACCAGGTCAAGCAACGCGGCTTGCGGCACGAGCGCCAGGTGGACCGGCTGCTGCGGCAGGGCCTGCTGCGACAGCTGGATCTGGACGCGCGGGTCAGCTGGTTTCCGGCAGAGGGGGCCGCCAAAGCCCGCCATGCGGGCCGGGCATGCAGCGCCGCGCTGCCGTGATCGCCGACCTCGCCATCGCGCTGCTGCTGCTGTGGCTCGCCGCCAACGGGTTGATCGTGCTCGCCTATCGCAGGACGCTCGGGGCGATCTGGCGCGAGCCGGTGTTGCGGCGTCCGGTGCTGGTGCTCGAGAGTGACGACTGGGGCGTCGGCCCGCCGGCGCAGGCCGCCGCGCTGCACGACATCGCCGAAGTCCTCGGGCGCCACCGCGATGC
>JAFEFZ010000036.1 GCA_018240325.1 Pseudomonadota bacterium
GAAGGCGGCTACCGCTTCGCGCGGCTCGACTCGCCGCAGGGCAGCGTCAGCGCCAACCGCGTGCAGGCCACCCTGCGCGGATTGATCGGTACGCCGGGCGAGACCCCGCCGGGGTTGGTGGTGCCCTCGCTGACGCTGGCCTGGAACGACTACGACGGCTGGACGCCGGTCACCGGCTACGCCGGCGTGCGCTGGATGCCGCAGGACCTGTGGCGCCTCAGCGCCGACCTCGGCCGCGAAGTGGTGGAAACGCCGCAGGCCATCGCCAACCGCATCACCGTGGACGTGGCCGCGCTCGGCGTCGAATACCGGCTGCCGCCGCGCTGGACCGCCGGCGGCACGCTGTCGGGGCTGAACTTCTCCGACGGCAACAACCGGCTGCGTGTCTACGGCCACCTCGACTACGCCACCCGCTTCAACCCGAAGGTGGTGGTCGGCGTCGAAGGCGCGGCCTTCACCGATTCCGACCCGGCGAGCTTTGCCGCCGTGCGCCCGCCGGGCACGCTGGCGCCGGCGGGCTACTGGAACCCGAAGGACTACGTCGAGGGCCGCGTGTTCGCCGGCGTCTACTGGGAGCGCGACGACTGGGACGTCTACGCGCGCGCTGCGCTGGGCCTGTCGCGCGAGACCGACGGCGACGGCAACAAGAGCAGCGGCCACCCGAACCTGCTGGAAATCGGCATCGCGCACGATGTCGGCCCGGGGCTGCGCTGGAAGTTCTACGCCGGCGGATCGGGCTCCAGCTTCGCGGTCGGCAACGGCGGCACCGGCTACTGGCGCCGCTGGGTCGGCTTCACGATCACCGCCTGGTTCTAGGCCGTCGCCGTCAGCAGCGCCCGCTCCAGCGCATCGACGAACATCCCGGCGACGTCGAAGCCGGTCTGCTGCGCGATCTCCTGGAAGCAGGTCGGGCTGGTGACGTTGATCTCGGTGAGGCTGTCGCCGATCACGTCCAGCCCGATCAGCAGCAGCCCGCGCGCGGCCAGCCGCGGGCCGATGTGCGCGGCGATCGCGCGGTCGCGCTCGCTCAGCGGCTGCGCGACGCCCTTGCCGCCGGC
>JAFEFZ010000037.1 GCA_018240325.1 Pseudomonadota bacterium
CGTGCGCGAAGATGCGGCCGTTGAAACCCCGATCGCTACGACGGAGTCGCGCAGCGTGAGTTCGCACCTGACCGCCGGCCAGCAGGCGCTGCTGGAAGCCAACCTGCAGCTGCGGCAGCAGGAACTCGACCGCCTGCTGAAGGAACATCAGGACGGCTTGTCGCGCGCCGAACACGCGCGCGAGCTGCTCACCGCCGACAGCGACGACGTCAAGCACCGCGAGGCCGACCGCAGCCTCGACATGGTGCGCATCGACCGCGAGATCGCCGAACTGGGCGAAGTCGGCGCCGCGCTGCGCCGGCTGCGCGAAGGCCAGTACGGATCGTGCGAAGACTGCGGCGCCGACGTGCCCTATGACCGGCTGAAGATCGAGCCCTGGGCGCGCCGCTGCGTCGGCTGCGAGAGCCGGCGCGAACGCGCGCGGCGCTGAGTCGCGCGACCCGTCGCCGCACCGGCGAGCGCGTCAGCGCAGCTGCTTGCCGAAGAAGGCGAGGGTGCGGTCCCAGGCCAGCGCCGCCGCTTCGGGCTGGTATTCGGTGGTCGGCAGCCGCGCGGCGCCGACCTGGGTCTCGTTGGCGAAGGCGTGCCTGGCCGGGTAGCGGTGGAACTCGAAGTTCACGCCGCCGGCGCGCAGCATGTCGGCGAGCTTGTCCACGCCGGCGATCGCGAAAAATTCGTCCCCGGTCGCCCAGTGCGCCAGCAGCGGGATGCGGATCTTGGCCGGATCGATGAACTCCAGCGGCGGGTAGCCGTAGTACACCACGGCGGCATCGGCTTCGGGCACGTTGACGGCGGCCAGCAGCGTCAGCGCGCCGCCCATGCAGTAGCCGCTGACGCCGACCTTCGGGCAGCGCGCCTTCAGGTACTGCACCGCGCCGCGCAAGTCCTGGCCGGCTGCATCGCCGAAGTTCAGGTTGCTCATCAGATGCTCGGCCTCGGCCGCCTCGACGGTGGATTTGCCGCGGTACAGGTCGGGCACCAGCGCCACGTAGCCGGCGGCCGCATAGCGGTCGGCCACGCCGCGGATCTGCGCGTTCAGCCCCCACCACTCCTGGATCACGACCACGCCCGGCGCACCCGCCGATCCGGCCGGCTCGGCCAGGTAGCCCTGCACGCCTTGCCCGTCGGGGCGCTTGAATTCGACCATCGTGCCCATGCGCTTCGCTCCTGCTGTTGGCCTGCGGGGACGATAGCGCAAGGCCGCGGCGCCGTCAGCCTGCAATGGCTTGGGCGGGTGCCCGCCGGCGCGCGTATCCTCGCTGCATGTCCTACCTCGACGATCCACGCGTGCTGTTTGCCGCCGAGCGCACGCTGTTGGCCTGGCAACGCACGGCGATCGCGCTGATGGGTTTCGGCTTCGTGGTCGAACGCTTCGGCCTGTTCCTGCGCATGGTCAGCGGGCAGCCGTTGACGCCGTCGCAGCGCGGCTTCTCGATGTGGCTGGGCGTGGCGCTGCTGCTGATGGGCGCTGCCGTGGCGGTGTTCTCGGCGCTGCAGTTCCGCACCGTGGTGCGCAGCCTGGGCGAGAAGGAGATCCCGCGCGGCTACTGGACACAGTTCGGCGTGTGGCTGAACTTCGTACTGGCGGCGGCGGCACTGGCGCTGGCGCTGCATTTCGTGGTCTCGGGTTGACGCCGGCCGGCAGCGCCCGGCCCGCTCGGCCCTTCCGGCGCGGCCAGGCTGCCGCGCCCCAACCGCTGCTGGAGAAACGCATGACCGAACCCGTGAAGATCGCCATCGCCGGCAACCCGACGCCGTTGATCGTGAACGGCTTGAAGGCCGCGTTCGACCTGCGCAGCGAGCCCGGTCCCGACATCCATGGGCTGGCGGTGTGCTTCGGCGGCCGGCGCATCGACGCGGGCTTCGTCGCGCCGCTGGCGAAGCTGGAAGTCGTCTCCAGCTTCGGCGTGGGCTACGACCACATCGACGCCGCGGCGCTGGCCGAGCGCGGCATCGTGGTCACGCACACGCCCGACGTGCTCACCGAAGAAGTCGCCGACTTGACGCTCGGGCTGCTGATCGCCACCGTGCGCCGCATCCCGCAGGCCGACCGCTACCTGCGCGCCGGCGGTTGGCTCGAGCGGCCCTATGCGCTGACGTCGACACTGCGCAACCGCAAGGTCGGCATCCTCGGGCTGGGGCGCATCGGCAAGGCGATCGCGCAGCGCGTGCAGGCCTTCGGGCTGGCGGTCGAGTACCACGGCCGCCATCCGCAGCCGGACGTGGCCTACCGGTATCACCCGACGCTGCTGGACCTGGTGCACAGTTGCGACGTGCTGGTCGTCGCCGCGTCGGGCGGCGCCGAGACGAAGCACATCGTCAACCGCGAAGTGCTCGAGGCGCTCGGCCCCGAGGGCATCGTCGTCAACATCGGCCGCGGGTCGGTGATCGACGAGGCGGCGCTGATCGCCGCGCTGCGCGACGGCACCATCCTCGGCGCCGGGCTGGACGTGTTCGAGGACGAGCCGCGCGTGCCGGCCGAGCTGATCGCGATGGAGCAGGTGGTGCTGCTGCCGCACGTGGCCTCGGCGTCGGTGCACACGCGCAATGCGATGGGCCAGCTGGTCGTGGACAACCTGGTGTCGTGGTTCGCCGGCAAGGGCGCGATCACGCCGGTGCCCGAGTGCCGGGCGCTGGCGGCCGCACGCCGGCCGGGCTGAAGCAGGCCGCGCAGGTGCTGCCGCGGCGCCGGCGGCAGCGTGCCGCCGACCCGGCAGCAAGCGTTCAGTAGCCCAGCGCCAGCCCGGTGTTGCGCCGCGGGTCGTTGGCGCCGTAGAAGCGGTTGTTGCCGACCGGCTTGCCGCCGAGCGTGGGCGCGCCCACCAGGATCACCGCGAGGTGGTTCGCCGGTTGCGGCCCGGCGAACTTCTGGCCCCAGCCTTCGAGGATCTTGCGCGTGTCGGGCGACAGCGCGAAGGTCTCGACGTTGGTCGCATCGGGCAGCCACTGCTGGTGGAAGCGCGGCGCATCCACCGCCTCCTGCACGTTCATGCCGTAGTCGACCGCGTTGACGATCGTCAGCAGCACCGCGGTGATGATGCGGCTGCCGCCGGGCGTGCCCACCACCATCACCGGCTTGCCGTCCTTGGTGACGATCGTCGGGCTCATCGACGACAGCGGCCGCTTGCCCGGGGCGATCGCGTTCGCCTCGCCCTGCACCAGGCCGTACAGGTTGGGCACGCCGACCTTGGCGGTGAAGTCGTCCATCTCGTTGTTCAGCAGCACGCCGGTGCCCGCGGCCGTCACCTTGGCACCGAACCAGTCGTTGAGCGTGTAGGTCACCGACACCGCGTTGCCCCACTGGTCGACGATCGAGTAGTGGGTCGTGTTGCTGCCTTCGTGCGGCGCGACGCCGGGCTTGATGTCCTGGCTGACGCCGGCCTTGTCCGGCGCGATCACGGCGCGGATCTTGGTCGCGTAGTCCTTCGACAGCAGCCGGTCGAGCGGGTTCTTCACGAAGTCGGGGTCGCCGAGGTAGCTGTTGCGGTCGACGTACGCATGGCGCATCGCCTCGATCTGGTAGTGCACCGCCTGCGCCGAGTGGTAGCCCAGCTCCTTCAGCGGATAGCCCTCGAGGATGTTCAGGATCTCGCAGATCACCACCCCGCCCGAGCTCGGCGGCGGCGCCGACACGATGCCGTAGCCGCGGTAGTCGCACTCCACCGGCTTCAACTCGCGCGTCTTGTACTGGTCGAGGTCGGCCTGGGTGATGATGCCGCCGCCGGCCTTGCTGGAGGCGACGATCGCCGCGCCCACCGGGCCCTGGTAGAACCCGGCCTCGCCCTT
Organism: Pseudomonadota bacterium; assembly: GCA_018240325.1. Classification (GTDB taxonomy): domain Bacteria; phylum Pseudomonadota; class Gammaproteobacteria; order Burkholderiales; family Burkholderiaceae_C; genus Rubrivivax. The sequence goes on from JAFEFZ010000037.1 coordinate 3,787, forward strand.
TTCGCTGATCAGCTGCAGCGTCGCCGCCAGATCCTTCTGCACCAGCTTCTGGCCGGGCTTGAAGGGCTCGTCGCGGTTCAGGAAGATCGCCGCGCTCGCCGGATCCTTGCGGAAATCCGCGGTCGCGGTGACGAGCATGTCGACGTCGCCCTGGTCGAGCACGAAGCCGTCCTGCGCGTAGCGCACGGCCGGCGCGATCAGCGCCGCGCGCGGCATCGTGCCGTACTTGGCGCGCGCCATCTCCAACCCCGACACGGTGCCCGGCACGCCCACCGCGAGGTGGCCGTGCGTGCTCGCGCCCTTGACGACGTTGCCGTCCTTGTCGAGGTACATGTTCGCGGTGGCCGCCAGCGGCGCCTTCTCGCGGAAATCGAGGAAGGTCTTGCGGCCGTCGGCGAACTGGATCGTCATGAAGCCGCCGCCGCCGAGGTTGCCGGCGGCCGGATACACGACCGCGAGCGCGTAGCCGACCGCGACCGCGGCGTCGACGGCGTTGCCGCCGTCCTTGAGCACGTCGACGCCCGCCTTGGTGGCCAGGTGCTGCGCGCTGACGACCATGCCGTTGGCCGCGGCCACCGGCGCTTGCGACGCCGCGTTCGCGGCGGCGCAGGCGAGGGCGACGGCCGCAGCCAGCAGCGCCCGGTTCAGGGAATCGAATCGCATGATTTGCCTCGCTTTCTTCGGTTGACGATCGGGTCTGGAATCGGCGCAGCGACTCAGCCGACGACCACTTCGCTGACCTGGATCACCGGCGTGATGTCGGTGAAGTTGGGCACGTCGGCCAGCAACTCGCGGCCGTGCTGCGCGAAGCTCGCCTGGAACGCCTCGACCGACTCGCAGTGCAGGTGCGCGGCGGCGGCGTAGACCGGCGGCTGGCCCGGCGCGCCGCCGGCCAGGCCCCGATCGACGGTGTAGAACTTCAGCGCGCCGCCCATGCGCGCCTGGACCATCGGCATGTGCCGGTCGCGGTAGTAGTCCATGTCGAAACGGGCGTCGGGCCCGCTCGGATACATCACGCTGACCTTGATCATCGCGTCGCTCCTGGTTGGTCGCGGGTGCTGCGGCCCGCTCAGGCGGCCAGCAGCTGGCGCAGCACGTACGGCAGGATGCCGCCGTGGCGGAAGTAGTCGGTCTCGATCGGCGTGTCGATGCGCAGCGTCACGTTCACGCGGCGCCGGCTGCCGTCGGCGCCGGTGATCGTCAGCTTCGCGTCGCTGCGCGGCTGGAGGTCGGGGTCCAGCGCCACGTCGATCGTCTCGTCGCCCTTCAGCCCGAGGCTTTCCCACGAATCGCCGGCCTTGAACTGCAGCGGCAGCACGCCCATGCCGATCAGGTTGCTGCGGTGGATGCGCTCGAAACTCTTGGCCACCACCGCGCGGATGCCCAGCAGCTGCGTGCCCTTGGCCGCCCAGTCGCGGCTCGAGCCGGTGCCGTATTCCTCGCCGGCGAAGACCACGGTGGGCACGCCGTCGGCCTGGTAGCGCATCGCGGCGTCGTAGATCGCCATCTTCTCGGGCGCGGCGCCGGCCGCGGCCGGCTGGTACAGCGTCATGCCGCCTTCCTCGCGCGAGCCGTCGGCTTTCGCCGGGATCATCAGGTTCTTGATGCGCACGTTGGCGAAGGTGCCGCGCATCATCACGTCGTGGTTGCCGCGGCGCGCGCCGTAGCTGTTGAAGTCGAGCTGCTCGACGCCGTGGCCGAGCAGGTACCGGCCCGCGGGCGACGAGGCCTTGATCGACCCGGCCGGCGAGATGTGGTCGGTGGTGATCGAGTCGCCGAACAGTGCCATGATGCGTGCGCCGCGCACCCCGGTCTCGACCGCCGGCAGCTCGAGCGTGAAGCCGTCGAAGAAGGGCGGCCGGGCGATGTAGGTGCTGGCCGGCCAGTCGTAGACCTGCCCGGCGGTGCCCTTGATGCGCTGCCACAGCCGCCCGGGCTTGGCGGCGATCTCGGCGTAGTTGGCGCGGAACACGCGCGGGTGCATCGCGTGCTTCATCAGCGCGTGGATCTCGTCGCTGGTGGGCCAGATGTCGCCCAGGTACACCGGCCGGCCCTTGCGGCCCCAGCCGACCGGCTCGGTCATCAGGTCGCGCAGCACGGTGCCGGCGATCGCGTAGGCGACCACCAGCGGCGGGCTGGCCAGGAAGTTGGCCTTCAGGTTCGGGTGGATGCGCGCCTCGAAGTTGCGGTTGCCCGACAGCACCGCCGCGCACACCAGGTCGTTGGCGGTGATCGCCGCGTTGATCTCGGGCTTGAGGTCGCCGGCGTTGCCGATGCAGGTGGTGCAGCCGTAGGCCACCACCGCGAAGCCGAGCTTCTCGAGGTACTTCAGCAGTCCGGCGCGCTCGAGGTAGTCGGTGACGATGCGCGAGCCCGGCGCGAGCGAGGTCTTCACGTGCGGCTGCACCTTCAGGCCCGCTTCGACCGCCTTCTTCGCCAGCAGCCCGGCGGCCAGCAGCACGCCGGGGTTGCTGGTGTTGGTGCAGCTGGTGATCGCGGCGATCAGCACGTCGCCGTTGCGCAGCGCCTGCGGCGCCTGCCCGGCGGGCGCCGGGCTGTGCGCGGCCTGCAGCGTCGTGTGGTTGGCGACCATCTCGACCACGTTGCGCGCCTCGCCCGGGGCCACCGTGGCGTCGTCCGCGCCGATGTCGCCGCCGTCGGCCGGCAGCGCGAAGCTCATCGCCAGCCGCTCGGCCGGCTGGTTGAAGCCGCCTTCGGCCATCGGCTTGCTGAACAGTTCGGTGAAGCCGGCTGCCATCCGGCCCAACTCGATGCGGTCTTGCGGGCGCTTCGGGCCGGCCAGGCTGGGCGCGACCTGCCCCAGGTCGAGCGAGATCACGCGCGAGTAGTCGATGTCGCCGCGCTCGGGGATGCCGAACAGCTTCTGCGCGCGGAAGTAGGCCTCGAAGGCCTCGATCTCGGCCTTGGTGCGGCCGGTGGCGTGGAAGTAGTCGATGGTGCGCGCATCGACCGGGAAGAAGCCCATCGTCGCGCCGTACTCGGGCGCCATGTTGCCGATCGTCGCGCGGTCGGGCACCGACAGGCTCGCCGTGCCCTCGCCGAAGAACTCGACGAAGCTGCCCACCACCTTGTGGCGGCGCAGCAGCTCGGTCACCGTGAGCACCAGGTCGGTGGCGGTGACGCCGTCGCGCAGCCGCCCGGTGAGCTCGAAGCCGACCACGTCGGGCGTCAGGAAGTACAGCGGTTGCCCGAGCATCGCGGCCTCGGCCTCGATCCCGCCCACGCCCCAGCCGACCACGCCGATGCCGTTGATCATCGTGGTGTGGCTGTCGGTGCCGACCAGGCTGTCGGGGTAGCAGACGCCGTCGTCGCCGCGGTGCACCCCGCGCGCCAGGTATTCGAGGTTGACCTGGTGGATGATGCCCGAGCCCGGCGGCACCACGCCGAAGGTGTCGAAGGCCTGCATCCCCCACTTCAGGAACTGGTAGCGCTCGCGGTTGCGCGCGAACTCCAGCTCCATGTTCTGCGCCAGCGCCTTCTTGGTGCCGTAGTAGTCGACCATCACCGAGTGGTCGACCACCAGGTCCACCGGCACCAGCGGCTCGATCGTCTTCGGGTCGCGCCCCAGGGCGGCGGCCACGTTGCGCATCGCCGCCAGGTCCACCAGCAGCGGCACGCCGGTAAAGTCCTGCAGCACCACGCGCGCCAGCACGAACGGGATCTCGTCGGTGCGCTCGGCGTCGGGCCGCCAGTTGGCGAGCTGCGCCACGTGTTCGGGCGTGATGCGCCGGCCGTCGCAGTTGCGCAGCACCGATTCGAGCACGATGCGGATCGACACCGGCAGGCGCGCGACGTTCGGGTACGCCTTGGCCAGCGCCGGCAGGCTGAACAGCTGCGCGCTGCGCCCGGACGGCGTGCGGAAGCTCTTGCGGGTGGTTGCGAACGGGTGCTTCGCCCTGCGTGTGGCCATCGGATCCTCCGGGTTGCGTTGTGCGGCCAGGCGATTGTGCCCACCGCCGACCGCCGCGCCCAGGGGTGGTGTCAATGCGCGGCCCTTGCGGCCGACGGCGGCGCCCCTAGAATCCTCGCCCCTGCCTGCCGCCGTGGCGGGCAATTTTGGTGCCGCAGCGCACCCGGCGAGGAGAGGATCCACCATGATGAAGTTCGGCAAGTTCCTGGCGGTCGGCGCGATGGCGCTGGCACTGGTGTCCGGCTCGGCGTTCGCGCAGGACAAGGCGGCCAAGCAGAAGGAGATCATGACGCAGACGCGCGCGGCGCTGCAGCGGTTCTACGTGAAGAAGCCCGAGCTGCAGGCGAGCGTCGCCAAGGCGCCCGGCTACGCGGTGTTCACCACCTACGGCATCAGCTTCCTGTTCGGCGGCGCCGGCGGCAAGGGCGTGGCGCACAACAACCGGACGGGGAACAACACCTTCATGGCGATGGGTTCGGCCAGCGTCGGTGCGCAGATCGGCGCGTCGGAGAACGACGTGCTGATCATCTTTAAGACCGCCAAGGCGATGAACAGCTTCATCGAGAGCGGCTGGACGGCCAGCGGCGGCGCCACCGCGCAGGCCGGTGCCGGCGGCAAGCAGGCCGGCGGCGGCGAAGGCGGCAGCGCGATGAGCGACGCCGAGACCTACACGCTGACCAAGAACGGCCTGGAGGCCGGCGTGGCGATCGCCGGCTCGAAGTTCTGGAAGGAAGCCGAGCTGAACTGACCGGGCCGGGCCCGGCCGCATGAAGGGCGCCTGCACCCAGGCGCCCTTTGCGTTCGTGGGCCGCCGATATCATCGCCGCCGCCGGGCAGCGGGCCCGATCGACGAAGGGAGCAAGCGATGAGCACCTTGGTGGTGGTGGCCTACGACAACGCGTTCCAGGCCGAGGAAGTGCGGCTGAAACTGCGCCGGCTGCAGAAGGACTACCTGATCGACCTCGAGGACGCGGTGGTCGCGACCAAGGACGACAAGGGCAAGGTCAAGCTGCACCAATCGTTCAACCTCGCCGGGGCCGGGGCGCTCAGCGGCGGCTTCTGGGGCGCGCTGATCGGGTTGATCTTCATGGTGCCGCTGCTCGGCGCGGCGGTCGGCGCGAGCGCCGGTGCGATCTCGGGCGCGCTCACCGACGTGGGCATCGACGACAAGTTCATGCAGGAGCTGGCGGCGAGCATGAACGCCGGCAGCTCGGTGCTGTTCGTGCTGGTGCGCAAGGTCACGCCCGACAAGGTGCTGGACGAGCTGCGCGGCACCGGCGGCAAGGTGTTGAAGACCTCGCTGACGCACGAGGACGAGGCCAAGCTGCAGGCGGCGCTGAGCGCGCCGCAGGGCTGAGGCTCCAGCCGCTGCAGGCCCCCGTGCGCGGCAGCGATCGCGGGGGCCGCGGTGCGGGTGGCGGCCTGCCGGCCATCGGCGCCGCGCGCAGGCTGGCGCTGTGCTCGACCCTGCGCCGCGCGCTGTGGCTCTGGATCGTCTGTGCCTGTGCCGCCTGGGCCGGCACGGCCGGGGCGGCGGATGCGCCGCTGCGCATCCTGGTGCTGTATTCGAACGCGCAGCCGCTGCCGGCCAACGTCGAGCTGGCCGAGGCTTTCGACCGCAGCCTGCGCACGGCGCTGCCGAAGGCGGTCGAGGTGCTGAGCGAATACCTCGACGACCCGCGCTTCGGCGGCGACGCCTACGCCGCGACGATGACCGAGTACCTGCGGGGCAAGTACGCGGCGGCGCCGCCCGAGGTGGTCGTCGCGGCGGGTGACCCGGCGCTCGCCTTCTGGCTGCACCAGCGCGCCCGGCTCTTCCCGCACGCACCGGTGGTGCACGCCGCGCTTACGCCCGATGCGCTGCGGGCGATCGGCCCGCTGCCGCTGGACGTGATCGGCACGCCGATGGACGTCGACATCGTGCGGACCGTCGAACAGGCGCTGCGCTGGCAACCGCAGGTGCGCCGCGTGGTGACGATCACCGGCTCGTCGGCCTGGGACCGCGCCTGGCAGACGCGGCTGCACCGCGAGCTGCGGCGGCTGGCGCCGCCGGTCGAGGTCGTCGCGCTCGCCGCATTGCCGACCGCAACCGTGCTCGAGCGGGTGCGTGCGCTCGGCGCCGACAGCGTGGTCTACACCCCGGGCTACTTCAGCGACGGCGACGGCCGCGTCGGCACGCCGCGCGAAGCGGTGACGGCGATCGCCGCGGCGAGCCAGGCGCCGGTGTACGGCCCGTACCTGACCTTCGTCGGCACCGGCATCGTCGGCGGCGTGATGACCGATTTCACGGCCGTCGGACGGGTCGCCGCGCATGCCGTGGCCGATCTGCTGCGCGGCACGCCGCCGCAGGCCGTTGCGGTGCCGCGGCGGCTGCCGGTGACGCTGCACGTCGACTGGCGCGCGCTGCAGCGCTTCGGCATCCCGGCCGCCCAGGTACCGGCGGGCGCGGTCGTGCACTTCAAGGCGCCGAACTTCTGGGAGGCGTACCGCCAGTGGGTGCTCGGCGCCGCGGCGGTGATCGCGCTGCAGACGGCGTTGATCGCCGCGCTGCTGATCGAGCGCGCGCGGCGCCGGCGCACGGCGGCTGCGCTGGCACGCAGCGAGCAGCGCTTGAGCCTGGCGGCGGATGCGGCGCGATTGACGACCTGGGCGGTGCAGCCGCCGCCCGCAGGCCGGCCGGCCGCCGGCGGCGGGCTGGCCGAGGGCGGGCTGCCGGGGCTGGGAGCGGGCGTGTCGGCGGCCGGCGCGCCGCCGGCCGATGCGCCGGCAGCCCGCATCCACCCTGCCGACCGGCCGGGCGTCGAACAGGCGGTGCACGAGGTGCTGCACGGCGGCGGCGAGCTCGAAGTCGAGTACCGGCTCGTCGAGCCCGGCGGCGAGCAGCGCTGGCTGATGGCGCGCGGCCGCGCCGCACCCGGCGATAGGCGGCAACTGCTGGGTGTCGCGCTCGACATCACGCCGCGAAAGCGCGCCGAGGAGCAGGCGGCGCAGGACCGCTCGATGCTGCGCCACATGATGCGCGTGTCGCTGCTCGGCCAGATGTCGGCGGCGATCGCGCACCAGCTGAACCAGCCGCTGGCGGCGATCCTGGCCAACGCCGAGGCGGCGCAGAAGATGCTGGGCCGCGCGCCGGTCGATACCGCCGAGTTGCGCGAGATCTGCGCCGACATCGTCGCCGCCGACCAGCGTGCCGCCGACGTGATCCGCAGGCTCGGCGCGCTCTACAGGCGCGGCGATCTGGCGGTGGCGCCGCTTGACTTGAACGCGCTCGCGCGCGACACGCTGGACCTGACGCGCACCGAGCTGCTGATGCGCCATGTCGGCGTCGATCTCGCGCTGGGCGCGCAGCCGGCGACCATCGCCGGCGACCGAGTGCAGCTGCAGCAGTTGCTGCTCAACCTGATCTTCAACGCCGCCGACGCGATGGCCGACACGCCCGAGGCGCAGCGCCGCGTCGCGATCGGCACCGAGCGCGTTGGCGGCGAGATCCATCTCGTCGTCGCCGACCGCGGGCCCGGCATCGCCGAGGCCGACCTGCCGCGCCTGTTCGAGGCGTTCTGGACGACGAAGACCTCGGGCATGGGTGTCGGCCTGCCGATCTGCCGCACGATCGCGCTGGCGCACGGCGGCCGGCTCGAAGCGTCGAACGCACCCGGCGGCGGCGCGCGTTTCCGCGCGATACTGCCCGCGAGCCCCGCCCCCGAACGATGACCAGCCTGCCTGCGCCGACCGTTCACATCGTCGACGACGACGCGCTGCTCGTGCGCGCGCTCGTGCGGCTGCTGCGCGAAGAGGGCCTGGACGCGCGCGGCTTCGATTCGGCCGAGGCCTTTCTGGCCGCGCACGACCCGGCCGCGCCGGGCTGCCTCGTGCTCGACGTGCAGCTGCCCGGACTCGACGGCCTGGCGCTGCAGCGGCGGCTGGGCGCGCAGGGAACCGCGCTGCCGATCGTCTTCCTCACCGGGCAGGGCGATATCCCGATGACCGTCACCGCGCTCAAGGCCGGCGCGGTCGACTTCCTGACCAAGCCGGTCGAAGCCGCGCGGCTCGTCGCCGCGGTCGGTGCCGCGATCGAACGCGACCGCGACGCGCGCGAAGCGGCCGGCCGCGGCGCGGAACTGCGCCGGCGCCTCGCGAGCCTGACGCCGCGCGAACGCGACGTGCTCGCCGGGCTGGCCGCCGGCAAGCTCAACAAGCAGATCGCCGCCGACCTGGGCATCGTCGAGCAGACGGTCAAGTTCCACCGCGCGCGCATCATGGAGCGCATGCAGGCGCGCACGCTGGCCGAATTGATGCACCAGACGGCGGGCGTGGCCGGGCCGGTGC
>JAFEFZ010000038.1 GCA_018240325.1 Pseudomonadota bacterium
ACAGCAGCGCCGTGCGCCACAGCGTCGGGTCGCCGCCGGCGGCCAGCGCGACCGCGGTGCGCAGGCTGTCGATCACGGTCGACATGGGCGGCGGCTGCGGGCTGCGGCAGCGGACAAGGGAGCGGGCAAGGGACGGGGCAAGGGACTGGGCAAGGGATCGGACCAGGGATCGGGCAAGGGATCGGACGGAGAAGCACACGGCCGATCGGGCCCGGGCGGCAGCGGCACGCAGCCGCATTGTTCCGGCGCGGCCGCGGTTGCGCGATATGTCGGCGCCTGCATAGCCGCGCGCGCTACAGTGCAACGCCCCGACTCCCCGGGCCAGTCCCGCCGCCGCAATGCCCGCACCTGCCCGCCGCAGCGCCGACGCCGAGCGCCTGTTCGCGGTGGCGGTGCGCACCGTGCACCTGGCGGCGGTGGTCGCGCTCGGCGCGGCGCTGCTGGGCGCGCCGCTGGCGCTCGCCGGGCCGGCCGCAGCGGCAGTCGGCAGCGGCGTGCTGCTGCTGGCGATGGACCTGCGTGCCCGGCGCATCCGCCTGGGCGAGCTCGCCGGCTGGGTGGTGCTGGCGAAGCTGGCGGCAGTCGGCTGGATCGGCTTCAGCGCCGCCGGCGCAGCGGTCGCGCTGCCGGTGTTCTGGGGCCTGCTCGTGGCCTCGTCGCTGAGCGCGCACCTGCCCAAGGGCGTGCGTCACTGGCGGCCGGGAGTCTCCAGCGCGCGTGCCAGCAAGGCCGGCAGGCCCGGATAGTCGCCGGCGGCGAGCGCGAACTTGCGCGCATTGCGGCCGCGCCGCTCGCCGCAGCGCAGCGCCTGCGCGAAGCCCGGGCCGTTGACCACCCAGCTGCCGCCGACGTCGGTCACGCCGGCCGCGAACAGCGCATCGGGCAGCAGCCCCGCGCTCGGGCCGATCAGCGCGAAGCGCGTGGCCCGCGCCGCCGCCGCGCGCATCCGCGCCAGCGTGCCGTTGAGCAGCAGCGTGCCGGTGGCGATGACCTTGTCGCAGCCGGCGAGCGCGCCCGCATCGGTGGTCACGGTGTAGCCGTCGCGCTCGCCCGCCAGGTCCTCGCGCAACTCGACCACGACCAGCTCCGCGCCGGTCGCGACGATCGCGTCCAGCAGCGGCCCGAAGTGGCCGATCATGCCGATGCGCTCGCCGGCGCGCGGCGCGATCGAGCCGATCGAGTCGCCCGCGGCGGGCGGCTCGTAGCCCACGCGCGCGAACAGCCACGCAGTCAGCGCGTTGGCCGTGGCCAGGCCGAGCGTGCGCGCCAGGCCGCCGTCGGCCGCGGGCGGCGCCGCCAGGCCCGCGGCCAGCGCCAGCGCGTCGGCCCCGGCCAGATCGCGCGCGTCGCGGTGCAGTCGCGGCAGCTCGTCGCCGAGCAGCACGTAGGACAGCCCGATCGAGCCGTCGTCGAGCTCGATCGCGCACGACTCGCCGGTGTGCGTGCCGCCTGCGGCCGCCTGCGGCGGCAGGATCAGCGCACGCACGCGCGGCGCGCCGCCGAGCCGCTGCGCGGCATCGGCGAGCAGGGCCAGCGTGGCGGCTTCGGGGTTCGGTTCGCGGCGGGTCGGCTCGGCGTGCATGCCGGCGATTGTCCGCCGCACGGCGGGGCGCGCTGCGCGCGTCAGCCGTTGCTGGTGGCGCGCACTTCCTCGATCGTCGTCACGCCGGCCCAGACCTTGTCGATGCCGTCCTGGCGCAGCGTGCGCAGCCCTTCGCCGAAGGCGCTGCGCAGCATCTCGTCGGGGCGCGCGCCGGTCTGGATCTGCTGGCGCAGCCCGCGACTGACCACCAGCAGCTCGTGCAGCCCGGCGCGGCCGCGCAGGCCGCTGCCGTCGCAGTGCGCGCAGCCGGGCGCGCGGTGGTGCAGCAGCCGCCCGCCCTGGCCGAAGCGTTCGAGCCAGCCCTGCAGCACCGCGTCGCGGCCCGGGCAGCCGGGCGCGTCGCCGAAGGCGTGCAGGTAGTCGGCCAGCAGCTCGTCGACCTGCGCGGGCGTGGCCGCTGCCGATTGCACGCACTTGCCGCACAGCCGCCGCACCAGCCGCTGCGCCAGCACCGCCAGCAGCGAATCGGCGAAGTTGAACGGGTCCATGCCCATGTCGAGCAGCCGCGTGACCGTCTCGACCGCGCTGTTGGTGTGCAGCGTGCTCATCACCAGGTGGCCGGTCAGCGACGCCTCGACCGCCATCTGCGCGGTCTCGCGGTCGCGGATCTCGCCGACCATGATCACGTCCGGGTCGGCGCGCAGGAAGGCGCGCAGCGCCTTGGCGAAGGTCCAGTCGATCTTCGGGTTGACCTGCACCTGGCGCATGCCGGCCTGGGTGATCTCCACCGGGTCTTCGGCGGTCCAGATCTTGCGGTCGGGCCGGTTGATGTGGCCGAGCACCGAGTGCAGCGTCGTCGTCTTGCCCGAGCCGGTGGGGCCCACGCACAACAGCATGCCGTAGGGCCGCTGCGATGCCGCCTTGACCGCGCGCAGGTTGTCCGGGCTCAACCCCAGGCTGTCCAGCGGTATCGGCTTGGCCGAGGCCAGCAGGCGCAGTACCGCGTCTTCCAGCCCGTTGGCGGTGGGGATCGTCGCCACCCGCAGCTCGAGCCGCGAGCCCGGCATGAAGCGGCCGAAGTTGATCTTGCCGTCCTGCGGCTTGCGGCGCTCGCTGATGTCCAGGTCGCACATGATCTTGATGCGGGCGATCAGCGCGCTGCGGTAGGTGTGCGGCAGCTCCAGGTAGGGCTTGAGCGCGCCGTCGCGGCGAAAGCGGATGCGCACCTTGTCGCGCCCCGGCTGGCATTCGATGTGGATGTCGGACACGCCCTGCGCCTGCGCCTCGGCGATCATCGAGTTGATCAGCCGCACCAGCGAGTTGTCCGACTGCTCGATCGGCGACTCGTCGCGGTCGGCGGCGTCGCTGCCCTGCTGCTGCTCGAGCGTGGCGAGCAGCTTGCCGGCTTCCTCCATCTCCAGCTCGGCGCCGGCGGCGTCGCCGCGCGTGCCGCTGCCGGCGCCGATGCGCTCGTAGGCGCGCGGCACCGCTTCGTGCAGCAGGTTCGCGCGCGCCAGCACCGGCACGATCTTGGCCTGCGCGGCGAACTCCAGCTCGTCGCGCACGTCGGGCCGCGACGGGTCCTCGACGGCGACGATCAGCCGCCCGCCGCGCAGCAGCAGCGGCAGCGCCGGCACGCGCTGCGCCACCGCGAAGGGCAGCCGCGCGAGCGCGTCGGCCTCCACCGGGAACTGGGCGACGTCGACCAGCGGGTAGCCCATCTTGCGTGCCAGCGCCGTCTGCAAGTCCTGGCGCGACACCAGCCCGCGGCGCACCAGCAGCTCGCCCAGCGGCACGCTGCGGTCTTCGCGCTGCTGCGACAGTGCCGCGTCGAGCTGCGCCTCGTCGATGAAGCCCAGCGCGATCAGCGCTTCGCCGATGCGCACCATCGGCATGCGCGCCTGCTCGACGATCGCCTGCTCCAGCTCCTCGGGGCTGACCACCTGGCGGGTCAGCAGCAGTTCGCCCAGCTTGCGGCTGCGCAGCGCCTGCTGCTCGGCCAGCGCCTGCTCGATCTGCTGCGGCGTGGCCGCGCGCTGCTCGACCAGCACCTCGCCCAGGCGCGGGCCGATCTCGAAACCCTCGAGGGCCGGCCGCGGCACGAAGCAGCGCTGCACCTGGCCGCGCGCGTCCAGCGGCGCGAACAGGAACAGCCCCGCTTCGGTCTCGACGTGGCCGAGGCTCGGCATCTCGAAGGGCTCGGCGTCCTTGAGCCGCACCTTCGCCGGCACGGCGGGGTGCCGCTGCGCCAGCGCCTGCGCACCGGCGTCGTCCAGCGGCAGCAGCGGCCGCACCAGCGTGATCCGGCGGAACTGGCTGAAGCGCAGCGGGATCGGGATGCGCGCCGGCGGGATCTTCACCTGCGCGATGCCGGCCGCCGGGTCGAACGCGAGCAGCGTGCCGTTCATCAGCCGGCCCTTCAGGCCTTCGATCCTGCAGGGCTCGGGTTCGGTGAAGGGCTGCGGCGCCGCGTAGCAGGGCAGCGGCGGCGTCGGCCATGCGAAGGCCGGGCCCTCTGCGGCACCGCCCGGTGCGGGTTCGAGGGGCGCCAGCGACAGCGGCGGGGTTGACAGGTCGGTCATGGCGGCAGCCTTTGCTCGGCGCGTGGCGATGCGTGGCGCCGCGGCCGGCGCACTTCCACCCGCACGATCCTAGGCG
>JAFEFZ010000039.1 GCA_018240325.1 Pseudomonadota bacterium
GAGGTAGGTCTTGAGGTCGAGGTACTGGACGAGTGCCAGCGGATCGTCGGTCGCGGCGACACGCGCGTGGCGCTCGAACACTTCGCGCGCGTGGTAACCGCCGAGCTCGGCCTTGAGGTGCGGGCTGAAGAGCTCGGCGCGCAGCGGGTCGCGCAGGTACGCAACGCTCGCGAAGTACGCCTCCACCGAATTCCGCGCGAGCGATTCGAACGTCGTCTTGGCGCGAAAGACGCGCGGCGCCCAGTCGAGCTTCGGGCACGCGCGGCCGAGCGGACCGAAGAGCGAGCGCCTGAGCCCGAGCGGCATCGCGGCGCGCATCCGCTCCTCGGCGAGGTGCAGGCGATAGCGGCGGTAGCCGCCGAAGCTCTCGTCGCCGCCGTCACCGGAGAGCGCCACCGTCACGTGCTGGCGTGCGAGCTGGCAGACGCGGTAAGTCGGGATCGCCGAGCTGTCGGCGTAGGGTTCGTCGTAGAGTCTCGCCAACTCGTCGATGAGGTCGAAATCGTCGCTCTCGACGAGGTCGCTGTAGTGCCGCGTCGCGTAGCGGTCGGCGACCTCCTTCGCGTAGCGTGACTCGTCGAAGGCCGGGTCGGCGAACGCGATCGAGCAGGTGTTGACGGGATCGGCCGAGAGTCCGGCCATCGTCGCCACGACGGCGCTCGAGTCCACACCCCCGGAGAGGAACGCGCCGAGGGGCACTTCGGAAATCATCCTCAGCTTCACCGAATCGGTGAGCCGGCGCGTCAGCTCCTCGCAGGCTTCGGCGACGCCGATTTGCGTCGCGCCGGTGAAGCGCACGTCCCAGTACTCGCGAGGCTCGGAAAGCGGCCTTCCGCGCCGCACCGCCAGCGTGTGCGCCGGCGGAAGCTTTCTCGCCCCGCGAAAGATCGTCCGCGGCTCGGCGACGTAGCCGAGCGCGAAATACTCCTCGATCGCGAGCGGGTCGAGGTCGCGACGCATGCCGCCGTGCGCGAGGAGGCTCTTCAGCTCCGACCCGAAGAGGAGCGTTCCATCGGGGAGGAGCGCGTAATGGAGCGGCTTCACGCCGAGCCGGTCGCGTGCGAGGAAAAGCATCTCGCGCTTCGCGTCCCACAGCGCGAACGCGAACATTCCGCGAAGATGCGTCACGCAGTCCTCGCCCCACTCCTCCCACGCGTGGACGATCGCCTCGGTGTCGCTCTTGGTCTGGAAGCGGTAGCCGAGCGCGGTGAGCTCGGCGATCAGCTCGCGGTAGTTGTAGACCTCGCCGTTGTAGACGATGCAGAGGCTGCGATCAGCGCTGTAGAGCGGCTGCTGCCCCGTCGAGAGGTCGATGATCGACAGGCGCCGGTGCCCGAGCCCGAGCCCCGGCTCGAGGTGGAGCCCGACTTCGTCGGGCCCGCGATGGTGCTGTGACTCGTTCATCCGCACGAGCGTCGTGCGGTCGATCTCGC
>JAFEFZ010000003.1 GCA_018240325.1 Pseudomonadota bacterium
CGCGCGGCGACGCGAGGCCGAAGCCCCAGGGCGCCAACTCCTGGTCGGCCAGGCGGATGAACAGCTCGGTCATCTGCTCGCTCTTGCGGCGCAACTGCTGCAGGTCGACGCCGTCGAAAGCCTTCAACGCTTCTTCCAGCGCCAGCAGCCCGAGCTGCGGCGCGGTGCCGACCAGCATGCGGTCGATGCCGGCGGCGGGCACGTAGTCGTGCACGAAGTCGAAGGGGTGCGCGTGGCCGTGCCAGCCGGCGATCGGCTGGCGCAGCCCCGCCTGGTGGCGCTGCGCCACGAACACGAAGGCCGGCGCGCCGGGCCCGCCGTTCAGGTACTTGTAGCCGCAGCCGACCGCGAAGTCGGCATCGCAGCCGTTCAGATCGCAGGGCATCGCGCCGGCGGTGTGGCACAGGTCCCAGACCACGAGCGCGCCGGCCGCGTGCGCGCGCCGCGTGATGCCGGCCATGTCGTAGACGCGGCCGGTCTTGTAGTTCACGTGCGTCAGCGACACGACCGCGGTGCGCTCGTCGATCGCGTCGGCCACCTCGTCGGGTTCGACCGCGACGAACTCGGCGTCCATCAGCTCGGCCACGCCGGCCGCGACATAGGCGTCGGTCGGGAAGCTGCCGCGTTCGCCGACGATGCGCCGCCGCCCCGGGCGCATGCGCAGCGCCGCGATCAGCACCTTGAACAGGTTGACCGAGGTCGAGTCGGCGACGATCACCTCGTCGGGCGCAGCGCCGACCAGCGGCGCGATGCGCGCGCCCACGCGCTGCGGCGCCGGGTACCAGCCGGCGTCGTTCCACGAGCGGATCAGGCCGACGCCCCATTCCTGCTCGACCGCCTGCGCGATGCGCGCGGGCACCGACTTCGGCAGCGCGCCGAGCGAATTGCCGTCGAGGTAGATCACGCCCTCGGGCAGCGCGAACAGGCTGCGGCGCGCGGCCAGCGGATCGTCGCGGTCGAGCCGGGCGATGTCGTCGGGCGTGACGGGGCCGGGCCGGTTATTCACGCTGGGTCTCCCTGCCGCTGTTCGCGACTAAGCTTGACTTCGACTTCTGCATCCCGTAGCCAAGGCCATTATGCGGCGCGCAACTGCTGGGCAGCGAACCAAGCCCGTTCGTACTGCATCGGGTTGGCGTTGACCAACGTCGAGTGCAGCCGGCGGCGGTTGTAGAAGGAACACCAAAGGTCAGTCCGATTGGCAGGAAGCTTCAGCCACCAGGATGGTGCGCTGCGGTTGGGGCGGGCAGCAGGCTGCGGCGATCAGCAGCCGGGCACTCAGGATGCGCAGGTCGAAGCGGCGATTGAATCGGTAGGCGAGGGCGCAGAGGCAGCGGGTGGCGTGCATGCGAAAGGCAACCGAGTGGTAGCAGCCCTGCAGACTGGTCTTCAGATTGCCC
>JAFEFZ010000040.1 GCA_018240325.1 Pseudomonadota bacterium
CGCTGCGCTGAAGGTGCCGGGCTGCGACGACGATGCGCGCGCCGAGCCTGCGCAAGGCGCTGCGGCGCTGCCGGCGGACCTGCAGGACCTGGCAGCCGCCACGCAACCGGACGCCGGGCCGGCGACCGGCGCGCCGCAGATCGAGATCCTCGCCAACGGGCCGAAGGGTGCGCCGAACGTGGCGACCGTGCGGCCGATTCGCGCCGAATTCCAGGGAGTCAAGGAATTCGACGAGGTCGCCGTGATCGCGCACCTGCCGCTCGCCCAGCGCCTGGTCTTCGGCTCCGACGCGAAGCAGGTGACGGCCATTGCGGTGCAGTTGCACCACACCGCCGACATCGGTGTCGCCCAGGCCCGGCTGGACCGGATCCTGGCGGAGCGATTCGCGGCCCAGCCGTTGGCGACGGTGGACTTCGCCACCCTGAATCCGTTCTACGGCCAGACGATGCAGATGTTCGGCACGCTCTTCGGGTTCATCGCGGTGCTGATCGGCGGCATCGTGCTGTTCACCGTGATCAACACGATGAGCATGACGGTCGTCGAACGGACGGTGGAGATCGGCACCTTGCGTGCGATCGGGCTGCGCCGTCAGGGCGTGCGCCGCATGTTCGTGATCGAAGGGCTGGTCCTGGGGTTGGCCGCAGCGGCCGTGGGCGTCGTGTCTTCGTTGCTGCTGGCCGGGCTCGTGAATCGACTGGGCATTCAGTGGATGCCGCCCGGCCGCGTCGAGCCGGCGCTGGTGTCGATCGGCTTGGGCGGCGAGTACCTGCTGATCCTGTCGACGGCGGCAGTGCTCGTGCTGCTCGCCTGTGTGTCGTCGCTCGTGCCGGCGGCGCGCGCGTCGCGAATGAACATCGTCGATGCGCTGCGCCACGCCTGACCATCTCGGTACCGACCCATGAAGCGCCTTGCCCCCCTTCTTGCCCTGTTGCTCGCCTGCCTGCTGGCGTGCTTGCCGGCGCGCGCCGCCGAAGACGCCCAGGCGATCCTGAGCGCCAGCGACGCGGTGCGTAACCCGTCCAAGCCCTTCACGACGACGGTCACGCTGCTCGAGTACCGCCAGGGCAAGCAGACCGACACCAGCGTGCTCAACGTGCTGTCCAAGGCCGACGAGCGCAGCGGCCAGTTCCGCACGCTGATCCGCATGGTTTCGCCCGAGCGCGATGCCAACAAGCTGATGCTCAAGAGCGGCAACGACCTGTGGTTCTTCGACCCGGCCAGCCAGGCAAGCATCCGCCTGTCGCCGCAGCAGCGGCTGCTGGGGCAGGTGTCCAACGGCGACGTGGTCACCGTCAACCTGGCCCGCGACTACCGCGCCGAACTGCTGGGCGAGGAGGACACGGCCGACGGCGAGAAGGTCACGCGCCATGCCTACAAGCTGCAGTTGTCGGCGGCCGCGCCCGATGCGCCCTACCACCGCGTCGAGATGTGGGTCGAGGCCGGCACCGCGCGGCCGATCAAGGCGCGCTTCTTCGCCGAAAGCGGCCACCTGCTCAAGACCGCCTACTACCGCAAGTTCCAGCCCCAGCTCGGCCGCGAGCGGCCGACCGAGGTGGTGATCATCGACGGCCTCGATCCGTCGTGGGTCACCGTGATGCGCTACAGCGACTTCGCCTGGCGCGACGTGCCCGAAGCCTGGCTGCAACGGGACTACCTGCCGCGTTTCAAGCCCAACTGATGA
>JAFEFZ010000041.1 GCA_018240325.1 Pseudomonadota bacterium
GGCGCTTCACCGCGCCCGACACCGCCGCCGACTTCGCGCTGCACGGTCGGCTGCGCGTCGGCCCGCGCGTGCCGGTGCAGGCCTGGGCGACGCTCGCCGCCGACCTGAGTGCGCTCGAGGTGGAACTGCACGGCGACGGCACGCTGCGCGACCGCGGCCGGGGCGAGGTCGTGCTCGACGGCCCGCTGCAGGCGTTGCAGGCGCTGGTCGAGGCGATGGCGCGCACCACGCCGCACTGGCGCATCGTGCCGGGCGAAGTGGTCACGACCGGCACGATCACCGACGCGCAGCCGCTGCTGCCGGGGCAGCGCTGGCAGACCCGCCTCAGCGATGCGCGCCTTGCCGCGCTGACGCTCGAGACGACCGCCTGAGCCGCTGCATCGCAAAGGCTCCGCGGCCTGGCGTGCAGCGCCGACAATCGGCCTATGCCGGTGCCGCAGCGAACAGGTGCCTACCCAGGTGCCGGCGGACGGCCGCGCACGAGCAGGCGATTCGCGATGGGGTTCGCGCCGGCCCTTGCAGCCGCGCGCCCGACTACGCCGCCAGTGCCGGCGGCGGGCGCCGAGGGCGGCCCCGGGCAGACCGGTGCGCGCCGAGGAATGCCAAGCCTCCGAGTGCCGCCAGTGCCCAGGTGGAAGGCTCGGGCACGGCACTGGTGAAGTGCACGACCACCCGGGTGCCGTCGACGTAGCTGAGCCCATGCCAGTTGATGGCGATCCGGTCGGCACCGAAGCTGACACGGCTGGCGTCGAAGCCGCCCATCGTCGTCGCCGAGTCGATCGTGGCCGACACGATGTCCAGCGGGCCGCCGGCGATGCGATCGAACACCGGCCCGTTGAAGCTCGTGTCGTTCCACGTCGGCGCCCCGAGCTGCGTGGTCAGCACCAGCGTCAGCGAGGTGTCGCTGAAGTCGGCGCTGATGTCCGTCACGCCTTCGACCTTGAAGTGGGTCTCGACGCCGGGCCCGACGACGAAGGTCGATGGTGTTGCCGACGCGCTGCCATAGATGGTGGTCAAGTCCGGATACGCGTAGTGCGCCGAGAAGGCCTTGCTCGTCAGGCCGGCGTGGGCAGCCGAAACCAGCAGCACAGCAGCAGCCGAAACGATCAGTTTGAGCGGTGCCATGGTCTTGCCCGAAAAGTGGACGATGCAGCGCATTGTCCACTCGGCTGAAAGGTCGGCATCCCGCAATCGGGGGGCTGGCGGGCGCTGCGTAGCCCCGGCTGAGGCGCAGCGGCGGCCGCCACGGCCCGGACCTGCTCCGTCGTTCGCGCCGCCTCGTGCATGCCGGATGCATCGGCCTTGGCCGGCGTTGCCGCCGCTGGAGGGGATCGATGCCGTCAGGATTGCGGCCGTCGAGGCGGCGCCAGCGGCGCCGGATGCGCGGGAAGCAGCCCGTACAATACGCGCCTCGCCGACCGGGCGGGACCACCGGAGAGGTGGCAGAGCGGTTGAATGTACCTGACTCGAAATCAGGCGTACGGTAGCCCCGTACCGCGGGTTCGAATCCCGCCCTCTCCGCCAGTGCGCCCCCTGGGGCGGGCCGGCATGAGGCCCCTCGTCGTTTCGTGTGGAACGCAACATTGACAATGACCCCCCTCGTAGCTGGAGTCCGGTGGGCATGTGGGCAGGTCGCTTGCCGACCTGTCCACATGTCCA
>JAFEFZ010000042.1 GCA_018240325.1 Pseudomonadota bacterium
AATCCATGTCGCGACTTCGTGAGGGAATCCGTCAAGGATAGCAGTCGTGCGCGTTACGGCGCTCGACACGCGAAAGGAAGGCATGCGTGCAGCCAAGTCGCATGCGGAAGCCACGGTCCGGCCAGCGTGAGCGCCGCACTTGCGAGCAGGGCGAATCCGGCGATGCGCCGTGCCGCGGGTCTTGCGCCGAAGCCGGCGAAACGCTGCGCGCCGAACGCGGCGAGGAACATCGACGGCAGGGTGCCGATGCCGAATGCCGCCATCGTCGCCGCGCCTTGCAGCGCATCACCCTGCAACGCGGCGATCAGCAGCACGGTGTAGACGAAGCCGCAGGGCATCCAGCCCCAGACCATGCCGAAGGCGAGCGCGCGTGGCAGGCTCGTCACCGGCAGCAGGCGCCGCCCGAGCGGCGCGATGCGCTGCCACAGGCGATGGCCGATGCCGAAGCCCGGATCACGCAGGCGCCCGAACGCGACCAGCGCGCCGAACAGCAGCGCCACGGCGGACAGCGCGCGCAGCGCGCGCCGCACCACTTCGATGTCGAGCACGCCGATCAGGGCGCCGAGCGCACCCCCGAGCAGCAGTCCGGCAAGCGTGTACGAGACCGCGCGGCCGAGTTGATAGCCGATCAGCAGCAGCGGGCGCGGGCGGCCGTCGGCGCGCCTGGCCGTGGCGATGCCGAGCGCGGCGGAAATGCCTCCGCACATGACCAGGCAATGCCCGCTCGCGGCAAGGCCCAGCAGCAACGCGGCGGCGAGGGTCAGCGTGTCGTTCACTGCGGGGAATCCTCGCGCTCGACTTTTTCCGGAGCGGATTCCTTAGGCGCCGGATCGTCGAGCAGCGGCAGCAGTTTCGGCGTATCCAGGTCGTCGAACTGGTCGTGTTCCACCGCCCAGAAGAACGCGATGCCGGCGCCGATCAGCAGCAGGATCGAGAGCGGAATCATGATCACGAGGATGTTCATGCAGGGATGTTCATGGCGCTGTGCGCATGTGCGCAGCGGCGGGGATCGGCCCGGATTCGTGCATATGCTGGCCAATGCGCAGCGCATTCAGGATCACCACCAGCGAACTCATCGACATTCCGATCGCGGCAAGCCACGGCGGCACGAAACCGAGCGCGCCGAATGGCACCACGGCGAGATTGTAGACGAGCGCCCAGCGCTGGTTCTGGCGCAGCACGGCGAGCGT
>JAFEFZ010000043.1 GCA_018240325.1 Pseudomonadota bacterium
CAGCGACAGCTTCATGATCGGCCAGTTCAGGCCCCACATCAGCGTGAGCAGCACCAGGCCGATGAGCTGGCGGCGGGTGATCGTCGTCATCGGGCCGAGCATAGGGCCGCGCGGTGCGTGCGCCGCCGCGGGGCGCGCCTGCGCGGGTGTTTGCCCGGATGGGCCGGCACCGGACGGCAGCGCAGAATCCGCCGCATTGCAGCATCCGCGGTCGCGCTGCGCCGGCTCGCGCAAGGCCGGCGGCGCCGGCCGCCCCGAAGCGCAGCGCCCCAGGAGGAAACCGGATGAACACCACCCGCCGAGCGCTCGTATCGCTCGCCGTCGCCGCGTATGCGCTGCTGGGCACCACCGGCGTGCCGGCGCAGGACGGCAAGGTGCTGCGCATCGTGCCGCACTCGAACCTGGCGGTGCTGGACCCGATCTGGACCACCGCCTACATGAGCCGCAACCACGGCTACATGATCTACGACACGCTGTTCGGCACCGACGAGAAGAGCCAGGTCAGGCCGCAGATGGTCGAGAGCTGGAACGAAAGCCCCGACCATCGCCTGTGGACCTTCAAGCTGCGCAAGGGGCTGGAGTTCCACGACGGCAAGCCGGTCACCGGCGAGGACGTGATCGCGTCGCTCAAGCGCTGGGGCGCGCGCGACACCATGGGCAGCGCACTGATGCAGTTCGTGTCGAAGATGGATTCGCCCACGCCCGACACCTTCCGCATCTTCCTCGGCGAGGCCTGCGGCTTCGTGCTCGAGGCGCTGGGCAAGCCGTCGTCGAACGTCCCGTTCATCATGCCCAAGCGCGTCGCCGAGACCGACCCGTTCAAGCAGATCGACGACTACACCGGTTCGGGCCCCTACATCTTCAAGCGGGACGAGTTCAAGCCCGGCGACAAGGCGGTCTACCTGAAGAACCCGAAGTACGTGGCGCGCAGCGAGCCGCCCTCGGGCACTGCCGGCGGCAAGCGGGTGTACGTCGACCGGGTCGAGTGGAACCTCGCGCTGCGCGACGCGCAGGCGCAGCTGAACGCGCTGCAAAAGGGCGAGGTCGACATCATCGAGGCGCTCGGATTCGACCAGTACGAAGCGGCCAAGAAGGACGCCGCGATCCAGCTGCCGAAGTACTCGAACCTCGGGTTGACGTACATGGCGCGCTTCAACCACCTGGCCAAGCCGTTCGACAACGTCAAGGTCCGCCGCGCGGCGCTGGCGGCGTTCCCGCAGGAGCCGTTCCTGCGCGCGCAGGTCGGCGTGAAGGAGCTCTACCGCACCTGCTACTCGATGTTCGCCTGCAACACGCCGTACAGCACGACCGCCGGCAGCGACATCCAGGCCAAGTCGAACATGAAGAAGGCGCAGGAGCTGCTGAAGGAGTCGGGCTACGACGGCACGCCGATCGTGATCCTGAAGCCGACCGACCTCGCCTCGATCCAGAAGCTGCCCGACGTCGCCGCGCAGCTGCTGCGCCAGGCCGGATTCAAGGTCGACCTGCAGGCGATGGACTGGCAGACCCTGGTGGGCCGGCGCGCGAAGAAGGATCCGCCGGACAAGGGCGGCTGGCACCTGTTCCTGACGGCCTGGGGCGTGTTCGACGTCTGGAATCCGATCACCAACCCGGCGCTCGATACGCGCGGCGAGAAGTCCGGCTGGTTCGGCTGGGCCAGCGACGACCAGCTGGTGCAGTTGCGCAACGAGTTCATGCGCAGCACCGACGAGGCCGCGAAGAAGAAGCTCGCCGAGCAGATCCAGATCCGCGCCTACGAGGTCGCGACCCACGCCCCGCTGGGCGAGTACGACCAGCCGATGGCCGCCCGCAAGAACGTCTCCGGCTTCTTCATCACCAACGGCAACATCTACTGGAACCTGAAGAAGGACTAAGAGCGTGTGAACAAATCCCACACACCCGCTCGGCCGCCCCAGACGGCGCCGCTCGTCGTTGCAAATGCTCGCCGCAGCCCGAGCTGCGGCTGTGCTTTGCGCCTCGATCGGCACCCCCTGGCGCACCCGCTCGGGCGCGCCGGATTCATTCACACGCTCTGACGCCGCGCCGGAGCCGACGATGCTGCGCTTCCTCGCGCGCCGGCTGGCAGCGACGATCCCCGTCCTGCTGATCGTCTCGCTGCTGGTGTTCCTGGTCCTGCGGCTGACCCCGGGCGACCCGGCGGCGGTGCTCGCGGGCGACCAGGCCAGCGTCGAGCAGATCGCGCAGATCCGCGCGTCGCTCGGGCTGGACCGGTCGGTGCCCGAGCAGTTCGTGATCTGGTTCGGCCACCTGCTGCGCGGCGACCTCGGCCAGTCCTACTACTACAAGACCGACGTCGTGACGCTGATCGCGCAGCGGCTCGAGCCGACGCTGTCGCTCGCGCTGATCACGATCGTGATCGCGGTGGCCGTCGCGGTGCCGATGGGGGTGCTCGCCGCCTGGCGCTTCGGCTCGTGGTTCGACCGCGCGCTGATGGGCTTCTCGGTGCTCGGCTTCTCGGTGCCGGTGTTCGTGCTCGCCTACCTGCTGATCTGGGCGGTGTCGCTCGAGCTCGGCTGGCTGCCGGTGCAGGGCTACCGCCGGATCGCCGAAGGCTTCGGGCCGTGGCTGCGCCACCTGGTGCTGCCGGCGGTGACGCTGTCGGTGATCTACATCGCGCTGATCGCCCGCGTGACGCGCGCGTCGGTGCTCGACACGCTCGGCGAAGACTACATCCGCACCGCCCGCGCCAAGGGCCTGCCCGAAGCCAAGGTGCTGAAGCGCCACGCGCTGGCCAACGCCGCCGTGCCGATCGTCACCGTGATCGGGATCGGCATCGCGCTGCTGATCGGCGGCGTCGTCGTCACCGAGTCGGTGTACGCGATCCCCGGCCTCGGCCGGCTGACGGTGGACGCCGTGCTCGCGCGCGACTTCCCGACGATCCAGGGCGTGATCCTGCTGTTCTCGTTCGTGTATGTCGGCATCAACCTGCTGGTCGACCTGAGCTACGTGTTCTTCGACCCGCGGATCCGGTACTGAAGGCGGCATCGATGCAGTTCGACAACCCGCGGGACGAGGCGCTGTCGGTCGAGGCCGCGTCGGTCGTCGAGCAGCCCAGCGCCTGGGCGCGGGTGCGGCGCAACGGCGCGGTGCGCGCGGGCGGCGCGGTGCTCGCGCTGCTCGTGCTGGTGGCGATCGCGGCGCCGTGGCTCGGCACCGTCGACCCGTCGCTGTTCGATCCGGCCAGCCGCGACCTGCGCCCGGGCATGTCCGGCGAGATCACGACGCTCGACGGCGACACGCTCCAGCACGTGTTCTGGATGGGGTCCGACAGCTTCGGCCGCGACGTCTACAGCCGCGTGATCTACGGCACCCGGGTGTCGCTGGTGGTGGGCCTCAGCACCGCGGTGATCGCGCTCGCGTTCGGCATCGTGTTCGGCCTGGTGGCCGGCTACCTGCGCTGGGTCGACGGGCTGCTGATGCGGGTGATGGACGGCGTGATGTCGATCCCCGCGATCCTGATCGCGATCGCGCTGGTGGCGATGTGGGGGGGCACGCTCGCGACGGTGGTGTTCGCGATCGCGATCCCCGAGATCCCGCGCGTGACGCGGCTGGTGCGCTCGCTGGTGCTGACGATCCGCGAAGAGCCCTACGTCGAGGCGGCGGTGTCGCTGGGCACGCCGACGCCGCTGATCATGGCGCGCCACATCCTGCCCAACACGATCGCGCCGCTGATCGTGCAGGGCACCTTCATCTGCGCGTCGGGCATCCTGGTCGAGGCGATCCTGTCGTTCCTGGGCGTCGGCCTGCCGCCCGACATCCCGACCTGGGGCAACGTGATGGCCGAGGGGCGCGCGCAGTTCAGCGAGTACCCGCACAACATCTTCTTCCCCGGCCTGTTCCTCGCGGCGACGGTGCTGGCGGTCAACATCCTCGGCGACGGGCTGCGCGACACGCTCGATCCCAAGATGGCCAAACGCGGATGAACGCCGGCGCCCCCATCCTGCAGGTCGAGCAGCTGACGATCGCGCTGCCCGGCGGCGGCGACCGCGCCGCCGCGGTGCGCGAGGTCTCGTTCACCGTGGGCCGCGGCGAGATCGTCTGCCTGGTCGGCGAATCGGGTTCGGGCAAGAGCGTGATCGCGCAGGGCGTGATGGGCCTGCTGCCCCGGCAGCTGCCGATCCTGTCGGGCCGCATCCTGCTGCAGGGCGAGGACATCACGCACGCGCCGCGCTCGCGCCTGCGCGAGCTGCGCGCCACGCGCATGTCGATGATCTTCCAGGAGCCGATGACCGCGCTCAACCCGGTCATGACCTGCGGCGACCAGATCGACGAAGTGCTGGCCGAGCACACGAAGCTCGCGCCCGCCGAGCGCCGCGCCAAGGTGCGCGCGATCATCGAGGAGGTGCTGCTGCCCGACCCCGACCGCATGATGGCCAGCTACCCGCACCAGCTGTCGGGCGGGCAGCGCCAGCGCATCATGATCGCGATGGCGCTGGTGCTCGAGCCGGTGTTGCTGATCGCCGACGAGCCGACCACGGCGCTCGACGTGACCACGCAGAAGCAGGTGCTCGAGCTGATCCTGCAGCTGCAGCACCGCCACGGCACCGGCGTGCTGTTCATCACGCACGACTTCGGCGTCGTCGCCGAGCTCGCCGACCGCGTGGCGGTGCTGCGCCTGGGCGACCTGGTCGAGGTCGGCACCAAGCACGAGGTGCTGCAGCGGCCGCAGCATGCCTACACCAAGATGCTGATCGGCGCGGTGCCGACGCTGCAGCTGCACGCGAAGCCGGCCGACCCGGACGCGCCGGTGGTGCTGCGCGCGCGCGGCCTGGCCAAGACCTACGTCGACAAGGGCTGGTTCGGCAAGGCGCGCACCGTGTACGCGGCGCAGGACGTGAACTTCGAGATCCGCCGCGGCCAGACGCTGGGCATCGTCGGCGAATCGGGATCGGGCAAGAGCACCGTGGCGCGCTGCGTGGTGCGCCTGATCGACCCCAGCGCCGGCGAGGTGCGCCTGGGCGACGACGAGATCGCGCGGCTGCCGCACCGCGCGCTGCGCCCGCTGCGCCGGCGCGTGCAGATCGTGTTCCAGGATCCGTACCGCTCGCTCAACCCGCGCCGCACCATCGCCGACGCGATGATCGAGGGCCCGGTCAACTACGGCATGCGCCGCGCCGAGGCGCTGGCCAAGGCGCGCGCGCTGGTCGAGCTGGTGCGCATGGACGCGAGCGCGATGGACCGCTACCCGCACCAGTTCAGCGGCGGCCAGCGCCAGCGCCTGTGCATCGCGCGCGCGCTGATGATGGACCCGGAGCTGCTGGTCGCCGACGAGGCGGTGTCGGCGCTGGACGTCTCAGTCCAGGCGCAGGTGCTGCGCCTGTTCGAGGAGATCAAGACCCGGCTGAACGTCGCGATGCTCTTCATCACGCACGACCTGCGCGTGGCCAGCCAGGTGTGCGACTTCCTGGCCGTGATGAGCAAGGGCCGCGTGGTCGAGTACGGCCCCGCGCATCGCGTGTTCGGCGCGCCGGAGCACGAATACACCCAGGCGCTGTTCGCCGCCGCGCCGGGGCGCGACTTCGCGTTCGGCGCCTAGTGCCGTGCCGCCCGGCCGCGGCCCGGCGCGCCGGCTGCCGCACCTATAGTGGACCGATCGACACCCATCCTGCCGCCGCATGCCCCGCATCCTGATCGCCGGCTACCAGCACGAGACCAACACCTTCGCCCCCAGCCTCGCCGACTGGGACGCCTTCACGCGCGGCGACGCCTTCCCCGCCTTCGTGCGCGGCGCGCAGATGCAGGCCGTGATGACCGGCCTGAACATGGCGGTGGGCGGCTTCATCGAAGCCGCGCGGGCGCACGGCTTCACGCTCGTGCCCTCGGCCTGGGCGGGCGCGATCCCGTCGAGCTGCGTCACGCAGGATGCCTTCGAGCGCATCGCCGGCGCGATCGTCGAGGACGCGCGCGCGGCGCGCGACCACGGCGGGCTGGACGGCATCTACCTCGACCTGCACGGCGCCGCGGTGGCCGAGCACGCGCTCGACAGCGAAGGCGAGCTGCTGGCGCGGCTGCGCGGCGTCGTCGGGCCGGAGCTGCCGATCGTCGCCAGCCTGGACCTGCACGCCAACGTCAGCCTGCGCATGCTGCGCGAGGCCGACGCGATGGTGGCGTACCGCCAGTACCCGCACGTCGACATGGCCGACACCGGCGTGCTCGCCGCCGAGCTGCTGGCGCGCCACCTGCGTGCCGGCCGGCGGCTGCCCGGCGCGCACCGCCGCCTGCCCTACCTGATCCCGCTGAACGCGCAGAGCACCTGGATGCAGCCGGCGCAGGGCGTGTACGACGAGCTGCGCGCGCTCGACCGCGAGCACGGCACGCTGCTGAGCTTCTGCATGGGTTTCCCGGCTTCCGACTTCGCCGAATGCGCGCCGATGGTCTGGGGCCACGGGCCGAGCCCGGACGCGGTCGCACGCGCGGTGCAGCGGCTGTACGAGCGCGCCGCCGAACCCGCGCAGTGGCGCGCCGACTGCCTGGACGCGGGCGATGCGGTCGCGCGTGCGCTGGCGCTGGCCGGGAACGCCGGCGCGCCGGTGGTCGTCGCCGACACCCAGGACAACCCCGGCGCCGGCGGCGACAGCAACACCACCGGCATGCTGCACGCGCTGCTCGCGCAGCAGGCCGGCCGGCGCCATCCCGGCCGGGTCGCGCTCGGGCTGATGTTCGACCCGGCCGCCGCGCGCGCCGCGCACGCGGCCGGCGTCGGCGCCGAGCTCGAGCTGGCGCTGGGCACCGCGGTGCCCACCTTCACGGGAGCGCCGAGCGACCCGCCGGTGCACGGCCGCTTCAAGGTGCTGGCGCTCGCCGACGGCCGCTGGACGCTCGCCGGGCCGATGATGACCGGCGTGTCGGTGCAGCTCGGGCCGAGTGCCTGCCTCGAGATCGACGGCGTGCGCGTGGCCGTGGTCAGCGGCAAGAAGCAGCTGCTCGACCGCGGCCTGCTGCGCATGGTCGGCATCCACCCCGAGGCGATGAAGATCATCGTCGTCAAGAGCAGCAACCACTTCCGCGCCGACTTCACGCCGCACGCCAGCCACGTGCTCGTGGCCAAGGCCGCCGGGCCGATGGCCGCCGACCCCGCCGACCTGCCGTGGACGCGGCTGCCGGCCGACATCCGCCGCCGCCCGTGACGGCGCCATGCACATGATGGACACCGCCCCCTCTTCCGCACTGCCCCGCCCCTGGTTCGGCGGCGACGCCACCGCGCTGGCGCAGGCGATCGCGCGCGGCGACTGCAGCGCCGCGCAGGCGCTCGAGCGCACCCTCGCCGACGTGGCGGCGATCGACCCGGCGCTCGGCGCCGTGTGCCTGCTGGCCCCCGAGCTCGGCTTCGCGCAGGCGCTGGCGCTCGACGCCGAGCTCGGCGCCTGCCGCCGCGACGCCGATCGCCAGGCGCTGCTGCGCCGGCGGCCGTTCCTGGGCGTGCCGCTGCTGCTCAAGGACGTCGGCCCGGCCACCGCGCACCGCGGCCTGCCGTCGCGCCTGGGCTCGCGCCTGTTTGCGCAGGGCATGCCCTGGCCGGTGGACGGCACGCTGACGCAGCGCTATCTGGCCGCGGGCTTCGTGCCCTTCGGCCGCAGCACCAGCCCCGAGATGGGCATGAGCGCCACCACCGAGGCGCTGGCCTACGGCGCGCCGACGCGCAACCCCTGGAACCGCGCGCACTCGGCCGGCGGCTCCAGCGGCGGCGCCGCGGCGGCTACGGCCGGCGGCATGGTCACGATCGCGCACGCCAACGACGGCGCCGGCTCGATCCGCATCCCGGCCTCGGCCTGCGGGCTCATCGGCCTCAAGCCCAGCCGCGGGCTGATGCCCACCGGCCCGCTGGCCGGCGAAGGCTGGGGCGGCCTGACCACCGACCACGTGCTCGCACGCAGCGTGCGCGATTGCGCGCGCGCGCTCGACGCCGGCGCCGGCGCCGACCCGGGCGCGCCCTACGCCGCGCCGGCGCTGCCGCCGAGCGTCGAGGCGGTGCTCGCCGACGCGCCGCGCGGGCTGCGCATCGGCGTGGTCAACCGCTTCTACGAAGGCGACCCGGTGCACCCGGAGGTGGCCGCCGCGATCGACGCCTTTGCCGCCCGGCTGGAGCGCCTGGGCCACGCGGTCGAAGCCGCGGCGCTGCCCTTCGGCACGCACGAGGTGCTGCGCCCGGCGATGCTGGCGGTGGCCGCCGGCACCGGGCTGTTCCTCGACCAGCTGCAGGCGCAGCGCGGCCGCGCGATCACGCCCGACGAGGTCGAGCCGGTGGTCTGGAGCGCCTGGCAGACCGCCGCCACGCTGAAGGCCGCCGACTACCTGGACGCGGTCAACACCTTCCACCGCCTGGGCCGGCAGATGGCGCAGTTCCAGGAGCGCTTCGAGCTGCTGCTCACGCCCACGCTGGCCGAGCCGCCGGCGCTGCTGGGCCGCTTCACGATGGACCGGCCCGACTACATCGACTACCGGCTCGGCCCGCAGGGGCTGTGGCGCTACAGCCCCTTCTGCCCGCTGGCCAACGCCACCGGCGCGCCCGCGATCAGCCTGCCCGCCGGCTGTTCGGCCAGCGGCCTGCCGATCGGCGCGATGCTCGCCGCCCCGCTCGGGCAGGACGCGCTGCTGCTGCGCGTGGCGGCGCAGTGGGAGGCGGCGCATGGCCCGCTGCCGATGCCGTTTCACGCCTGAGGGCACTGCCCGGGGCGCCGCGGGCGCGGGGCGGCAAGCGCAGCGTGCCGCCCGCTGCTGCCGATCTTCCGGGGCGGAACCACGCCGCGCGAGCGGCCGGATCCGCTGCCCGGCGCAGGAGCCGGCCGGGCAGGAGGACCGGCTTCAGGGCCGGCCGCCGATCGAACCCGGCGTTGCCCCGCTCAGCGAAGCATCGATCTGCTGTCGCAGGTCCATGCCGCGCTCCTGCCTGAACAGCATCGCGAACACCGCCTGGCCGGCGCTGGCTTCGGCCCAGACCCGGCCCACCTGGGCCTTCTCGATCTCGCGCGGCACCTGGCGCAGGTGCTCGCCCTTGTACTCGGCGACGAACAGCCGGCCGTCGCCCAGCTCGCAGACGAAATCGGGGTAGAAGCGCCCGGTCGAGATCGGCAGCCAGAAGCCGGCCACCGGGTCCGAGTCGAGGTTGCGCACCCAGCGCCGCACCCGCGGGTGCTCGTCGATGGCGAGCGCACAGCGCCACTCTTCGC
>JAFEFZ010000044.1 GCA_018240325.1 Pseudomonadota bacterium
AATAAGAATTTGGCTGAACGGAGTTGGCCACCCCGTCGGCGGCCCCGTGCGCCACGTTTTCGCGTAGGAACGGCTGCAAGTGGTGAAACGATGAACGGCCGCAACGGAGCGATACCGGTCGATGGCTGCTCGGTATTTCATGCGTCGCGGTGGCGCTTGCGCGCCACGGGCAACTAAGATGTCGGCGGATCCCGATCCCGGCCCGCGGCGATGCAGTTCAAAGACTACTACCAGACCCTCGGCGTCGCGCGCGACGCGAGCGCCGACGACATCAAGCACGCGTACCGCCGGCTGGCGCGCAAGTACCACCCCGACCTCAACAAGGAGGCGGGGGCCGAGGAGCGCTTCAAGGAAGTCGGCGAAGCCTACGAAGTGCTGGGCGACGCGGAGAAGCGCGCCGCCTACGACGACGTCGGCCGGCGCTGGCAGCCCGGCGCCGAGCAGCCGCCGCCGGGCTGGGACAGCGGCTACGAATTCAGCGGCGGCGGTGCCGACTTCGGCGGCTTCGGCGACCACAGCGACTTCTTCGAGGCCCTGTTCGGCCGGCGCGGCGCCCAGGCGCACCGGCACGCGCCGCCGCGCGCGCAGGACCACCACGCCAAGGTGCTGATCGACCTGGCCGACGCCTACCGCGGCGCCAGCCGCAGCATCCGGCTGCAGATGCCGGCCGTGGACGCGCAGGGCCGCGTGAGCCTGAGCGAGCGCCAGCTCGACGTGGCCATCCCCGCCGGCGTGCGCGAGGGGCAGCACCTGCGGCTGGCGGGCCAGGGTGCGCCGGGCTTCGGCGGCGGCCCGCCCGGCGACCTGTACCTGGAAGTCGCGTTCCGGCCGGACCCGCGCTGGCGCGCCGACGGCCGCGACGTCTACCTGGACCTGCCGGTGGCACCGTGGGAAGCGGCGCTCGGCGCCGACGTGGATGCGCCGCTGCCCGACGGCAGCGTCGTGCGGCTGACGGTGCCGCCCGGCTCGGCACCGGGGCGCAAGCTGCGCCTGAAGGGCAAGGGCATCCCGGGCAAGACACCGGGCGACCTGTACGCGGTGCTGCAGATCGCGCTGCCGCCGGCGGCCGACGATGCGCAGCGCCAGGCGTGGCGCGAACTGGCGCGCGTGCACGGAGGCTTCGACCCGCGCGCCGCACAGGGGGGTGCATGAGCGCGCCGGGCCGCTCCCAAGCGCTCGCACCGGAGCGCGCAAGCGCGGAGGTTGCCTTATGAGCGCGCCGGGCCGCTCCCAAGCGCTCGCACCGGAGCGCGCAAGCGCGGAGGTTGCCTTATGAGCGAGATCCGACAGGCCCAGGTGGCACTGCTGCAGTGCGAAGTGGTGGAAGAAGAGGTGCGGCTGTCGCTGGCCGACCTGGGCCGCGCCTGCAACGCGGAGCTGGCGCTGGTGCAGCAACTGGTCGAGTACGGCGTGATCCAGCCCGAAGGCGGCGAGCCGCAGGCATGGGTCTTCACCGGCGCCAGCCTGCGGCGCACGCGCGTCGCGCTGCGGCTGCTGCACGACCTGGAGCTGAACCTGCCCGGCGCCGCGGTGGCGGTGGACCTGCTCGACGAGATCGCGCGGCTGCAGCGCGCGCTGCGCGCGGCGCAGCACGGCTGAAGGCGCGCCGCGCGGCCCCCATGAGGCGGACGAGGCCGCCCGCGGGTTCCCGAAACTGGCGCCGCAGCCGGGCCCAGGTTCAGCGCCCCTGAATGAATCCGGCGCGCCCGGGCGGGTGCGTCGGGCTCGGCCACAGGCGCTCAGTGCGCGGTGGTCTTCGAGAACAGGTTCATCACCGCGACGCCGGCGATGATCAGCGCCATGCCGAGCAGTGCCGGCGCGTCCAGCCGCTGGCCGAAGACGAGCCAGCCGATCGCGGCGATCAGCACGATCCCCAGGCCCGACCAGATGGCGTAGGCCACGCCGACGGGAATCGTCTTCAGCGCCAGCGACAGTAGGTAGAACGACACCAGGTAGCCGACGGCGGTGACCGCGCTCGGGGCAGGCCGGGTGAAGCCGTCGGAAGCCTTCAGCGCGCTCGTGGCGACGACTTCGCAGACGATCGCGGCGCCGAGGATGATCGAGCTGGATTGCATGGGCGATGCCGGAAGCGCGGGGCGGGAGCGCCGAGCATAGGCCTGGTGCGCGTCGGCCACGATCCGGCGGCGGCTGGGTACCGGAGGCAACCGGTCCTGGCGGCGTGGTTGCCCCAATCAGCACGAAGCCCGCCGAAGGGCGGGCTCTGCTGCGGCCTGCGGACACACAGCCCGAGTACGGATCAGGCCTTGCGGCGCAGCGCACCGGCTCCGATCAGCCCCAGGCCGACCAGCGCCAGCGTTCCCGGCAGCGGCACGGCGTTGCGCCCGTTGCGCACGTAGATCGTCTCGTACACGTTGCCCGGGCTCGCGTTGTTCACGCCGTCGGTCACGTTCCCCATAGCGAAGTCGCCCATGTCCACGTGGTTGAAGGTATCACTCCAGTACTCGACAGCCGACAGATAGCAGGCGGGGTTGAAGTAGCTGTTCTGCGGACCGGCGATGTTGCAGGGATTGCCGGCGACGATGAAATCGTCCCAGTCCGGATGGGCGGCCCATTCGGCGGCGGTGGCGGCACGCCAGCCTTCGGCAGCCCGGTACGACGCCGGCGCAATGTTGAACTGGCCAAATTCCTCGGGTGCGATCGGGCCGGCGTACACCCAATCCAGGCCGCTGCCGCCGAAATTGAGCAGGACGCGGGCATCGGGGATCGGCGTCGAGTTGTCGATTTGCGGTGCGGCCGCTGCGGCAGCACTCAAGACCGATGATTTCCCGACATCGGCAGATCGTGTGTCCCGCGCAGCAAGTTGACGCCGGGTCATCTGCAGCCGGCGCCCGGCGATTGCACCGCCGCGGGGCGGCGGGGCCCGGCGATCGCCGATCGATGGCAACAGAAGGGCCCCCGAGCCGTGACGGCGGTATGCCCGCAGTACGTCTGCCGCCGCATCGCCACACCACCGCGCCGCAGCGGGGCAGACGATAG
>JAFEFZ010000045.1 GCA_018240325.1 Pseudomonadota bacterium
TAGGTGGCGATCGCCTCGGGGTGACGGTCGGCGAAGCCGTACACGCGCGCCGTCTCGATCAGCAGATCCGTGTTCGCCGGCTGCTCGCGCAGCAAGGCCTCGTAGACCGGCAGCGCCCGGCCATACTGCCCGGCATCGACCTGCTCGCGCGCCTGCTGCAGCGTCTGCGCGTGCGCGCCGCCGGCAGCCAGCAGCAGGGCCAGCAACGGCCCGATCAGGAGCTTGGCGCTCATGCCTCGCTCCCCGCGCGCTGCGTGTTCCAGCGGATCGAATCGGCCCTGGGGCGGCGCAGCAGCCAGCCCATCGACAGCACCGTCGTCACCGACAGGAACATCCAGTACACCAGCGGGTACCACACCGCATAGGCATAGAAGCGCAGGATGCCGGGGTCGTAGCGCCGGTCGACGAGCGCGCCGGTCAGCAGCTGCAGCAGGCACAGCGTGCCGATGGTCATGCCCCACAGGTTGGGGATCGGCGACGCGCCCACCGGCGGCACACCGATCGCCCAGGAGGCGATCCAGATCAGCGTCAGCACCACGAAGCACAGCGCCCACAGGATCGACAGCGCCGACTCGACGAACACCGGCCACATGCGCCGGTACTTCCAGTGCAGCATCACGTCGGCGTGCTTGTGGAACACCTGCATCAGCCCGCGCGCCCAGCGCAGCCGCTGCTTGAACAGGCCCTTGAACGTGTTCGGCACGGTCATCCAGACGATCGCGCGCGCCTCGTAGCGCACGTCGTAGAAGCGCTTCTGCAGCTTCCAGGTGAGCTCGATGTCTTCGGTGGGCATGTTCGGCGAGAAGCCGCCGACGTCGAACACCGCGCTCTTGCGGAAGGCCGCGACCACGCCGGAGACGGTGACGATGCGCCCCCAGATGCGCTGCGAGCGGCGCAGCAGGCTGACGATCGAGCTGAACTCGATCGCCTGCAGCCGCGCCAGGAAGCTGTGGCCGTTGCGCACGCGCGGGTTGCCGGTGACGGCGGCGACGCGCGCGCTGCGGAAGTGCGGCACGATGCGCCGCAGGATCATCGGGTCGGGCGCGGCGTCGGCGTCCAGCGTCAGGATCACGTCGCCCCTGACCAGCGGCAGCGCGTCGTTCAGCGCCAGCGCCTTGCCTTCGTTGACCAGCTTGCGCACCAGGCGCACGCGTCCACCGGCCAGGAAGGGTTCGACGCGCCGCGCGGTGTCGTCGCTGGAGCCGTCGTCCACCACCACCACCTCGTAGTGCGAGTAGTCGATGCGGCACGCAGCCTCCAGCGTGTCGGCGATGACCTCGGCCTCGTTGTGCGCCGGGATCAGCACCGTCGCCCAGGGCAGGTCGGCGTCGATGATGCTGTCCTCGGGCGGGCCGCCGCGCTCCCAGCGCCGCAGGAAGTACAGCGACGTCGTGATCCACATGATGCTGGTCACGATCGGGTAGGCGGCGAAGAACAACAGCGCCCACGCGTAGGGCAGCGTGTGCTGCAGGTCGACGATCTGTCGCGCAATGGCAGTCCACATGCGAGGCGCCCCTCAGCGCAGCGGCGCATGTGCCGCGACCGCCTTCGGCCTGGCTTCGACGGCCGCGGCCGTGGCGGCCGCCGCGATCGCCGGTTCCGCTGCCCCTGCGGCGGCGCTGCGGTAGAGCTTGCGGTCGCCGTCGATGCCGATCACCACCAGCCGGGCTTCGCGCAGCTTGTGCCAGTCGGCCTGCACCTCGCGCCCATGCCAATCGCGGGTGTAGCGCGTGTCGGCCGCGGCGACCGCCTGGCGCTCGCCCTTGCGCCGGTACAGCGAGCGGTTGTGCAGCACCCACGCGCCGGTGACCAGCGGCGCGATCACCAGCGACCCCAGGATCAGCCACACCAGGCCGCGGGATTCCCAGGGCCGGGCCGCCACCAGCAGCCACAGCCACACGAAGCCGATCCAGCCGAACACCACCACCAGCAGATGGATCAGTTTGCGGATCGGCGTAAACGCTCGTCTCGAGTCGTCGGACATCGCCATGCTGCCGAGCTCAGGCGTTGCGGCGGTTGCGGCGGGCCGCGGCCAGCAGCAGCAGGCTGCCGGCCATCAGCGCGAAGCTGCCCGGCTCGGGCACGCTGGCGACGAGGTGCTCGGTCGGCACAGGCGTCCAGTTCGTGTCGCCGCGCGACCACGCCAGTTCGACGACGCCGGCCAGGATGCGCTCGTAGGCGCCGAGCTCGAAGCCGTACAGGCCCTCGCTCAACCACAGGTCGCTGCCGAAGCCGACGCGGTCGCGCGGGTTGAGGAAGTCGTGGCTCATCTCCAGCGTGTTGCCGCCGCCGTGCAGCTTGAAGAAGAAGCCGTCGTCGTGCAGCACGCTGAAGTTGTACAGGCCGGCCTCGGTGATGCGGATGTAGCCGCCGAAGTGCGAAGTCCAGTTGTCCTGGCTGGACAAGGTGCTGCCGGGGCCGAACAAGGGCGCGACGGCCACCGCCCCCCACGTGCCGCCGTGCTCGCTGTTGTACTTGTCGTCGCCGAACGAGATCTGCCCGACGCGGCCGCTCCAGCTGCCTTCGATCATGCCGGTCGGCGGGTTGCTGCGGTTGGCGGTCTGCCAGTCGGCCAGGCCCCACAGGCCGGTGCCCCAGCTGAAGTCGCCGATCGGCCTGCCGGCACCGTAGGTACCCTTCTCGCCGGGATTGGAGGGCTCGGTCCACAGCACGGTGCTGTCGTGCCAAGCGTCCTTGACCTTCAGGAAGATGGCATCGACGCCGTTGCCGGCGCCGTACTGGCCGGCGTATTGCGGCGCCAGCGTGATCGGATCGGCAACCGCCGCA
>JAFEFZ010000046.1 GCA_018240325.1 Pseudomonadota bacterium
AAGGGATACGTTTTTCGGGGGCAAGGTCATTTTCCCCAAGCCAGGCGATCAGGCTGTTCGTCGCTTCCCATGGAACTTGACGTTACGCCCAACGCACCACAAGGCGGGCATCGCGCGGCAGGGCCGGGGCACGAAGGGTGAGGTCGGCAAGCGCGTGAGCTTGCCCATGCGCAGGTAGGCCGGGGCGCCAACTACGAGATCCTCGCCAGTCTCAAGCCGCACTATCGGTGGCAGTAGCCGAACGATCCGCGCGCATGAAAATCGGGCAGCGGCGTTCGATTGCCATGGCGAGCAAACAGACCGACCAGGCGCTGCTCGGCAAGGCGAGCGCTCCACGTGGCGATGAAGCGCGAGTCGCAGTGCTGCTCGCCCTTGATGGACGACCACGATGTGCCTGCCTCGAGCAAAAGCATCAGGCGCGCACGGTGACCTTGCCCCCGAAAAACGTATCCCTTGCTGAGTGGTTCAATCCAAGCAAGGAGAGACGAAGACGACGAGAGCGCGCTACACGCTCGAATTCAAGCAAGAGGCCGTGCGGCTGGTCGAAGGCGGCCAGAGCATCGCGGCGGCCGCCCGCACCCTGGGCGTGGTCGATCAGACCCTGTTCAACTGGGTCAAAGCCCAGCGTGCCGGCAAACTCACCGGCGCCGACAGCAAGCTGGTGAGCGCCGAGCAGATGGAGATCAGTCGGCTGCGCGCAGAACTGGCGCGCGTGAAGATGGAGCGCGACATCCTGGGAAAAGCGACGGCGTACTTCGCAAAGGCATCGACGTGAAGTACGCCTTCATTCAGCGCCACCGGCGCGTGTGGCCCATCTCGGTGCAGTGCCGCGTGCTCGGCGTCAGCGTAGCTGGTTATCACGAGCACTTTGTACGGCGCGCCAGCGATGACCATCGTCGCCACCTGAGCGACGACGCGTTGCTGGTACACATCAAGGCCATCCATGCCCAGAGCCGCGGCAGCTACGGTTGGCCCCGCGTGTGGCGTGATCTGCTGGCCCGGGGTATCCGCGTAGGCAAAGAGCGGGTGCAAAAGCTCATGCAGTTGCACGGCATCCGCGCCAAGGGCAAACGCCGCTTCAAAGTCACCACCGACAGCCGCCACGATCTGCCGATTGCGCCCAACCTGCTTGGGCAGCAGTTCAACGTGGCCGAGCCAGACAAAGTCTGGGTGGGCGACATCACCTACATCGCCACCGACGAAGGCTGGCTGTTTCTGGCCGTGGTGATCGATCTGTTCAGCCGTCAGGTGGTGGGCTGGAGTCTGCGCAGCGACATGACGCGCAGCATCGTCATCGATGCGCTGCGCATGGCGTGGTTCAAGCGCCATCCAGGCAAGAATGCCGGGGTGATCTTCCACAGCGACAGAGGCAGCCAGTACGCCAGCGGCGAGTTCACGGCGGTGCTGGCCGAGTACGGCATCACCAGCTCGATGAGCCGCAAGGGCAACTGCTGGGACAACGCATGCAGCGAGACCTTGTTTGGTTCGTTGAAGGTGGAGCGGCTGCACGGGCAGCGGTTCAACACTCGCCGTCAGGCCATGGATGAGGTGATTGGCTGGCTGCTCTGGTACAACCGGGAACGGCTGCATTCGACGCTGGACTACGTCAGCCCGATGCGGTTTGAAGAGAACTGGCAGGCCAATCAACCCCGGCAAGCCAGTGCATGAGAGCAGCTATGGGATACGGATTCCAGGGGCAAGGTCACGGCGCACCTGCGCCATTGCCGCGCTACGGCCGCGCTGCAGCAGTTCCAATTCGCCTCGCTCGGCTGTGCCCAAGCGGATCGGTTTCATGCACCTTGGTGCAGGTGCAATTTCATGGTCCTTCGATTAGAATGCGATAACTGTATAAATATACAGTATTCTGATGATGTTGGAACTTGATGGCTGCCTCTTGAAAAGTACAGTGATCGTGCCTGCCCTTGCCTTGGTTTCTGCGGCCCACCGAGTGGCCGATTGGCGCGCGACTGCGCCACCCGGCGTGTGGCCGGCCGATGCGCTGGCCGCTGATGATGGGGGGCGCACCGTGTCGACCGCCCACCCGTCGCTGGACGTCCAGTTGCCGGGGGGTGGCTGGCCCCTGGGCGCGTTGATCGAGCTTTTGCAGCCCGCGCCCGATGCGCCCGTCTGGCCGCTGGTGCTGCCGGCACTGGCTGCGCGCCAGCACAGCGCGGGCGGCGCACTGGCGCTGGTCGGTTCGCCGCACGAGCCTTTCGTGCCGGCGCTGATGGCTGCCGGCGTTCGGGCCGATGCCGTGCTGTGGTTGCGCGCCGATGCGCCGTCGGCGCGGCTGTGGCTGGCCGAGCAGGCCTTGGCCTGCGCCGACGTGGCGGCCGTGCTGGCCTGGCTGCCGCGTGCGCGCTCGGCCGATCTGCGGCGCCTGCATCTGGCGGCGGCGCGGCGTGGCGAAGGCCTGCTGTTTGCGCTGCGCCCGGCCGAGGCCGCTGTCAGTGCCTCGCCCGCGCCGCTGCGGGTGCAGGTCGATGCCGAAGACGGCACACCTGTACCCACGCTGCGCCTGCACCTGCTCAAGCGGCGCGGCCCGCCTCTGGCCGAACCCGTGCTGTTGGGGCGCTGCGCGCCGCTGCGCGATGTGCTGGCGGCCAGTGCGGCGGGGCAGGGCGTTTCGGATGCGGATCGGGCGCCGCCGTGGGCGGCGCGTGCGGGGTTGGATGTCGTGCGGCCGGAGGTGGGTGATGCTGTGGTTCGCCTTGCCGTGGCCGCTTGAGAAAGCATCGGCCCAGCCCGCCCAGGACGAGCCGGGCGATCCGCCGGCTTGCGACCCGTTGGGCTGGTGGGCGCTGCGCTTGACCCCGCACGTGACGCGGCTGGGCGATGCGTTGTTGCTGGAGGTGTCGGGCAGCTTGCGCCTGTGGGGTGGGGCGGCGGCCTTGCAGCGCCGAATTTTTGAAGAAAATCCGGCTCTGGCGTCCGCCAATATTGCGCAAGCAGCTATCGGAATAATAGCATTGGCGCACTTGCGCCTGCGCCGTGACGGGCGCGGCGTGCCTGCGGGCGGCGTGGCCGCCTTGCCCTTGTCGGTGCTGGATGCCGCGCGATTGCACTTGCCGCTGCTGGAGCGGCTGGGCCTGCGCACCTGGGGCGATGCACACGCCTTGCCGCGCGCGCCCATGGTGCGCCGCTTCGGACCGGGCTTGCGCGCCGCGCTGGACGTGGCTTTCGGCCTGGTGCCCGAGCGCTACCCGTGGCTGGTGCTGCCCGAGCGCTTTGATGAGGCCCTGGAATTGCCCGCGCACGCCGAGTCAGCGCCGGCCCTGCTGTGGTCGGCCAATCGCCTGCTGGCCGCGCTGCAAGCCTGGCTGCGCGCGCGCCAGCAAGGGGTGCTGGCTTTCGAGCTGGGCTGGACGCTCGACCAAAAGCGCCTGAATGGGCGCGCGCTGCCGCCGGCGCAGTCGCTGCGGATCCGCACCGCCGAGCCCGCGCAGTCCATGGATCACCTGCGCCGCCTGCTGGCCGAGCGGCTGGCGCGCACGTCCCTGCTGGCCCCCCCCATCGGCCTGCGCCTGCATGCCGTGCAGACCGCGCCCTGGCAGCCCGGCAACGCCGCGCTGCTGCCGGGGGAGCAGCGGCGCGGCGAGCCGCTGCATGTGTTCATCGAGCGCGCCAATGCGCGCCTGGGGCCCGGCAGCGTGCGCCGCCCGGTGCTGCGCGCCGATCATCGGCCCGAGCAGCGGCAGCGTTGGGAGGTGGTGGACGAAAAAAATCACCCCCACCCCAAGCCTCTCCCGCCGGCGGCAGAGGGGGCAACCGACCACGCACCCGCCGACGCCCTGGCGCCCACCTGGCTGCTGCATCCGCCGCAGCCGCTGGAGGTGCGCGGCGGGCTGCCCTGGCGCGGGGGCGCCGCGCTGCGCCTGCTGACCCGGCCCTGTCGCGTCGAAACCGGCTGGTGGGCTGAAGGCGCTCCGGCGTCCGATGCGGCGGGCGAGGCCGTCGCGCGCGACTACTTCATGGCCCAGGGCGCGGCGCAGGAGCTGCTGTGGGTCTACCGCGAGCGGCCGACCTCGCGCACGCCGGCCAGCGCCGCGCCGCGCTGGTTTTTGCACGGCATTTATGCCTGAGCCGAGCCGCAAGGACGAACAAGCGCGCCGCCGCGCCCGGGTGCGCGAGCAGCCGGCCATGCCCCGCGTGGATGCGGCGCTGCCTGGCTATGCGGAGCTGCATTGCCTGACGCACTTCAGCTTTCAGCGCGGCGCTTCCAGCCCCGAGGAGCTGGTGCACCGCGCGCAGGCGCTGGGCTACGCCGCCCTGGCCATCACCGACGAGTGTTCGGTGGCTGGTGCGGTGCAGGCCTGGCGCGCACGGGCCGAACTGAAAGGCGAGGGGCAGGGCGAGGCGCGCGCCGATGCGGCTGGGCCGGGGAGCGAGGCGCTGCACCTGATCTACGGCAGCGAGTTCCGCTTTGCCGGGCAGGGCACGCTGGTGGCGCTGGCGCGCGACCGGCCAGGCTGGGGCGATCTGTGCGCCTTCATCAGCGCCTGCCGACGCGCCGCGCCCAAAGGGCAGTACAGCTTGCCGCCGCTGGCCGAGGCCCTGGCGGCGCTGGCCCGTTGCGAGTGCCTGTGGGCGCCGGCGCGGGGGGGCGGTTTTTCTTCGTCGCTCATGGGCGAAAACAATGGCCCTCACCCCAACCCGCTTCCGCGCGCGGGAGAGGGGGTTTTCGCGGGGCTGGATGCTGCAGTGGCCCACGCGCGAGTCCCGCTGCTGCTCGAATTGAACGCCGATGCCGACGACGCGCTGTGGCTGGCGCATATGCAGCGGCTTGCGGCCGCCAGCGGCTGCCCCCTGGTGGCCGCGGGCGACGTGCACATGCACGCGCGCGGCGCCAAGCGGCTGCACGACGTGATGTGCGCCATCCGTCTGGGCCGGCCGGTGGCCGAGTGCGGCTTTGCGCTGCAAGCCAATGCCGAGCGCCACCTGCGGGCGCGCGAGCGCCTGGCCGAAATTTATCCGCCCGAGCTGCTGGCCGCCACGCTGGCCGTGGCCGCGCGCTGCACCTTTCGGCTCGATGAGCTGCGCTACGACTATCCGCGCGAGTCGGTGTTGCCGGGATTGAGTCCCACCCAGACGCTGCGCCGCCACACCGTGGCCGGCGCGCGCGAGCGCTACCCGCGCGGCGTGCCGACGCGCATCTGGCGCTATCTGGCCAAGGAGCTGCGCCTGATCGCCGAGTGCCGCTACGAGATGTTCTTTCTCACCGTGCACGACATCGTGTGCTTTGCCAGGCGGCGCGGCATCCTGTGCCAGGGACGTGGCTCGGCGGCCAATTCGGTCGTCTGCTTTTGCCTGGGCATCACCGCGGCCGACCCCGAGCATTCGCACCCGCTGCTCGAGCGCTTCATCAGCAAGGCGCGCCGCAGCGAGCCGCCCGACATCGATGTGGACTTCGAGCACGAGCGGCGCGAGGAGGTCATCCAGTACATCTACGGCAAGTACGGCCGCGAGCGCACCGCGCTGGCCGCCGCCGTCATCGCGTACCGCAGCCGCAGCGCGCTGCGCGACGTGGGTGCGGCGCTGGGGGTGGATGCGCGCCTGGTCGACGCCCTGGCCAAGGACCATCACGGTTTTGACGGCGACGCGCCTGAGTCGCGCTTGCGGGAGATGGCGCAGTCCCTGGGCGTGGCCCTGCCCGACGCCCTGGCGCGCCAGTGGCTGGAGCTGGCGGCCCAACTGCGCGGGCGCCCGCGCCACCTCAGCCAGCACGTGGGCGGCTTTGTGCTGACCGAGACACCGCTCACGCGCCTGGTGCCCATCGAGCCCGCCGCCATGCCCGACCGCACCGTCATCCAGTGGGACAAGGACGACTTGGAGGCGCTGGGCCTGCTCAAGGTGGACGTGCTGGCGCTGGGCATGCTCACGGCCGTGCGACGGTGCATCGATCTGGTCCGCCAGCGGCGTGGCCAGCCGTTCACGCGCTATGACATCCAGGGCGAAGACCCGGCCACCTACGCCATGATTCGCCGCGCCGACACCGTGGGCGT
>JAFEFZ010000047.1 GCA_018240325.1 Pseudomonadota bacterium
CGGCAACGGTCGGCGACGGGCTGCGCACGGGCGTGGTCTACCACCACCTCAACAGCCAGGGCGGCGTGGTGTTCCTGCGCCAAGACGGCGCTGTGGCCGAGTTCGGCTATGCGATCTACCACCGTGTCGAGCGCGGCGCCAACGAGATCTACGACGCCGTGCTCGCGACCCTCGTCAACTTCATGCGCGAGTTGTGCGGCGCGGGCTGGGTGCCGTCGGAAGTACTGATCGCGCACGCAGCGCCGGCCGACGCGAGCCCGTACCGCCGCCTGTTCCGCTGCCCGGTGCGCTTCGATGCCGAGCTGAACGCGCTGCGCTTCGGTGCGCACTGGCTGGATCAGCCGGTGGCAGGCGCGGATCGCAATGCGCTGCGCGAACTGCGCAGGCGGGCCGACGCGCTCGCGCAGCCCGAGCTGATCGACAAGCTGCGGCGTTCGCTGCGCGTGCTGCTGCTGACCGGCGTCGCCTCGGGCGACGCCGTCGCCGACATGCTGGCCATGCACCGCCGCACCTTGAACCGCAGGCTCGAGGCGCTGGGCACGACCTTCCGCGAGGTGCTGGACGACGTGCGCCATGACGCGGCCTGTGAGCTGCTCGCCGCGACGCAGCTGCCGCTGGACGACATCGCCGCGGCGCTGGGCTACGCGGGGACGAGCCCGTTCACCCGGGCCTTCCGGCGCTCGGCGGGGACCTCGCCGGGGCAGTGGCGGCGCGAGGCCCAGGCGGGCCGCGTCGAGCGGCTCGGGTCGCCGGACAGACCTTCTCCCGACGAGACGCCGGCGCGACCCGCGGCCGACGTGCCGGCCGCCACGCCTTGACGGCCAGCGCTCGCGTTCAGCGGTGGGCTGCGGATCCTGCCCTCGTTGCGTCGCCGATCTGCCCGCGCACGTGCGCGGCGAGCGCGCCGAGCATCGCGTCGATCGCCTGCTGCGCACGCGCGAAGCCGGCGCCCGGCGCGTGGCGCTGCACGTCGGCATAGCACGAGCGCTTGATCTCGATCTGCAGCGAATGGCGGCGTTCGGCCGGCCGGCCGTTGCGCGCGATGATCTCGACGCCCTTGAACGGGTCGTTGCGCGCGACGCTGTAGCCGTGGCCGCGCAGCACCGTCTCGATCAGCGCCACCACCTCTGCGCCGCAGGTGCTGCCGTCCAGGTCGCCGAGCACGAAGTCGGCCAGCGGCTTGACCGGCAGCTTCAGGTGCTCGTAGGAATCGTCGGGCATCGAGTGCACGTTCAGGTGCCACACGCTGCCGAAGCGCGCGTGCGCGCCTTCGATCGCCGCCGCGAGCGCGGCGTGGTACGGCGCCCAGCAGCGGTCGATGCGCCGCTGCACCTCGGCCACGCCCAGGCGCCGGTCGTAGATCGGCTGCGCGCCCAGCAGCCGCCACACCAGGCCGATGCCCAGCGCCGTCTTCGGCCCCGGGCTGACCGGGCCCGGCCAGCGCGCATCGAGCAGCGCCTCGTCGATGTCGGCCAGCACCCGGTTCGGGTCGATGTAGGCGCGCGGGAACTGCGCGGCGATCAGCGTCGCGCCGACCTGCGGCGCGTTGGCCCACAGCCGGTCGATGTACAGGTCTTCGCCCTGGCGCAGCAGGGCCGGCGGTGCCGCCGCGCCGAAGTCGGGCGGGTACCAGCGGCCGCTGTGCGGCGAATCGACCACGATCGGCAGCGGCTCGCCCACCGGCGGCGAGACGAGCACGGGCGGCGGCGGGGCGGCGTCTTCATTCATGGGAGCCGATGGTACGCAAGCCGCCGCGGGCGGCCGCGCATGCGCTACATTGCGCGGCCCTGCCCCGATCATGCGCCGCCTCTTCGCCGCCGCCCTGACCGCGTTCGCGGTGCAGGCCCTCCACGCTGCGCCGGCCGGCGTCTATTTGCAGGACCTGACCAGCACCGAGGTGCGCGACGCGCTGCGCGACGGCACCCGGATGGTGATCATCCCGGTGGGCGGCACCGAGCAGAGCGGCCCGCACCTGACGCTGGGCAAGCACAACCGGCGCGTGCAGGTGCTGGCCGGGCGCATCGCCCAGGAGCTCGGCCACACGCTGGTGGCGCCGGTGGTGGCCTACGTGCCCGAAGGCTCGATCGACCCGCCATCGGGCCACATGCGCTTCCCGGGCACGATCTCGGTCCCCGACGACGCCTTCCGCGGCGTGATCGAGGGCGCGGCGCGCTCGCTGGCGCGGCACGGCTTCACCGACATCGTGCTGATCGGCGACCACGGCGACTACCAGGCGCAGCTGAAGGCCGTGGCCGACCGGCTCAACCGCGAGTGGAAAGGCGGCAAGGCGCGCGTGCATTTCATCGGCGCCTACTACGCCGCGGCGCAGGCGCCGTACGAGCGGCTGCTGCGCGACGTCGGCCTGAGCGACGCCCAAATCGGGCTGCATGCCGGCGCCGCCGACACCTCGCTGCAGCTGGCGCTGGATCCGGCGTCGGTGCGCAGCGACAAGCTGGCGGTCAACCCGGCCGACGCGCGTGCGTTGGGGGTCACGGGCGATCCGCGCCCGGCCAGCGCCGAGCTTGGCCGCCTGGGCGCCGACCTGATCGTGCGCCAGACGGTGGCCGCGATCCGCCAGGCCACCGCGCACTGACCCGCCCGCAGCCTTCTTCTCCTCCCCTCCTTCCCGATCCCCTCTTTTCGGACGCTGTCCCGTTTCGAGCCCCGCCATGCCTGTTGCCCACCTGCTTGCCCCGCTGCTCGCGCTGTTCGGCGCCGCGCCGGCCGCCGCGCAACCCGCCGCCCAGCCCGCTGCCGCCCCCGCCAAGATCGAGGTCGCCCCCGGCGTGATGCCGGTGCCCGACCCGAAGAACCTGTACAGCGAGACGGCGTCCGGCAAGCTGAGCCCCAACGTCGCCGGCGCGCTGGAGCGCATCTACGTGCCCAACCACATGGCGCACACGGTGTCGGTGATCGACCCGGCGACGCTGAAGGTGGTCAACACCTTCAAGGTCGGCCTGTACCCGCAGCACGTGGTGCCGAGCTGGGACCTGAAGACGCTGTACGTGGCCAACAACGCCGAGAACAGCGACAAGGGCAGCCTGACCGAGATCGACCCGAAGACCGGCAAGCCCGGCAAGACGATCGCGGTGGACGACCCGTACAACATGTACTGGACGCCCGACGGCCGCTACGCGATCGTCGTGGCCGAAGCGCACAAGCGGCTCGACTTCCGCGACCCGCACACCTTCAAGCTCGAGTTCAGCATCGCCACGCCCGACTGCGCCGGCATCAACCACGCCGATTTCGCGATCGACGGCCGCACCGCCTTCTTCACCTGCGAATTCGACGGCGCCGTCACCAAGATCGACCTGGTCAACCGCAAGGTGCTGGGCACGATCAAGCTGAGCCAGTACTTCGACCGGCCCGATGCGCTGGCCAAGGTGCAGCCCGGGCTGAAGGCGCCCAAGTTCGTGCCCGATCCGCAGCAGGCCGGCGGCCAGATCTGCGTGACGCCCGGCATGCCGCAGGACGTGCGCTTCTCGCCCGACGGGCGCACGCTGTACGTGGCCGACATGATGGCCGACGGCGTGCACGTGGTGGATCCGGCGGGCTTCAAGCAGATCGGCTTCATCAAGACCGGCGTCGGCGCGCACGGCCTGTACCCCAGCCGCGACGGCAGGCTGCTGTTTGTCGCCAACCGCGGCAGCAACTACGTGCACGGCAAGCCCAAGGGCAAGGGCAGCGTGTCGGTGGTCGACTTCGCCACCGGCAAGGTGCTCGAGACCTGGCCGGTGCCCGGCGGCGGCAGCCCCGACATGGGCGGCGTCAGCGCCGACGGCCGCCACCTGTGGCTGTCGGGGCGCTACGACGATGTCGTCTACCGCTTCGACACCGCCAGCGGCGCGGTCGACTTCGTCGC
Source organism: Pseudomonadota bacterium (assembly GCA_018240325.1). Lineage (GTDB taxonomy): Bacteria > Pseudomonadota > Gammaproteobacteria > Burkholderiales > Burkholderiaceae_C > Rubrivivax. The sequence continues at coordinate 3,863 of JAFEFZ010000047.1, forward strand.
CGTGGGCAAGCAGCCGCACGGGCTGGCGGTGTGGCCGCAGCCGGGGCGTTACAACCTCGGGCACAC
>JAFEFZ010000048.1 GCA_018240325.1 Pseudomonadota bacterium
GCTGCCGAGCCCCGCTGGATCAGCCGCGCTAGCGCGCTCGCGCTGCGGCTGGGTTTCCTGCCGTCGCTCGCGGGCCTGAGCGCGGTGCTGGTGCTGGCGGTGCTGGCGCTGACCCAGATCGTCACCGTCTTGCTGGGTCTGGGCACGCGGCCGGCCGCGTTGCTGGGCGCCGGTGTCTGCGCGGTGCTGGCCGCGCCCTTCCTGGGCGCCTGGCTGCTGCAGCTGATGTTCCAGCTCGACGCGGCGCGGCAGCGTGCCGGCGCCGCGCCGCGCGACGAGGCCGCGGGCGCGCAGGGCCGGCGCCATCTGATGCAGTTGATCGAGCGCGAATGGGCGCGCTGCCGCCGCTATGGCGAGGACGGTGCGCTGCTGCTGGTCGAAGCCGACCAGCACCGCGCGCTCGAAGCCAGCCACGGCGCGGCCTGCGTAGAGGCGCTGATGCGCGACATCACCCGGCTGGCCAGGCAGTCGTTGCGCCAGCCCGACCTGCTGGCGCGCTACGGCGCGGCGACGCTGATCGTGTTCCTGCCCAACACCGATCCGCTGGGCGCGCTCGACGTGGCCGAGCGCATGCGCGAGCGCGTCGCCGGCCACACGCTGCGCTGGCACGACGGCGGCGTCAGCACCACGCTGAGCGTGGGTGCCGCCTCGGTCGGTGCCGCGCACCTGACGGTGGAGACGCTGCTGCAGGACGCGCTGGTGGCGCTGCAGGTGGCGCGCGACGCCGGCCGCAACTGCGTACGCGCCGCGCCGGTGCAACCGCGTGCCACCGCCGGCCGCGCCGCGACCCGGGCCTCCGGGCTGGGCGGCGGAACGCCGGGCTGATCCGTCCCCGTTGCACCACCGCGCGTTGCGCGAACTGCGATGCATGCAACGCCGCGCGTGCGGCGGCTGGTGTCGGTCCGTTGCGGTCCTTCGCCGCTGCGCCGAAAGCAGTCCTCGTTCGGGTGCGAAAACGTGGCACACGGGGCCGCCGACGGGGTGGCCAACTCCGTTCAGCCAAATTCTTATTCACTCCGTTGGCCACCCC
>JAFEFZ010000049.1 GCA_018240325.1 Pseudomonadota bacterium
ATGCCCAGGTACCACGGCCCCGTCAGCGCCGCCTCGGCGCGCGCGCCGACGAGCCCGATCGTCGAGGCCAGCGGCACGCCGTTGGTGTTGAGGGTGCCGCCGCGCGGCCGGTAGGCGCCGCCCACCGCCAGGATGCGGTCGAAGCCGATGCCGCCGCGCGGCCGGCCGCCGACGGCCGGCGCCGCGCCGGCCAGCGCCGCGAAGCCGGAGTCGACTTCGGCGATCACGCCGAGCTGGGTGCTGCCCATCTGCCCGCTGGGAAAACTCACGTGCGACACCGACAGGCCGGCGCGGAAGAGGCCGAAGTCCCACAGCAGGTCGGCGTGCGGCCGCAGCATCAGCCCGCCGCCGACCGGCGCGTTGCCGCCGCCGCCGCCGCCGGCGTACACCCCGGCCACCAGGCGCAGCGGCCCGACGAGGGTGGTGCACAGCGCCGCCTCGGCGCCCACGGTGAACAGCCCGCCGTAGGGGCCGCTGGCCGAGCCGTAGACCGCCGGGCCGACGCACAGCCCCGGCAGCGGCTGCACCAGGTAGGTGGTGCCGACCAGGCCCATCTTGGTGCCGTCGTCGAATTTGACGGTTTCGTAGCCCAGCCGCGGCGTGGCCGGCCACTGCTGCCAGCCGCCGCCGTCGGCGGCCGTCGCCGTCCCGGCACCGGCCAGGGCCGCCAGCGCCGCGGCCAGCGCTGCACCCGCGCGCAGGGGTCGAGGCGCCGCGGCGCGCTGCGTTGCGCGATGCGCTGGCGTCGCGCCCCCCCGCTGGTGCCGGATCTCGATCATGGGTTGTCTCCTGGTGTGGTTGCCGCTGCCGCGCCGCCGGGCAGGCGCACGCGCACGCGCAGCCCGCCGAGCGGCGATTCTTCCAATGCCGCATGGCCGCCATGGCGCTCGGCAATGCTGCGCACGATCGCCAGGCCCAGGCCGCTGCCTTCGGCGCCTTCGCCCGGCTGCCCGCCGCCGACACCGCGCACGAAGCGGCCGAAGGCCTGCGCGCGCTGCGCCGGCGCGATGCCCGGGCCGTTGTCGTCGACGCACAACTCGGCCTGGGCGCCGTCGCGCCGCACCCGCACCGCGACGCGTGCCGCCGCGCCGCCGTGGCGCACCGCGTTGTCGGCCAGGTTGCGTACCAGCGCCTGCAGCCCGGCGCGGTCGCCGTCGATCCACACCGGCTCGTCCGCCAGCAGCTCGATCTGCGCGCCGCGCGCGGCCGCCAGCGGTGCGACTTCGGCCAGCGCGGCGCGCGCCGTCTCGCCCAGGTCCAGCGCCAGCAGCGGCGCGGCGGCCGCGCCGGGCTCGCTGCGCGCCAGCGCCAGCAACTGCTCGACCAGCCGCGCCGCGCGCTCGATGCCGCCGGCCAGCGCCTCGACCGCCGCCGCGCGCCGCGCGTCGTCGGGCGCGCGCTTGAGCTGCTGCAGTTGCAGCTTCAGCGCGGTCAGCGGCGAGCGCAGCTCGTGCGCCGCGTCGGCGACGAAGCTGCGCTGCGCATCCAGCGCCGCCGCCAGCCGTTGCAGCAACGTGTTCAGCGCGGCCACGAGCGGTGCCAGCTCGTCGGGCAGGCCGGATTCGGGCAGCGGCGCGAGCGACGCGGCGTCGCGCCGGCGCAGCGCGCCGGCCAGCCGCTCGAGCGGCGCGAGCGCATGCATCGTGCCCCACCAGGCCGCCGCGCCCAGCAGCGGCGCCACCAGCAGCAGCGGCCACACGCTGCGCCACGCCGCTTCGGCGGCCAGCCGGCGGCGCACCGCCAGCGGCTGCGCGACCTGGATCACCCGGCTGGGCGTGGCCACCGTGTAGCTGCGCCAGGTGGCGCCGCCCACGCTGACGTCGGCCAGGCCGAGTTGCGCGCGCAGCGGCAGCTGGGCGTGCGGCCGCGGCGCGTAGATCGCGCGGCCGTCGGCCGTCCAGATCTGCACGACGAAATCGAGCTGGCCGTCGGCCAGCGCCGCCGCCTGTGCCGGCGCCACCTCGCCCTGGTCGCGCAGCGACAGCGCCATCTGGCGCAGCTGGTAGTCGAACAGGGCCTCGACCTCGGCGTGCACGCCGCGGTAGGTGAGCGCCCCGATCAGCAGCGCCGCTGCGCCCAGCAGCCCCAGCACCGCGGCCAGCACGCGCGCGCGGATCGAGCGCATCAGCCCGCGTCGCCGCCCGGCGCCAGGAAGTAGCCGACGCCGCGCATGCTGCGGATGAAGTCGGCACCCAGCTTCTTGCGCAGCTGGTGCACGTACACCGACACCGCGTTGCTCTCGATCTCCTCGCCCCAGCCGTACAGCCGGTCCTCGATCTGCGCGCGCGACAGCACCGCCCCGGGCCGCTGCAGCAGCAGCTCGAGCACCGCGTACTCGCGCGCCGACAGCAGCACCGGCCGGCCCTGCAGCGTGACCTGGTGCGTCGCCGGGTCGAGCGTCACGCCGCCGTGGCGCAGCAGCGGCGCGGCGCGGCCGGCGTGGCGGCGCAGCAGCGCGCGCATGCGCGCGAGCAGCTCGTCCAGGTCGAAGGGCTTGACCAGGTAGTCGTCGGCGCCGGCGTCGAGCCCGGCGACGCGGTCGCCCGGGCCGTCGCGCGCCGTCAGCACGATTACCGGCGTGGCGTCGCCGCGAGCGCGCAGCGTGCGCAGCACTTCCAGCCCGCCGGCGCGCGGCAGGCCCAGGTCGAGCAGCAGCAGGTCGAAGCGCTCGGTGCCGGTGGCGGCGACGGCCGCCTCGGCGTCGCGTACCCAGTCCACCGCGTAGCCTTCGGCGCGCAGGCTCTCGCGCAGGCTGTCGCCGATCATGCGGTCGTCTTCCACCAGCAGGACGCGCATCGTCGCGGCAGGCTCCAGGGCTGCGGGGTGTGCGGGGCGGCGCGAGCATAACCGGCGCCACAATGCCGGCCATGACCGCGGCACAGGTGATCGTGCTGGCCACGCCGGTGTTCCTGCTGGCGATCGCACTCGAATGGTGGATCGGCCGCCGGCGCGGGCGCGACACCTACCGCCTGGGCGACGCGCTCGGCAGCCTGGGCCTGGGCGTGATGAGCCAGGCGACCGGCGTGTTCGGCGCGCTGCTGGGCGTGGCGGTCTACGCCTTCGCCTACGAGCACGCGGCGCTGCACCGGCTGCCGGCCGATTCGGCCTGGGTGTGGCTGGGCGCGCTGATCGCCTACGACTTCTGCTACTACTGGTACCACCGCGCCGGCCACCGCGTGGCGCTGCTGTGGGCCGCGCACGCGGTGCACCACCAGAGCGAGGACTACAACCTGTCGACCGCGCTGCGCCAGACCAGCAGCGGCTTCCTGCTGGGCTGGATCTTCTACCTGCCGCTGGCGGTGGCCGGGGTGCCGCCGCTGGTGTTCGGCGCGGTGGCGCTGATCGACCTGCTGTATCAGTTCTGGGTGCACACGCAGCAGATCGGCAGGCTCGGCTGGTTTGACCGCTGGTTCTGCAGCCCGAGCAACCACCGCGTGCACCATGCCGTCAACGACCGCTGCGTGGACAAGAACTACGGCGGCATCCTGATCGTGTGGGACCGGCTGTTCGGCA
>JAFEFZ010000004.1 GCA_018240325.1 Pseudomonadota bacterium
CTGCTGTACTCCGGTTCGCAATGGCGTTACGACGAGCAGCGTGCCGCGATCATTGGCGGCCAGCGGGAGTATCCGGCCGATCCGGTCTTCGAAAGCGGATTGGCGCATGTGTACCGCTTGCGCGGTGGTGCGCCATGAGCATCGCAATGGCGTGGCTGTTGCCCTTGGCCGCGGGAATCGCGCTTTGGCTGGTGTTCGCTCCACGCCGCAGCCCGGGCTGGCTCGCGGCTGCGGCCGGCCACGGCAGCCTCTTCGGCTTGTTGCTGGCCGCGCTGGCGACCGATCTGTTAGCGCGATCCGACACGACGCGGGCATGGATACACGCGGCCTCGCCATTGGCGATATTCGCCGTACTGGCTGCGCTGGTCGCGTGGCGGCGCATGCGTCGTCGTGCTCCAGCCACTGTTGAAAAAGTGGAAAATGCGAACAAGTGGATTGTGGGATTGCTCGCCGTCGCGCTGGCGTCGCTGGTGTTTCGCGGCTGGCTGATGCTGCGCGAAATCTGGCTGCGTCCGACCTTTCCCTGGGACGCCTGGGACGCCTGGGCGGTCAAGTCCAAGACCTGGTTCCTGCTCGGCCACTACGCGCCGTTCGTGTCCATGCCCGATTGGCTCGCGCATCCGGCCCAAGAGCTCTACACCGGCATCGCCTGGGCGTATCCGGCCACGCTGGCGTGGATGCAGGTCTGGTTCGCCAGCGCCGCGGGCGGCTGGATCGAGCCGCAGGTCAACCTGCCGTGGTTCGCGTTGTGGATCGGGTTGCTGTTCGCGCACTACGGTCAATGGCGGGCATTGGGATTGGATCGCATGCGTGCACTGGCGGCGATGTACGCGCTCGGCTCGCTGCCCTTGCTCGACGTCCACGTGGCCCTGGCCGGCTACGCGGATTTGTGGCTGGCCACGATGCTCGGTTTCGCCGTGCTGGCCTGGTTGCGCTGGCGGTGCGAGCGCGATGCGGGACAGCTCACCATCGCCATCGTCTGCGCAGCCTTGTTGCCGGCGATCAAGCTCGAAGGCGCGATCTGGTTGCTGCTGTGCGTGGCCGTCGCGGTTTACGATGTCCTGCCGCGGCGCTGGCGGCGCTGGGCTTTGGCCGCGGCGGCGGCAGCCGTGCTGCTGGTGGTTCTGGTCAGCCGCATGCGCTTGCCGGTTCCGGGACTGGGCTGGGTCGAGATAAGCCACAGCCGCATCGTGGTTCCCGCGCTCGGCGAATACGCACTGGCCTTCCATGCCGACGCATTGGCGAGCGTGCTCA
>JAFEFZ010000050.1 GCA_018240325.1 Pseudomonadota bacterium
CATCCACAAGTCCTGCACCGCCGGGCCCTGGCAGGCGTCGTCGAGGTCGACCACGTGCACGCCCTGCTCGCGCCACAGCAGGTTGCCCGGGTGGCAGTCGCCGTGCAGGCGGATCGCTTCGGGCTCGAAGGCGTCGAAGGCCGCGTCGATGCACGCCACCGCCTCGGCGGCCACCGCCGCCCAGCCGGCGCGCTGCGCGTCGGGCACATCCGCGCCGGATTCCAGCAGCGCGAGCGCTGCGCGCACGTCGGCGCGCGCGTCGAGCCGGCGGCGGTACACGAAGGGCCGGCGCGCACCGACCGCATGCAGCCGGCCGATGAAGCCGCCCAGCCGCTCCAGCACTTCGGGGTCCTCGAGCTCGGGCGCGCGCCCGGCACGGCTCGGCCACACGCCGTAGCGGTGCAGGCCTTGCGGCGCGCGGCGCAGCGCCAGCGTCGGAGCCCCGTCGGCCGGCAGCAGCGTGACCGCCGGGTCGGCGGCCTGCAGCGGCAGCGGTGCCACCACCGGCACCTCGGCAGCGGCGAGTTCGGCCGCGAACGCGTGTTCCTCGACGATCTGCGCGTCGCTCCAGCGGCCGCGGCGGTAGAACTTGGCGACCACCGCGCGGCCGTCCTCGAGCATCAGCCGGAACACGCGGTTCTCGTACGAGTTGAGCTGCAGCAGCCGGCCGTCGCCGCGAAAGCCCACCGCGTCGAGCGCGGCCAGCAGTACGTCGGGCGTCAGGTCGGCATAGCCGGGCAGCCGATCGGCGGCGGGCACCATGCTGCCGATGCTACGCGGCAGCGGCGGCGGCGAGCTCAGCGCCGCGGCGGGCGCTGCGCGGCGGCCGTGTCGCCCGGATCGCCGCCGTCAGGCGGCCGCGGGTCGTGCCCCCGGTTGGCGCCGCGGGCCGGATCGCCGCGGCCTTGCGGATCACCCGCCCCTTCGGGCCGCAGTTCACCGCCGAAGAAGGAATCCTGGAAGAAGCCCGAGTCCTGCCACAGCGTGCGGCTGTCCCGTCGCAGGCCGTTGGCGTCGGCGCCTTCGCCGTGCGTGGCGGCGGCGGTTGCCGCCGGATGCGGCGCCCGCGATGCAGCCGTGGGCTGCGGCAGCAGCAGTTGCAGTTCCTGGGCCGAAGGCAGCTGGGCGACCGGGATGCGAAGGTAGCGCACCTTGCAGGCCGCCAGCACGTTCTCCTTGATCTGCTGGCTGCGGCCGGAGCCGCTGCTGCGATCGGTATCCAGGTCCAAGGCGAGCAGCACGCGCCCGTTGGCGCTGCACACCGCGTAGGTCACGAGAATGCCGCCCAGCAGTTCGTACCAGTAGCGCACGCGCTGTGGATCGTCGGCCTGCGAGAAGCGCAGCAGCGGCAGCTTGGCCAGCACGATGTGCTGCGGCAGCGCCTCGCGCAGATGGCGGTAGACCTTGCGCTCGTCGCTGGTGAAGACCGGCCGGCCCGACAGCGCCCACTCGGTGGGCAACGGCGGCTCGCGCCGCCGTTGCAGCCAGCGGGCGATCACGAACCCGGCCGGCGGCACCAGCACCGCGGCGGCGATCGCGATGATCCAGATCTGCGTGGTCTGCATCTTGTTCTGTCCATCGCCCGCGCGGCGCCGGGAGGGCGCCGCCGCGGGGGTGATCGATGTGCAGACGATGCTACTGCGCAGCCTTTCGCCGCAGGCTCCCGTGTTCGCGGGACCGATCCCGCAGTCAGGCGGGGACGAAGGCCGCCGAAACGCGGGCGGCGGCGCTCAGGTGTAACTTCAGGTGCAACTGCCGGCGATCGCCGACACGAGCCGGTCCACGCGCTGCACCTGGCGCTTGATGCCGTAGTCGACGCCGGCCACGCCTTCGTCGACCAGTGCACCGACCCGCGTGGCGAGCGTGTCGGGCGCCAGCTTCACGCGGGCGCGCGCCTCGCCGCCGCTGCGTTCGATCGCCGCGCCGGCGCTGCGGGCGATGCGCAGCATCGGCGCGTTTTCGCTCAGCGCGTGCACCACCAGGGTGTGCACGCCGCGGTTGCGCGCATGCAGCGCGGCGTGCGCGAACAGGCGCTGCCCGACACCGCGGCCGCGCAGGTGCGTCGCCACCGACACGCCGAACTCGGCGGTGTCGGCCGGCAGGCCCTCGGTGCCGCCGTCGAAGGCCAGGTGCGCCATCGCCACCAGCTCCAGCCGGCGGTTGAACACGCCGAAGATCTCGTCGCGCTCGAAGTCGATCTGGTCGACGTAGCGCTGCACCTGCTCGTCGGTAGCGATGTGCTCGAAGCGCAGGTAGCGGTCATCGGGGCTCAGCGCCAGCAAGTGGCGCAACACGTCCGGCCGATGGCGGTTGTTCAGGCGGCGGATCGGAATCCACGACCCGCTGCTGTCGTGGCCGGTGATCGGCCGGACTTGCGACGGCGTGCTTTCAGGATGCGACATATGGTTCTCAGGGTTTTCCCTGATCCTACCGGAACGGGGCATCGCGTCGTAGAGCCGTGCGTCCAGGCCCGGCCCGGGGCCGGCTGCGGTGCCGCGTTCAGTCGACCGGACGCTCCGCCGCCAGGCCGAGTGCCCGGCGCGCCACCGTCAGCCGCCTGCGCAGCGACACCTCGGACAGATCCAGCTCGGCCACCAGCCCCCGCAGCGATTCGTCGTTGATGCGGTGCGCGTGGCGCAGCGCATACAGCACCTCGCGTTCGGCGTGCAGCGCCTGCAGGCGCAGATCGAGCTCGACCAGGTAGCGCTGGCGGCGCTGGCGCGTGGCCTCGGGCGACTCGGCCTGGGCCTCGGGCGTCTGCGGGGTGTCCGGTTCTTCCAGCAGATCGATGCGCTGGCGGTAGTCCTGCGTCAGGCGCCCTGCGGCTTCCTGGTGCTGCGCCATCCGCGCCGGATCATCGGCCTGCAATCCCTGCGGCGGCCGCGCTAGGAACGCGATCGCCGCGCGGCAGGCGGCGAGCCGGGCCTGGCGCTCCTCGCGTGCCGACACCGGCTCGCCGGCCGGCGGCAGCCGGCGCAGCACCAGCGGCAGGCCGATGCTGCCGATGATCAGGGTGCACAGGATCGTGCCGGCGGCCAGGAACACCAGGTCGTCGCGCGCCGGAAAGGGCGTGCCGTCGGCCATCAGCAGCGGCACCGACAGTGCGCCCGCCAGCGTGACGGCACCGCGGATGCCCGCCAGCGTGGTCGCCAGCGTCAGCGCCGGCGACGGCCGCTCGAGCAGGTGGCCGCGCTCGTGCGCCCGCCACAGGCTGCCGCGCACCGCCAGCGACAACCAGATCCAGCGCAGGCCCAGCAGGCCCACGCTGATGGCCACCGCCTGCCCGGCCGGCAGCCACCAGCGGCCGCCGGCCGCGTGCAGCGTGCCGCCGACGATCGACGGCAGCTGCAGCCCCAGCAGCAGGAACACGGCGCCGTTGAACGCCGATTCCATCATCGTCCACGCGCCTTCGCTCTGGATGCGCTCGACGATGAAGTCGCTGCGGCGCAGGTCGGCGAAGTTGGTGGTGACGCCGGCGGCCACCGCCGCCAGGATGCCGGACACGCCGCTGCGCTCGGCCACCAGGTAGGCGGCAAACGGCAGCAGCACCAGCAGCAGCACCATCTGCGTGGCGGCCAGGTCGCCGACGCGCCGGGTGACGGCGTCGCGCGCGACCGCGAAGCCCCAGCCGATCAGCGCGCCCAGGCCGAGCCCGCCCAGCGCCAGCCACAGGAAGTCGCGCGCCGCGGCGGTCCAGGAGAAGGCGCCCGTCAGCGCCGCCGCCACCGCGAACTTCAGCGCCACCAGCCCCGACGCGTCGTTCAGCAGCGATTCGCCCTGCAGCAGATGCAGCGTGCGCGCCGGCAGGCCCAGGTTGCGCGTGATCGCCGACACCGCCACCGCATCGGTGGGCGACACCACGGCCGCCAGCGCGAAGGCCACGGCCGGCGGGATTTCGGGGATCAGCCAGTGGATCAGCGTGCCCAGCCCCAGCACGGTGAACAGCACCAGCCCCAGGGCCAGCCGCAGGATCGGCACCTGCAGCGCGAAGAACTCGCGCTTGGGGATGCGCCAGCCGTCGGCGAACAGCAGCGGCGGGATGAACAGCGCCAGGAACAGCTCCGGGTCGAAGGCGATGTGCAGGCCCTGCTGCGGCCACGACAGCAGCGCGCCCAGGGCGATCTGGATCAGCGGCAGCGGAATCGCGCGCATGTAGCGCGCAGCGATGCCGGTCACGGCCCCGAGCAGGACCACCAGCAGCACGATCTCGACGGTGTGCACGGACCGCAGTCTGCCAGCACCATTCGGGACGGCAGCGGCCGCAAGCCCTGCGCAGCGCGTGCCCAGCCGGGCGGCTTGCCGCCGGCAGCCGCCGCCGCAGCGCTGCTAGGGGAGGGCTCGCACGGCAGGTGCCGCGCACCCGGTGCCGTGCTGCACGCCGTGCGGCACTCCGGAAGGCCGGTGGATCTGTCGTCCAGGCCAGGCGCAAACCGCAGCGATGCCCAGTGGCATCGCGAGGATTTGCAACGACGCCAGGGCGGCAAAGGCGCGGTTTTATGTGCTGCATAGCGTGGAACACTGCACTAGACTGCCGGGCGTGAACCTGCAAGCTGCGGAGCCGCGCGTGGGATACGCCCTCGAAGCCCGCCCGATGACGGCGGAGGAATTCCTGGCCTGGGAGGAAGCCCAGCCGGCCAAGCACGAGTTCGTGCGCGGCGAGGTGTTCGCG
>JAFEFZ010000051.1 GCA_018240325.1 Pseudomonadota bacterium
CGAGCTCAGGCGTTGCGGCGGTTGCGGCGGGCTGCGGCCAGCAGCAGCAGGCCGCCGGCCATCAGCGCGAAGCTGCCCGGCTCGGGCACGCTGGCGACGAGGTGCTCGGTCGGCACAGGCGTCCAGTTCTTGTCGCCGCGCGACCACGCCAGTTCGACGACGCCGGCGAGGATGCGCTCGTAGGCGCCGAGCTCGAAGCCGTACAGGCCCTCGCTCAACCACAGGTCGCTGCCGAAGCCGACGCGGTCGCGCGGATTGAGGAAGTCGTGGCTCATCTCCAGCGTGTTGCCGCCGCCGTGCAGCTTGAAGAAGAAGCCGTCGTCGTGCAGCACGCTGAAGTTGTACAGGCCGGCCTCGGTGACGCGGATGTAGCCGCCGAAGTGCGAGGTCCAGTTGTCCTGGCTGGACAAGGTGCTGCCGGGGCCGAACAAGGGCGCGACGGTCACCGGCCCCCACTTGCCGCCGTGCTCGCTGTTGTACTTGTCGTCGCCGAAGGAGATCTGCCCGACGCGGCCGCTCCAGCTGCCTTCGATCATGCCGGTCGGCGGGTTGCGGCGGTTGGCGGTCTGCCAGTCGGCCAGGCCCCACAGGCCGGTGCCCCAGTCATAGCCGCCGATCGCGCTGCCGTTGCCGTAGGTCTTGGTGGCTTCGTTCCACAGCACGGTGCTGTCGTGCCAATCGTCCTTGACCTTCAAGAAGGTGGCATCGACGCCGTTGCCGGCCGCGTACTGGCCGGCGTATTGCGGTGCCAGCGTGATCGGATCGGCAACCGCCGCACCGGCGGCCATCAGTGCCAGGCTGCCGGCGACGGCAGCGCGCCGCAGCAGCGGCGCAAGTTTGCTTGCGTTCATTCTTTGTTCCCAACGACGTGCGATGCCCGGCATCTTCGGGCTTGCCGGTCCCGTTTTCCACAGGCCGTTGCGGCGCTGTCCCGCGGCGCAGCAAATAGATCACGGGCGCCGCGGCAGACCCACCCGAAGCGCGGGGGATGCGCTCGTGGCGCCTGAGCCGCAAGCCGCGGGCCGCCGTGCTGCCGCGGCGGCGATTGTCCGGCACCGAGCCTGCGGCCCGGCACGAACCCGACGGCGCGGCGGGGCATGTGCGGCGGCCGCGCAACGCAGCATGCGCGGCGGCCGGGCGCGCCGGCTGCCGATAATCGCGCGCCGCGGCGACCCGCCTGCCGCGCGCCACCCGATGCCGCTGCTGACCCTCGCCCACGCCCACCTCGCCTACGGCGACGCCGCGCTGCTGGACGATGCGTCCTTCGTGCTGCAACCGGGCGAGCGCGTCGGGCTGATCGGGCGCAACGGCAGCGGCAAGTCGTCGCTGCTGAAGCTGCTGGCCGGGCTGGAAGCGCCCGACGCCGGCGAGCTGCAGCGCGCGCAGGGGCTGCGCTGCGCCTACGTGCCGCAGGAAGGCGGGCTCGATGCGGCCGCCACCGTGTTCGATGCCGTCGCCGACGGCCTGGCCGACGCGCGCGCGCTGCGGCTTCGCTACGAGCAGCACGCGAGCGGCGACGACCTGGCGGCGCTGCACGCGCAGCTCGACACACTCGACGCCTGGCACTGGGAGCAGCGCGTGGCGACCACGCTGTCGCAGCTGCAGCTCGACGGCACGCGCCGCGTCGGCGAGCTGTCGGGCGGCAGCGCCAAGCGGGTGGCGCTGGCGCGCGCGCTGGTGGCCGCGCCCGAGGTGCTGCTGCTCGACGAACCCACCAACCACCTCGATCTGGACGCGATCGCCTGGCTCGAAGGCTGGCTGCAGGGCTTCGGCGGCGCGGTGGTGGTGGTCAGCCACGACCGCGCCTTTCTGGACGCGGTGGCCACTACGATCGTCGAGCTCGACCGCGGCCGGCTGCGTACCTACCCGGGCAACTTCGCCGCCTTCGAGCGCCGCCGCGACGAGGAGCTGGCGGCCGAGGCCGCGGCTGCCGCGCGCGCCGACAAGCTGCTGGCGCAGGAGGAGGCCTGGGTGCGCCAGGGCGTCGAGGCGCGGCGCA